>CAIXQV010000934.1 GCA_903921605.1 uncultured Planctomycetaceae bacterium | reverse complement strand
TCTCAGAAGCACGTTTTCGAACTTCGTTCTTGAGATCCGTTGAGATGCCAATCAGATCACAGACGACAAGTGCCCCGCTGGTTTCGCCGTCGACAAACACAATCGCACGGGCTTTCAGAGGATCGATTTCGCCTTCAGCCAGACGTTCGTGATAGTAGCCAGCCATCGGGAAACCGACCGGCGGCGTGATATCGGCTTCGGCCACTCCGACTCGTAATGAGCCTTCGGATCCAAATGCGGTTAACGATGTTGTCTCGAGGACAAACAGAAACGCAAAGCCCGGAGCGAAAAAAGAAATGCATTGAAAGATGCGTCGAAAAGACAGCGTCATAGAATCACCTTCGTTGATCGGCAGGCAGAGGAACAGGCGGGGGCGAGTAAGCTCGCAAAGGACCGTGACTGTATCCTTCGGGAACGACGATGACGAGCGTACCGCGACGACTGCCCTGCCGACGACTGGATCCTGGCTTAAGATTGGATCCGAACAGAGGAGACCGTCACGCTCTGTGGTGAACTGATGATCTGCCAGCAGCAATCGAACCGGCAAGTTCTGCCGATCCGGTGTATTCATCGCCATGGGGGAGTGATAGTCTGCGGGAACTCGGTAACCCTCGGGTTGCGGACATCAGGAAAACCGGGTTTACTCGTCCGGTGGCAGGGAAGCCGCTGTCGATAAACAAAGACTTGATCAGTAGGTTATTGGATTTGCCGCGACAGTCGGCGGACTCATGGAGGAGCATCGCTATGTCAGAAGACTCACAGTTTCGCCTCACAAGTTCTGACGAGTACGAAGAAATCAGCAGCGAAGAAGTTGATCGAGTTGTCGAAGCGCTGGATCGACTCATGGAAGGCGTGCAAAGCGAGAATATCAAGCACTACCTCGAAGAAGCCGCCAGCAACATCTATTACCTCGTCTACGAGGAAGAAGAAGATCTGGCTGATGACTCTTTTGAACAAGCTGCCTGAGATTGCTCATTGACAGGATCTTATGTGAGAGGCCGCCAGTCACATTTCATGGCGAGCCCGTTGTCAGCCTTTGATTCCAGGATCCGTCATTCTCGCTGCGCGAGAATGACGGACAACCTCCGGTTTGGGTTTTGGCAGACCATCAGGGCTCCGTTGAAACGGGAGCCCTTTCCTCTCCATGATCAGCATCGCGCGACGACCGGGGCCAGTAGGTCCGATACTCGCTGCGTACGGACTGGGTTAATTTCCTGCACCCGTAAATCTGTGGCGTGCCATGTCTGAAGTCACAGTGCTCCTGACGGCAATTGAACAGGGTGACACTCACGCCGCGGAGCAGTTGTTGCCGCTGGTGTACGACGAACTGCGACGACTTGCGGCGAGCCGGATCAATCGGGAACGGACGCCGCAGACACTGCAGGCCACTGCTCTGGTTCACGAGGCTTTTCTGCGACTTGTGGATACCAGCACGATTCAGCAATGGAAGACGCGTGGTCACTTCTTTGGTGCCGCAGCGGAAGCGATGCGACGGATTCTCATTGAGAAGGCTCGCCGAAAAGAGCGCATTAAACACGGCGGTGAGGTTGTTCGCGAGGATCTGGACTTGCTGGAGATTGAGGCGGCCTCGCCACGTGAAGATCTGATCGCCATCGACGCCGCGCTGACAAAGCTCCAAGCAGTGGATGCCACAGCCGCAGAACTGGTGCAGTTGCGTTACTTTGCCGGCCTGACCATTGCTGAGACTGCCGCCGCGATGGATATTTCGCCACGAACGGCCGACCGAGTCTGGGTCTTCGCCAAAGCGTGGCTCCATCGGGAAGTTTCATAGCACACAATGGCTTTCCGGGATTCTCTTTTAAGAAATTCTGGCGTAGATTCTGTGAGTCCCTCGCACTGACCTATGAGCGTTGAAGGTTTCAGCTTTCGGCGTCTCGGGATCGCTGTTTTCCCGTGAATTCGGCGAGTCTGGTCAAAGGGACTTTTTGCACAGAGCAACCAATGCCAATCAACGAACGAGTGATTTTCGATGCCGCCGTGGAAATTTCTGATCCGAAGGCACGGCAAACCTTCATTGAAAAGGCGTGCGAAGGAAACGCTGAACTGTTCGCTCGAGTTGCCGCGCTGCTGAAGTCGCACAACGAGGCCGGGTCGTTCCTTGAGATTCCTGCGGTTGATTTTGATGGAAAACTGCCGGAGACTCGCGCTGATCAAAAGCTGGTGAATCCGCAGGTTAGCGACGCGCAGTCCTCCACGGAAATCGTCAGGGCGTTCACTCCAGGGACTGGGGATTCAGGGGATGATGATTCCTGTGATGATGACGAAGCCGAGCGTCGTGTCGATCTGAGCTTCCTGCAACCGTCGACAAAGGCGGGCTCCATCGGGACTTTGGGGCACTATGAGATCCTGAAAGTGCTCGGTCAGGGCGGCTTTGGCGTTGTCTTCAAGGCCTTCGACGAAAAGCTGCATCGTCATGTCGCCATCAAGGTCATGAATCCTCAGATGGCCGCGACGTCGCCGCCTCGCAAACGATTTCTGAGGGAAGCTCGTTCTGCCGCAGCGATCCGCAACGAAAACATCGTGGCCGTTCACAGTGTGGAAGAGGAGCCATTGCCGTATCTGGTGATGGAGTTCATCGACGGGTACACACTTCAGCATAAGCTCAACGAAAACGGCCCGCTGGACGTCACAGAAGTGCTGTACCTTGGCCAGCAAACCGCCAGTGGGCTCGCGGCGGCTCATGCTCTGGGCCTGATTCATCGTGACATTAAGCCCGGTAATATTCTGATCGAGGGCGTCGTCGATCAAAAAGTCAAAATCACCGACTTCGGATTGGCTCGCGCTGCTGATGATGCCAGCCTGACTCGATCGGGCATGATCTCCGGGACGCCGATGTACATGGCTCCCGAGCAGGCGATGGGGCTACCTCTGGATCATCGAACCGATCTCTTTAGCCTTGGCAGTGTGCTGTATCAGATGGCGTGCGGCCGACCTCCGTTTCGAGCTCCCAGTACGGTGGCCGTGCTGCGAAGAGTCGCCGAGGACACGCCGCGAGCCCTTCAGGAAATCGTGCCTGA
>CAIXQV010000933.1 GCA_903921605.1 uncultured Planctomycetaceae bacterium | reverse complement strand
ATCAACGAAACCAGCTTCTTCCGCGATATGTCGCCGTTTGAAGCACTTCGTTCAAGCGTGATCCCGTACATGCTTCAGGCCCGATCTGCTTCGAAGTCACTGAATATCTGGTGCGGTGCCAGCTCCAGCGGACAGGAACCGTACACGATCGGCATGACCCTGCGAGAATACTTCAACGAACTCGGCGCATGGAATGTGAAGATCCACGCAACCGACCTGTCAGAAGAAATGGTGAAGAGAACTCAGGAAGGAACCTACAGCCAGTTTGAAGTCAATCGGGGTCTACCCGCGCAGATGCTGCTGCGACATTTCGAACGAACGGGCAACTCATGGCGTGCTCGACCGGAACTGCGAAAAATGATTGATGCTCGTCGCATGAATTTAACAGGTCCGTGGCCCACAACGACTCAGTATGACATAGTGTTTCTTCGTAACGTCATGATCTACTTTGATCAGCCCACGAAGGAACAGATCCTGAAAAGAATCCATAAGGTTCTGCGTCCCGACGGTTACTTGTTTCTCGGAGGCGGCGAGACGCTGATCACTTTGAATGTTCCGTTCACCCGAGAGACCATTGGCAAGACCGTCTGTTTCAGACCGGTCGCAGTATAGGACTTGACTCCATGACGATTGATGAACAGACACTTCAGCAGGTCGTGTCCGATGTCTGCACCGGTATGCTGGGCCTCGAACTAGAACCATCAGAACATTCTGGATGCGATGAATCGGATGCGTTATCCGCAGTAATTCGTATCTCGGGTGACTGGGATTCGCTGATTCAGGTGCTGACTCCTCGCAGAACAGCTGTCGCCATTGCATCCAATATGTTTGCGATGAGCGAAGAAGAGCTGTCCGAGGCTGAGATTCGCGACGCAGTCGGGGAGATCGTCAACATGGTTGGCGGGAACCTCAAGGGCATCGTCGAAGGCGCCTCCGCTCTGTCCCTGCCGTGCGTCGGCGAATGCGTCGGTGCGGCTCCATTTGACAGTACTTTTAACGGGCTGATGGTCTCAAACCGCTGCCAGGGTGATCCACTGATCGTGCGAGTTCTCGATCGGACGGTCTACACATAAAGAACGACTGCGTTGTCAAACCTTGAGATGCAGGTTGGACATTCTTGTGCGACTGGGTTTCGACGGGCAAGAAGGTTCGTGCTACCCGATAATCAATTCATGACAAAGCACTACGCGGGTTTCTTGCAAACCTCGCGATGTTGACAGTGTTCATTTGCCGGTCGACTTTACCGAGTCGTTCCGGGTGTATTAGTTCTCTTTTTTTTCGAATCCGACGCTGTTGCCTGCAAAAGCAACACATATTTAAGTCCAAGGGGGATCGCCATGAAAGTTCTCGTCGTTGATGACAGCAAAGCTATGCGTATGATCGTTATTCGGACTCTGAAGCAGTCGGGGATCGCCAACCTGACTACTGTCGAAGCCGGAAATGGTCTCGAAGGTCTGGCGATGGTTGCTGAGCACAAGCCTCATGCAATCTGCTGTGACTGGAATATGCCCGAAATGAAGGGCATCGATTTCCTCAAGAAGCTCCGCGCTGATGGTAACGAAACGCTGTTCGGTTTCGTGACCTCAGAATGCAGTGCTGAAGTTAAAAAAGAAGCGGAAGATTCCGGCGCTGCGTTCTTCATCGTGAAGCCGTTTACTCCGAATGCGTTCGAAGCTGCTCTTACTCCCGTTCTTGCTCATTGATTTCACGAGGTGACTCATGTGCAGCAACCCACTGCCAACGTTAATTACTGTTGAAAAATTGATGCAGTGCCTGCTTGGAAATCAGGTCGAGGCACGAAACTCGGCACCCGGTCCGGATCTGAATAAGCCTCACGTGGTTGCCAGCTACGTCGATGATGCTCAGGCCGTCCAACGAGTGCTCGTGTGCGAACTTGCCCTGGCAAACTCCATGGGGGCCGCAATGTCCATGATCCCTGCCGGCGTGGCGAACGATGCCACCAAGGCTGGAATCGTGGCCGAGAACATCGCTGGAAACCTTGGCGAAGTCCTGAATATCTGCGTGAATCTTTTCACGGAGAATGCTCCGGATCGACTGACGTTCAAGGATCTGCAGGTCTGTAGCCCAAAGAATCCAGCTCCGGTGGTCAAACAAGCTGTGAAATACGCAATCGACATTCCTCGTTACATCGGCGGAAGCCTGCTGGCGGGTAGCATTTGATCAATCTGCGTAGCCGGATTCGTAAGAATTCGGTGCAGCTCCTGGGCAGACCTCCGAATTCTCACGAATCCGGCTACTGTCCAATCATAAGCTCAGAATAGAACACTCCGAAGCGGGTGAGCGACATGCCGTTGCTCACCCGCTTTTCGCGTTTCCGGTGCAGTCCGTTGAGCTGTCCGGTTCAATCATGATAGGATCCGTAATCACTCACCGGGAAATGAGCACTGCATTACCCGACGGCTACGATTGAGCATTCTTCGCGTCTCTACCGCACTTCGGTGCCTCAGCGGAAATCTGGTCTGTTATGAATTCTGGTTCGATTCCGGACGCGGCAACTTTACGATCCACGCTCGCGCATCTTTATGAAAGCCCTGTGGCTCTTGAAGCCGCGATCCATGCGCTGCTTAATACGAGCCCTGTGCCAGCAGTGGATGCTATCGACGGGGTTGATCTTGATCTGCAGCGAAGGGAACGTTGCGGCTTCCCCGAAGTGGTTTTCGGGGAAGGGAAAACCTTGGCGATGATTGTCAGCATCCTGCAGAAGCAACGCGAGTTCGGTCAGGATAGCCTGGTGACAAGAGTTCGCTCTGATCACGCAGAGGAGTTGCTCCGTGCTTTTCCGGATGCGATCTACAACGAGACAGCTCGCACATTGCGACGACACGTGACTTCGGATGCTGCAATTAGCTCAGATGTCGCAATCAACGATATCCAGGTCTTCGTTGTGGCAGCCGGCAGCAGTGATCGGCCTGTCGCGGAGGAAGCTCTGGAGACACTGCACTGGATGCGAGTTCCCTCCGAGCTGATCATTGATGTCGGCGTCGCTGGTCCTCATCGACTTCAGCGCCACGTTGCTCGATTACAAAAGGCCGTGGCGATCGTTTGCGTCGCAGGAATGGAGGCCGCGTTGCCGTCGGTTGTTGGCGGCTATGTGCCTTGCCCGGTGATTGGTGTTCCAACTTCCGTCGGCTATGGAGCCTCGCTGCAGGGAATCACAGCCATGCTCTCGATGCTGACCTGCTGTGCGTCGAATGTTGCCTGCGTGAATATCGACGCTGGTTTCAAGGGGGGATACGTAGCCGGCCTGATTGCGAGCCGTGTCTCGCGTGAACAGGTCAGCTCACCGTCACAGTTTTAACGCCCCGCATTTTTCGAGTTCGGAGCGTTCTCTCGGACTCGAATGTTCCGGAACTCCACTTGTGTTGGATAAAGTTGCAGTCCGATATGTCCGGCCGCCGGAAGATCCGTAATCGGCTGTTTTATGACGACAACGTCATTGATGCTTAGTTCCAATGTTTTCTCCTGCAGCTTGAACCGCACGCGATGCCACTGATTAGCCGGCACAACGGACGCCGGATTTGGAGCAACCTTGCCAAAAATACCGCCCGTGCGATTCGCCGCAGGTAACGACGCGAACTCCGGACTCTGATCGTCCAGCAATTGCACTTCCACGAAATCTTTTCCGGAGACATTGCCGTCGGGAAAGGCTCGCGGGAAGAGGCCGCTATTGCTGCCAGGACTGAGTTTGTATTCCAATTCCAGTTCGTAGT
>CAIXQV010000932.1 GCA_903921605.1 uncultured Planctomycetaceae bacterium | reverse complement strand
TCGCTTCCGACTGCATGCGATACGCCAGCTCATAAGACGCAATGCGACCATCCAGATCCAGCATCCCCGGTCGCTGCGCCGCATGGCGACGATTCATCGCCTGAGCAAAATCAATCGTGCTGCGTTGTGAGGATGCATAAGCCGCGGGAGGCTGCAGATTCAGAACCGGTGAACTTTCATGACGAAACTGAGTTCCCTGGAAAGCGGCTGGTAAAAATCCATTGCTCCAGTTGGCCGATCCTCCAAGTCCTCCGACTTTATAGAGCAGCACATAACCCGGCAGATCCTGATTTTCTGAACCCAGTCCATAGGTGACCCATGACCCCAGGCTTGGCTTGCCTCCGAGGATCGCTCCGGTATTCATCAAATACGTTGCCGGGGCATGATTAGAACTATCACTGTACATCGAACGAATCTGACAGAGTTCGTCGATGTGTTTCGCCGTGTGCGGAAGCAGATCGGAAACCCATTGACCGGTTTGCCCGTGTTGACGCCATCGCCACGGGCCTGCCATCAGCTCGTCGTGGCAGTGATTGAAAACACCTCCGACTTTATCCGGATTCGCCTTCAGCGATGGTGGAACCGGCAGGCCATGCAGTCGAATGAGTTCTGGCTTGTAATCCAGCAGGTCGATCGTCGCCGGACCGCCATACTGAAACAGAAAGATGACTTGCTTTGCGTGCGGAGCAACGTTCGACAAACGTTCGGCTAGTGGATGCAAAGGATCGATTCGTGAGCTAACGTTATTGGCTCGCAATTCTTCCGAAAGCAAAACGGACGCGGCCAGTCCGGCAAATCCGCCGCCGGTTTGACTCAGAAATTCTCGTCGAGAAGCAGGGCTCATTGAAAGCTCACACGAACGAACAAAAACATGTGCATCGTCAGATGATGCTACCCTGCTTCAACGCAAGAGAAAAGCCGGTCTTCCGAACAACGAGCGATGATACGTAGTAAATTAGCGCGACACCGTACGCAGGAACAGCGTTGGTCGGCGACGTGAAAGGACTCGAAGTCTTTTGCTACTGGGATTCGCTGGCGGCAGGAATTGCCGCTGCCGGCGAGGCATCGCCGCTTTCGGGTTCATGAATCCCCGGCAGACCTGTCGTAGAGGCGGAATCCGCATTCCCAGCGGCTGCACTGAGGCTTATCTTCCCGCCATTGTTGGATTCTGTCAGGAGACGTTCGTTCATGAAAAAAATCGCCCCTGTCTTGTTATTCCTCTTTGCCACGGGTTGCAGTTCGATCACGCATGAACTTCAACCGCACCGGCTTTGGCGTTGGAATTATCAGGAAGCTCCCAACCGCACTGATGATGCTCTGTTCTCGATCGACGATCCCAGAATCCCTGCCATGTCCGCGGAACGTCCTGCGCAAGAGAGTTTAAGCGGACCTGCGGCCGACGCTGATTCGTCGCATCATGAATAGCTCACTGACATTTTTAAGCCAAAGCGAACACGAGACTGACCAGCTGGGCCATGCGTTGGCGGTTGTGCTGACACATGGTCTTCCCATCGCCCTCAATGGACAACTGGGATCCGGGAAGACTCGCTTTGTTCGAGCGCTTTGCAGCGGACTTGGCGTCGACATTGCTTTCGTCAACAGTCCGACGTTTGTGATTATGCAGTTGTATACGGACGGAAGAATCCCGGTCGCCCACTTCGACACTTACCGGCTCGGTGATCTGGACGAGTTCCTGTCGATCGGTGCCGACGAGTACTTGCTGTCCGACGAATGGCTATGCCTGATCGAATGGGCTGATCGCATCTCGGAGACGCTGCCGGACGATTATCTGGAGATCCGAATTCAACAGGTCGCTGAAACCTCACGAGAATTCCAGTTCCGCAGCACGGGCCCGCGCAGTAGCGGAATCGTGGATGCATTGCGAAATAGACTTGGCTGCATTTTTTAGGCGGCCGATTTTCAGCGACGTGGTCTCTTGGATGGTTGACAGGTTCACGCGTCCCTAATCGTCACACAATTGCCGTCCGCACACCTGCGGGGTATCCGAGCGCATCGCTTCCGCACATGCGGCATTCGTAGATCGAGCCATGTGCACACGACTCCGAGGAGAGGAGAATCTCGTGACTTGCTGCGGTTCCTTTCATGTGGTCGAGCTGAAGGAGCGATGAACTACGAGCGGAACTGAGTGGTTTTAGTGAAAGAACAACAGACTGTGACACGCGATGTGTGTCCCTTTATCTTGTTCCGGCTCCGGATTGTTCTGTCTCGGCACACTGATTGCCATTGTGAGGATTGTGCGTGGTCACACGCCGTCAGGTCCCCACCAACGAAGGAGCAATCATGAAAACTCAGTCAACGCCATTTCGGTTTCTCTCCAAACGGACAATCCTTTGCACACTTTGCCTGGGGATGATTTTGCCTGTGGCTCTCGCCGCAAAATCTCAGGATGAACCGAAAAAGGGACCGATTCAGGTCAGCATGCGTTCCAAGCTGGAAGCGACTTCGAAAGTGCTGGAAGGCCTGGCTTTGGAAGATAAGGAGCTGATTCATGAAGGTGCTGAAGCCTTGACTGCGATCAGCAAGGCCGAGGTTTGGCAGGTGTTGCGTGACACCGAATATCGTGAACATACTCAGTCATTTCGCACTGCTATTCGACGACTGGACGAAGCTGCTCAGAAGTCTGAGTTCGCATCCGCACAACTGGAATGGTTGTCCGCCAACAAAAGTTGCTTCGATTGCCATAACCACATTCGGGCGGCGCAGAAATAATGGATGACTAACTCAAAATCGACTCGACAACTTTGCCATGGATATCCGTTAAACGGAAATCTCGACCCTGGTAGCGATAAGTCAGACGTTCGTGGTCGAATCCCATGCAATGCAGGATCGTCGCGTTGATGTCGTGAACATGCACAGGGTCGCGCACGATGTTATAGCCGTAATCGTCGGTCTGCCCATGCACATGTCCGGGGCGAATTCCGCCACCGGCAAGCCACATGGAATAACAGCGGCCGTGATGATCGCGGCCGTAGTTTTCCTGAAGTCCTCCCTGGCCGTAAACGGTGCGGCCGAATTCACCGCCCCAGATAATCAGAGTGTCCTCCAGCATTCCTCGCTGCTTTAGATCTGTGATCAGAGCCGCCTGTGGCTGATCGATATCGTGGCACTGCTTCGGCATATTGGTCGGAAGTCCGCCGTGCTGATCCCAGCCACGGTGATAGAGCTGTACGAATCTCACACCCTTTTCAAAAAGTCTGCGAGTTAACAGGCAGTTCGCAGCAAACGTGCCCGGCTTTTTTGCATCTTCGCCGTACAGCTGAAAAGTGGCCTCGGTTTCCTTCGATGTATCGATCAGGTCTGGAACTGACGACTGCATGCGAAACGCCATTTCGTACTGAGCAATCCGCGTGGCGATCTCCGGATCTCCGGATTCCTGCAGTTGCTTTTGGTTCATCGCGGAAATGCTGTCGAGCATCTTCCGGCGCAGATTACGATTCATGCCTTTGGGGTCCGACAAATACAGGACCGGATCGCCCGAACTGCGAAGCTTGACGCCCTGATGGCTGGATGGCAGAAAACCGCTGCCCCAGAGTCGTTCAAGAAGTCCCTGATTGGCATCGGCTCCGCTGCCGTGAGAAATCAGGACCAGAAAGGCTGGCAGATCTTCCGCTTCACTACCCAAACCATAACTGGCCCATGCGCCGAGTGATGGTCGTCCGGGTTGTTGTGAACCTGTCTGAATAAACGTGATGGCGGGATCGTGATTAATGGCTTCTGTGTGCATTGAACGGATCACGCAGATATCGTCGGCGACTTTTCCTGTGTAAGGCAGAAGTTCACTGATCCTAAGGCCGGATTGCCCGCAGCTCTTGAAACCAAATTTTGGCGCGATGACGGGAAAACTGGTCTGGCCGGACGTCATTCCGGTGAGCCGTTGCCCTTGACGAATTGAATCCGGCAACTCGGTTCCGTGCAGTTTCTTCAGTTCCGGTTTTTCGTCCAGCAGTTCCAAATGCGAGGGGCCGCCGGATTGAAACAGGTAGACGACTCGCTTTGCTCTGGGGGCAAAATGAGTCAAACCAACATCTGCGCGGGCGGAGGTCTGCATCAGCGAAGCCAAAGCAGCCGAACCGACAGCCGATTGTAGTATTGTTCTGCGAGTTGTCATGAATGCTCTCCGGCCCTGCAAATCTCGACACGGTCGTAATCGCCGTGCCTCACATGTCTTGCGGCATCCTCGCTGATAGTTGAATGAACAAGACGCTGACATGGGTTCAATGGAAAGAGTATACACAAGTCTCCGCAAGGAAAAACACTTCGTGGCAAATCACTCACTGCCACGTACAAAGTGAAGACACCAAATGGAACGATTTTTTGGGGGCCGTGGCGAGTGATTCTAAAGCTGGAATCCACTCGTAGTTGAGATTTACCGCGATTCTGGACTGTAACATCGCTGTCCAAGTCAGATTCGTCTGTTTGCAAATCCATTTCGCATTCGACAAACTGCTGACGCTGAGATCCAGCTGCCTGCCAGAGTGAAAGCGCACATTATCTGATGTCGACAGCCACTCGGCCATCCCCCTGTTCTTTCTGCCTGCGCCCCGTTCTTCCTGCCTGAGATTGTTCCATGATGAAACTTGTGATCACACTTGCGAGCCTGATGTTCATTGGCGATTGGCCTCAGTTTCGAGGACCGAATTCTGATGGACACGTCACGGGGCCAGAAACTCCTCTGCAGTGGTCCGAGACAGAGAACGTTGTTTGGAAAGTTCCCGTCGCCGGGCTGGGTTGGTCCTCGCCGTCTGTGGCTGGTGACAGAGTCTTTCTGACAACCGCGGTGCAGGAAGGCGATCAGCTTTCGTTGCGAGCGATCGCCCTTGATGCAAAAACGGGGCAGACAATTTGGGATCGCGAAGTGCGACGCATCGAATCTGTCCCATCGATTCATACGAAGAACAGTCATGCCAGCCCGACGCCGATTATCCATGACGGCAGCGTCTTTGTGCATTTTGGTGCTCTTGGAATGGCTCGCCTGGCCACGAAAGATGGCAGCATCGAATGGTTAAACAATGAGTTGCAATACAATCCTCTGCACGGCAGTGGTGGCTCCCCGGTTTTGATGAATGGCAAACTTGTCGTCTCGTGTGACGGAACCTCCGATCCTTTCGTGGCCGCAGTCGACGCTGAGACCGGGAAAATCGCCTGGCGAACTCCTCGTTCAGTGGCCGCTCGCATCACCCACTCCTTCGTAACGGCGGCTGTCGCTGTGGTCGACGGCAAAGCGCAAGTCTTCGCACCGGGACCAGATCATCTCGCGGTTTACGATCTGGAGACAGGAACTGAAATCTGCAAAGTGCGTGCGCCAGGCTGGTCGGTGGTGCCTCAACCCGCCATTGGGCACGGACTGGTTTTCTATAACCATGATTACGACAACCCGGAACTTATGGCGGTGCGTCTGGGCGGCACCGGAGATATCACCGACACGCATGTGGCGTGGCGCATCAATCGCGGAGCTCCAAGCACTCCTTCGCCGTTGCTTGTGGGTGATGAGCTCTATTTCGTCGCAGATAATGGGATCGCTTCCTGTGTCGATGCAAAGACCGGTGAGCGACACTGGATGGAACGATTGGGAGGAAACTTTTCGGCGTCACCGGTCCTGGCGAACGGTCGTGTTCTGTTTCTGAATGAAGCCGGAGTTGCGACGTGGGTCAAGACGGGCGTCAAATTCGAGGCACTCGGCCAGAACGAAGTCCCTGGGCGAAGCTTTGCGACTCCAGCCTTCGCCGATGGCGCGATGTATCTGCGAACCGATACGACTCTGTACAAGATCGCGAAGTAACTCGAAGTTGCGATTTTGCTATTCGCAATTCACGGTCCGCAACAACAACAACAAGGCCCATGCATTGGGCCGCTAAGGACCAGTGCCGAAATAAGTTCCGGAAATCACAACCCGACGCGTAAGTTTTGAAGTTGCGCGTTTGTTTCATGATGTCCCCTCTCCCCCAATTTTTTGCAAGAACGCTGCCATGTGACACCCCAGCTGCATCCAAAAAAAATCGGGGGAGAGGGGGAAAAATGGCGCTGTCCAGCTAAGAACTTAGATGAAGCAATCTGGGCGCATTTCCAATGTGTTGAACGGCGACAGAGTCACAGACCGGGGCGGCGTTTCTGAGCAGCCGTGAGTCTGGTCAGAAGGCGATCGAGTTGATTGGAGAAGTCCTGCTTATTTCTGGCACTGTAAGCAGCAGGACCGCCGGTCTCCAGTCCTGATCCGCGAAGCTCATCCATCAAATTTCGCGCGGCCAGACGTGAACCGACATTCTGTGCGTCCAGGACTTCACCGCGAGGATCCAGGACTGTGGCGCCCTTGGCGACAGCGGCGGCGGCCAGTGGGATGTCGGCGGAGATGACCAGATCTCCGGCATTCAGCAGTTCTACAATTCGGCGATCCGCGAT
>CAIXQV010000931.1 GCA_903921605.1 uncultured Planctomycetaceae bacterium | reverse complement strand
GCCGCGTCTCTCGAGCACTTCCTGATACACGCTGCGGATCTGAGCGGTCATGTTCTCGTGTCGAAACTGTTCAGTAAAACGGTGCTGGCCGTTATGACCCAGGCGTTCGCGAAGGGGTTTGTCCTGTGCCAGACGAATCATGGCATCGGCCAGTTGTTTTGTATTGCGATGTTCGACAAGGATTCCGGTCTGATCGTTGATACATACTTCCGGGGCACCGTCGACGTCAAAGCTGATGATCGGCTTCCCGGCAAGAAGTCCCTGCGGGAGAACTCGTGCCAGCCCTTCCCAATCACTCGTATGCACCACCGCATCGGCGGCGTGCAGATAATTGGTGACCTCATCCGGCGGCACGAGACCAACAAAACGGAAATGGCTGGTCAGACCCAGTTCCGCAATTCGAGCCTGATACTGATCTTTCAAAATGCCGTCACCGACGAGCAGAAACCGCACATTGGGAACTTGAGCAGCCACAGCCGCTGCTGCTTCAATGAGATAGTTGTGGCCCTTGAGATGAAACAGGCGAGCCACTTTGCAAAACACAATATCGTCCGCAGCAAGATCGTATTCGGATCGAATCTCTGATGCGGTTCTCGTGGGATGCAGAAACTTGTCGACGTCCATGCCACTGTAGATCGTGGTGAACTTTTCACGCGCAGCCACACCGGCCGCCACATACTGATCTGTCATCGCATCGCAGACGCAGATGAAATGATCGCACCATGCGGCAGCTCGCCGTTCGGCCCAGCGATAGGCATAGTGCAGCAGTGGATTTTGTCCGAAATGAAACGAAGCTCCGTGGACAGTATGAACGGTTGGCAGCGAAAGTTGAGAAGCCGCCAGGCGTCCGAGTATTCCGGCCTTGGAACTGTGAGTATGAACGATCTCCGGACGATACTCGGCCAGCGCTTTTCGGATGGCGCCGACGGCTTTCCAATCCGTCAGCGGGCTGATGTTACGTGTCAGCTCGGGAAGGATTTTGACATCGAGTCCGCGATCCCTGGCACGCCGCTCCAATGATCCTTCGGGGCCCGTTGTGTGTCCGGTCATCAGGCAGACCTGGTCACCAAACAGATAGTGCTGATCATCCACGTTGAACAGGGTGTTCTCCTGCGCTCCGCCGATGATCATTCGAGTGATAATATGAGCAACACGCATGGAGGTGAGAAACTCTGGACGGAAAAACGAGTAGGTCTGTTTAGGTCAGGGGCTGATGATATCGTTGGATCGACGTTTGGTCTAAACTTCGGAAACCCCTCCCCGGGAAATGTCCCCGGAAACGATTCTGACGGCACGGCGGCATTCTCTACGCAGATATTGATGTCAATCCCCGGTGCTGCTGCGAGAATCAGGCGTGCATGGGGATAAAATCCCGCAGACAGCGGTTTTGTCGTTACCCTCATTACGACCTTTCCGTTTCAGGGGATGGGAGAATCTTCTGTATTGGCCTGGAACGGCAGTTGGGTTGCCGGTCTGTGTGGAAATCTATTCGGATTCAAAGCCGCGAAATTCATGTCAAATTCACCTGAGGAATCATTACCGTCCGAACCGAGCGACACGTCGCCGCCGGTGCTTGCTGTGTCCTCGACAACCGGAACGACGAATGATGAGGCTCAGCCAAACGCACCGGATGTGTTAAGTGCTCCGGCTATCATTGCGATGCCGGCCACATTTATGAATACCGACAATGATCAGGAATTGCGAAAAGTCCAGCGGCGATTTGAACAGCTTCAGGCTGCTCAGGTTTTTTCCTGGCGCCGTCGGCATCTGCGAACGTCGGCACTGCTGTTTCTGCTGACCATGTTGAGTACGTTTCTGGTCGGGTCCGGATACTTTCCGCTCGAGTACATTCTCGGCTGGATTTTTCCCCGCTTTGGCAGCTACCTGCAACAGACCTTCAGGCCTCATGATTTAGACATGATTATGGTTCGCGCCTGCCGCCAGGGACTTGAATACTCGGTCCCGCTGATGTCGATTCTGTTCTTTCACGAGATGGGACATTATCTGCAGTCCGTCTGGAATCGAGTGCCCGCGTCGCTGCCGTATTTTATTCCCATGCCGATTCCGCCGATGGGCACCATGGGGGCGGTGATTTTTCAGGGGCGAGGTGTGGCGACACGTCGACAGATGTTCGACATCGCCGTCTGGGGGCCTCTGGCCGGCCTTGCAGTGACAATCCCGGTGCTGTGGTATGGTCTCAGCATTGCTGAGTATCGACCGCGGCCGGATACGGCTCCCCTGCAGTACAGCCAGCCGCTAATCATTCAGTGGATGATTTCCGCCATTCACGGCCCCGCACCGGAGGGTAGCACGATTGCTCTTGATGATAACGGGATCGCGTTCGCTGGCTGGGTTGGAGTACTCATTACCGCGATGAATCTGCTGCCCGTGGGGCAGCTCGATGGCGGTCATATCCTCTACACGCTGATTGGGCGGAAAGCCCATCTGGTGGCCTATGCCGTTATTCTGGGTGGATTCACATACATGGTGATGAACAACAATTTCTCGTTCAGCCTGTTGCTGATTCTGCTGATGATGACTGGGATTAAACATCCGCCAACGGCCAATGATCGCGAGAAACTTGGAATTGGTCGGCACATTCTCGGCTGGCTGACGCTCTCATTTCTGCTGGTAGGGCTGACCTTGAATCCGATCACGGTACCGGAACTTGACGACGAAAATCAGTCAGCGGAATCCGTTCAGGTGGTTGCGGAGTAGACAACTGGGAGACCTGCCCCGGGGTAACAGCCAGCGTTTGGTTTAGCGGCAAACCGAAGGCAACAGGAAGAAAGGGGCCATTCATCTGTGGCTCGAAATGAAGCAGGATGAAAGCGTGCCCCATGGATCCCTGGCGGTTTGTTGTTTGAGTACGGCGAATGGAATCGCAAGGTTGTCCACAGATGAACGCAGATAGACACAGATAAATTGCAGATGACGGCGAGCCGGGATTACTTTAACTGCAAAGGCACGGAAACCACTTCACCTTCGCGAAGAACTTCGATCGTAATCTTGTCGCCGGGGCGATGACTTTCAATCTCTGACAGGAACTCATCCGGCTTCAGAGTCTTCTTCCCGTTGACGCCAACAATGACATCAGCCCGATTCACGTCGCGCGACTCAAACGTTACGAAGCCGCGTTTGTTGCGAACAATTTCCGGGCCGCGCAGGCCGGCTTTTGCAGCAGGGCCATCGGGGACCAGAGTAATAATGCGAAGACCTTCTTCCAGTTTGGCGACTTCATCAATCCCAAACTC
>CAIXQV010000930.1 GCA_903921605.1 uncultured Planctomycetaceae bacterium | reverse complement strand
GGCTCGCCGTGCAGCTCGCAAGGCCGCTGCGTCACATGGTTCTTACGGATCATACGGCTCACACGGTGCTCAGGCTGACTGTGGCTCAAATGGCACGGTTTCTCACAGCTCTTGTGGTTCAGCCGGTCACTGAGAACGGATAGACATCCGACAATAATCATTGACGGAGGTTCCCGACAGGCTCAGACTGACGAACCGTTGCTCTGAGTACTTTTGATATCGATTGCATTCCGTGCGATTAAGTGCGGAATGCAGTTTTTTTTGGAGACTCTCTTCTCTTCAGAATCCAGTCGTTTCGTAACGAACATGACGCAGTTGTTTTGAAGGATTGATGAGAGATGTCTGGTGTCCGGACATGTTGAAACTTTTGAAGAAATGCGGATATCTTGTCGTAAGCCTGATGCTTGGCTTCCATGTATTCGCTGTGTTCATTTCTCCGGCCGCGATGCCGCCTGCGTCGCCCTTGCTGATGGACGGTTACCGTCTCGCTTTGCCGTATAATGAACTGCTGTTCCTGAATCACGGATATCACTATTTTGCTCCCGATCCTGGTGCGAGCACGTTGATTTCTTATTCTGTTCCCCGTCCCGGTGACGCGCCGGTTGTGGGGCGATTTCCCAATCTTTCGATTCACCCGCGGTTGCTGTACCACCGCTACTTTATGTTGGCTGAAAATCTCTGGGCGTTTGATGATGAGACCCAGGCCGAGATTCAGAAGGCGTACGCTCGCCATTTTTCTGCATTGCATGACTCATCATCGATTACACTGAATCGAATCAGTCATGAGCCGTCTTCGATCCTGCGAATTCAGGCCGGTGGAAAGCTGGATGATCCGGAGACGTTTGAAGTTGAGACGATAGGAGCGTTTGATTTTTCCACGGAGGCTTCTCAACAATCATCTGTTGCGCAGAGCTTCTGAGGAAAGAATCATGTTGCAGGCTCGTGGGCTGCTGCGGTCCAGTGGCGTGGTCTGGTTGCGTCAATATGTCAATGGATGTCTGGAAGCCTGGCATAAGTTCTGGTTTGAGCCAGCCGATCCGTTGATGTTAGGCATTATCCGTCTGCTGAGCGGATGGATGCTGTTCTATAACCTAGCCGTCTGGACACTGGACCTCGAAGCGTTCTTTGGAGACAACGGACTTCAGCCCTTGCAGGCTGTGAAGGCTCTGTATGTTAATCGGCCGATCTTTTCGTTCTGGCTGTGGACGGGCGATCAATATCTTTGGCCGATGCACATCGCTTGTCTTGTGATCAGCGGATTGTTTTGCCTCGGCTTCGCGACTCGCGTTACTTCCGTCCTGTCGTTCCTGATTACAATCTCTTACTCGCAACGAGTTCCGATTGCGAACTTTGGCTTCGATCAGATCCTTGGGATGCTTTGTCTTTATCTGAGCATCGGGCCTTCTGGTGCTGCAGTATCAGTTGATTCACTGATTCGTCGATGGTGGCTGGGCCGCAAGGGATTGGTTGATGCTCCGCGTAAGTTCGCTTCCGCTCGAGTTGCAATGCGATTGATTCAATTGCATCTGTGTACCATCTATTTCTGGGCGGGTTTTGCGAAGCTGAAGGGGCCGAGCTGGTGGACGGGCGAAGCGATGTGGCGAGTCATCGCCAATGAAGAATATCAGACGATGGATCTGACGTGGATGGCCTGGGTTCCCTGGCTGCCGTTCCTGATTGCACATGTCACCATTGCGTGGGAAATCTTTTTTATTGTTCTCATCTGGAATCCGCGACTGCGTCCGCTGATGTTGTTGATGGGTGTTGCGATGCATTTCGGGATCGGCGCGTTTCTGGGGATGTGGACCTTCGGCCTGATCATGGCTTTTGCTTACCTGGCCTTTTCTGATCCTGATCTCTGGCGACATCGGTTGGCTTTGTTTGTTCGATGGATGCGTGGCCAGAGTCATGTCTCTCCGGTTCCGGCCTTCGACGCTGCGAATGTAAGCTCCGGCGTTGGTGTTGAAGATTCGCTCGAGGCAGCAGTGCCGACGATGATTTCTGAAGCCGCGGAATTGCCGCAGAGCTCGGCGATTACAACAGCGACAACTTCTGCAGTATTGAACTATTCAGCGACAGTCTCTGAGGTTTGTGTTGTCGCCGTCGTCGCGAGTGAGCGTTCGACATTGCGACGTTATTTTCGTGATCATCAGGTGCCATGTCGTATAGTCCCGGATCTGAATAGCGGACTGGATGTTGTCAGCCGTTATCGGATCTCAGCCGTTGTTATCAACACCACTCAACTGGTACCAGCCAGCGTTGTTGATTTTGCGGCTGATGTCGCTGACCTGACGAGTCTGCCGATCCTGGTTCTTTCACTAGCCTCGCAGCAGAGTCAGTTTGAAGGACTTGGTGCTGTTCCGCGTGTTGAGGTCCTTGACCTGCCGGCATCTTTGCGGGATATCCGCGTCAAGTTGCAATCGATGTATGATTCCGCTGAGTCCCCCAGCCCTCGTGTTTGTTAACAGAAGACTGTGCCATGTGTTCAAACCTGAAGATTCAAGCCTTGTGGCCGTGGATGTTGTTGCTGGCGGTCTTCTCTGTCGGCTGTGGGGGTTCGCCGGATTCTCCCGAGGTTAAGCTGGAGCGAGCTCGTATTCTGATGGAACGTGAGCAGGCGGAGGAGGCGATTCCACTTCTGAATGAGGTCGTTAACGCAACTCCCAAAGACCCTGAAGCGCGATATCAGCGCGGCGTGGCCTACGAGAATCTGAATGTTCTCGAGAAGGCGCTGAATGACTACAACGAGTGTTTGATTTTGGACAGTGAACGCACAGACGCGCTCAACAATAAGGCCGTTGTTCTCGCCAAGATGAAACGATTCAAAGAGGCGGCTGTAGAGTTTACTCGGCTTGTCGATTTAGATCCTCAAGGGGCGCTGGCCTATCGAAATCGAGGTCTCTGCCACGTTGACCTCGAGGATTACGAAACAGCGCTGGCCGATTACGCGAAGGCGCTGGAACTGGATCCGAAGGATTCGGCCAACTGGTATCAGCGAGCTGGTGTGTATCTGGCTCAGAAACGCTATGAAGAAGCCGAGCAGGATTACACGAAAGCGATTGAGATAACACCGGACCTTGCGCCGGCGTGGATGAATCGCGGGGTTGCTCGATATAACCGTGGCGAAAAGAAACTGGCGGCTGAAGATCTGAAGAAAGCTCAATCACTGGATGAGAACATCGTCGTACCAGACATTGGATTCTTCGACGAAGCTCAGGCTGCGACCGAAAACTCGCCAACGAAGGAGTCAAAGCCTTTGGACTGGTCGGCCGTAATAATCGCGGCGGAGAAGGAGATGTCCGCAAAGGGCTTTTCCGGTCTGTTACTGATGGAAGAGACTCCTGAACTTCTCTGTGGTCAGTATCAGGCAGATCTCAACGGCCGCAACTGGACGGTTCTGGTTACTGTTGCGACCGCTGCAAAGGATTCTGTGGTGTTGCCTGCCGGAGGGGTTGCTCAGGCAACTCAAACGGATCCCGCGTTAAACGTGACTGCTCTGATGATTCTTGCACCGTCAGATTCCGGGCCGGAACTGGTTGTGCGGTCTTTTGAGAAGCCATGGAGTCCGGTAAAGTCGTCCGCAGGTTCAACGGTTGTGCCGTACAAGCTGCCGTGATCGTTATCGGATAATGCCTTGAACGATGTTCCCGTGGACGTCCGTCAGGCGATAGTCTCGCCCCTGGAAGCGATGTGTGAGTCGAGTGTGGTCGATCCCCATCTGGTGCAGCAGTGTCGCATTCAGATCGTGAACATGCACAGGGTTCTCAACGACATTGTAACAGAAGTCGTCGGTCTTGCCGTATACAAGACCTGGGCGAATGCCGCCGCCGGCTAACCACATGGTGAAGCATCGTCCATGGTGATCGCGGCCGTAATTGTTCGGTTCAAGTTTACCCTGAGTGTAGGTCGTTCGCCCGAATTCACCGCCCCAGATCACGAGCGTTTCATCCAGCAATCCGCGTTGACGAAGATCTCTGATCAGTGCCGCGGCTGGCTGATCAACATCGCGAGCCTGTAGCCGAATATCGCTGGGCAGATTGTAATGCTGGTCCCAGCCTCGATGATAAAGTTGAATGAAGCGAACTCCGCGTTCGGCCATTCGGCGAGCCAACAAGCAGTGTCTTGCGAATGTTCCTGGCTGCCGCGCGTCTGGGCCATACGCTGTAAATGTGGACTCCGATTCGTCGTTCATTTCGACAAGTTCCGGAACAGAAGTCTGCATACGAAATGCCAGTTCATACTGTGCGATGCGAGTTTCTGTTTCAGGATCACCGGTAATGTTTGATCGAACAGAATTCAGGGCTGACAAAACGTTGAGTTGATCTCGTCTTGAATCCGGACTGACGCCGGGAGGATTGGACAAATAGAGCACAGGATCTCCGCCGGTTCGGAAAGCGGTTCCCTGGTGACTGGAGGGAAGAAATCCGGGTCCCCACAGTCGAGCATAAAGCGGATCCGCTGGTCGAGCTGCACTGCCGTGAGATAGCAGAACAACGAAGGACGGGAGGTTACTGTTTTCTGTTCCCAGTCCATAACTGGTCCATGCTCCGAAACTGGGGCGGCCGGGTTGCTGATGCCCTGTTTGCAGTAACATCGCAGCCGGATCATGGTTGATCGCTTCGGTGTGCATCGAGGGAATGATGCAGAGTTCGTTAACGATTTTGGCTGTCTCCGGCATAATCTCACTGACCCAAGCGCCGGAGTCGCCTCGTTGATGAAATCGAAACGCTGAAGAGGTGACCGGAAATGATGTCTGTCCGCTGGTCATCCCGGTGAGCCGTTGGTCACCTCGAACAGAAGCGGGCAATTCTTCTCCATGCCGTTGGCGCAGCCCGGGCTTGTGGTCGAACAGATCCAGTTGGGAAGGACCGCCGTGCATAAACAAGTAGATGATTCGCTTTGCGCGAACCGGCAGCGTCAGAGCTGATGAGACTGCGCCATGCGTTTGTTCAGATGCGGAAAGCAACGAGCTCAGAGCCATGGAACCGAGGCTGATTCCGGACTGAGTCAGAAAGTGGCGGCGAGGAGAAAGCTGGTTCATCTGCGCGTGATCGCCTCATCAAGATTCAGAATTGTGTGAGCTGTCATCGTCCACGCTGCCAACTCGGTTGGTGCATGAGAGTCATCGTGTCGACTCACGCCAACTTGAAGAAGCTTATCAGCTGCGGCTGGGTCAGTTTGGAAACGATCACGTTGACGTTGCAACATATCAAGTAAAAGAGCTGACTCACGAGGCTCCGGGTTGCGGCTAAGGATGCGCCGGAATACCTCCACCATGCGTTCCTCATCTGACTTTTTGGCCAGAAGAACGCTGTTCGCCAGCATACGAGCCGCTTCCAGATACGTCGGATCGTTGAGCAGGATCAGGGCCTGAATTGGAGTATTTGTGCGAGCTCGCTGGACAGTGCATTTTTCTCGCGGCGTTCCATCGAATGCCAGCAACGATGGAGGTGGTACTTGTCGTTTGAGGTAGGTGTAGAGGCTTCGTCTCCAGAGACCATCTTCGTTGGACTCTTCATAGGAATCCTCCGCGTTGTAAGAGACTTCTTCCCAGAGACCACCGGGCTGATACGGCTTTACGCTGGGACCTCCAATCTTTGGTCGCAGTAGCCCCGATGAAGCGAGGGCCTGATCGCGAATCATCTCCGCCGACATACGAAAGGCTGAGTTGCGAGACAGCAGTCGGTTCTGAACGTCGTGTGCTGCGGACGGGTTCCGGTGAAGATCAGACGATTGCTGATAGGTTCGAGAAGTCACGATCAGTCGCAGTAGATCTTTTGTGTTCCATCCCTTGTCACGATAAGTTGCGGCCAGCCAATCCAGCAGCTCAGGATGAGTCGGAGGTTCTCCCTGACTGCCAAAATCATTGGCTGTGCGGACCAATCCTTCTCCAAAGCACTGCTTCCAAAGCCGATTCACGGCGACTCGCGCGGTTAAAGGATTGGCGGGATCCATCAGCCATTTCGCGAGACCAAGTCGATTCTTTGGTGCGTTATCAGGCCATGGTGACAACGCCGTGGGAGTTCCCGCTTCAACCTTCTGACCGGGCTGGTCGTATTGTCCTCGAATCAGCACATGAGTTTCGCGAGGCTGCGGCATCTCCTCCATCACCAGAGTGGAAGGAATCGAATTGCGAAAGCGGATTTCTGTTTCCAGTGCGTCTTTGACGTGGCTTCTGGCAGCACGAGTCTTCTCATCCGTGTGACGAGCGATATAGAAATCCATCAGAGTTTCCGAGTCGCGTGCGCTGCGCGTGTCGGTCGGTCGTTCAAGGATTCCGTGGATCTGATCGCCGTGAAACCAGTCCAGTATCGCCTGTGCATCGAGTGTTCGTTGCAGGATGCGAAGTTCATCCATTTGGCCATAATAGCCCAGTCCAGAATCTCTGCGACCGATCAGGATTGGTCGATCATTTTGAACGCTGCTCGTCAGAGAGTCGCGATCAATTTTGACTTCAAGCGGTTGCCCATCCAGAAACAGTTTCAGGCCGTTTGCTGATCTTGAACCGTCGTAGGAGATGGCAACGTGATGCCACTGCCCTGCTTTTGCCGGCGTGATCGATGAGATTTCAATCGCGTCAGTTCCCCACTTCGCGACAAGGTTGACCGCAATTCGACCCTTTTGCCAAAGCACTTCGACGCCGGTTCGATCACCTTCCGGTTCAATTTTTGACAGCGGGCAACTGAGAGAATTGTCCGGCAGCAACCAGAGGCCGATTGTCCAGGGGCCATTTGCGTCAAAGTGCTTGATGTCTCGCGAAGCATGTTGTGTCGCATCGAACAAGGCGGCCTGAGCTCGAATGCCGGTTTGATACGTCAGTGTTGTTCCGATCGCCTGTGTCTCTGGCTGAAGACCGTTGTTAAAGGCTTCATGCAGCATGAGGTTTTGTTGTGGCGGCAACGGAATTGATTGGCGGGCGGTGGCTTCCCATGCAGAGATTTCGGTAGCGAGTTTCATCCGAATAGGTTCAAACGCCTGAGCTGCGTTTGACGTCGCTCGTGACAGATTGGCCAGCTCCGTATCCAGCTCTGGAGTAGACACTTTCATCACAGGAGGCGGGTCGTCCGTGACAATCAGGCCTTTCTCAGGAACGTTATTGAAGAATGCAAAGAGCTGATAAAACTCTTGCTGAGAGATGGGGTCGTATTTGTGGTCGTGGCACTGTGCACATCCGACTGTCAGGCCAAGCCATGTCGTCATCGTCGTATCGACGCGATCGACAACGTACTCCGTGCGATATTCTTCGTCGATGATTCCCGTTTCATTGTTCGAAACGTGATTCCGGTTAAAGCCGGTCGCGATACGTTGTTGAATTGTTGGTGCGGGCAGGAGATCTCCCGCCAGTTGTTCCACTGTAAACTGATCAAACGGCATGTTGTCGTTGAATGCACGAATCACCCAGTCACGCCACAGCCATATCTGACGCGGCTTGTCGCTGAAGTAGCCGTTGGTGTCTGCGTATCTTGCGGCATCCAGCCAATCCACCGCCATGCGTTCGCCGAAGTGCGAAGAGTGAAGTAGTCGGTCGACGACTTCTTCGTAGGATTCGTTTGTTCGAGCGAGATCGTCGGCCGTGGGAGGTAGTCCGGTCAGATCAAGGGTTACTCTTCGCAGCAGAGCTTCACGAGGCGCCTCGGGAGAGAATCTCAGCTTCTGTTTTGCCAGCGATTCAGCAACAAAGGCATCGATTGGATTGATGGCCGATGAGGACTCCAGATGCGACCTGATTTCCGGGCTGTCGGGAATAACTGGGGAAACGATCGGCTCAAACGACCAGTGTTTCTGGAACCCTGCTCCTCCGGAAATCCATCGTTTGAGGATGTCGATTTGAGTGGCCGTCAGCGGCTTCTGAGCGGAATCCGGAGGCATCCGCAATGTCGCATCACTGGATTGAATACGCCGGACAAGTTCGCTGTCCTGCGGTTTTTCCGGCACGATGGCGGGCAGCCCGGATTCTGCAGGAAGTACGGCATCGTTGAACGTGTCGAGTCGCAGATTTGATTGGCGGGCCGCGGCATCGGGGCCGTGGCAGTTCCAGCAATGCTCGGCAAGTATCGGCCGTACGTCGCGATTAAACAGCAACGGCTCGTCAGCGAACGTTGTGCTCGTCAGCAACAGAACCAAAACAACAGTTCTCATGCAGCGGCCTTTGCGGGAAATTGTCGGTGAACGGGGGAGCGGGTTGTTGATCTAGTCGCCCCCGACCCCGCGTCGGGGGTTTAACGGCTTTTGCACCAGAAAGAAGAGATGTCTTTCAGTGGTGTAAAAGCCCTCAGGCCCCTGAGGCAGGCTCAGGGGGGATTAAATCAACAGATCACAAAATCAAATTAATGTTATTCAAGTTCATCGCCGTGTGGTTTGGGCACACCGTCGACAGATGTCAGGTAGGCAAAAAGAGCCTTTATTTCGTCCAGTGTCAGTGGTTCCAAAGTCCCTTCGGGCATGTTTGAGATCTTTTGATTGACGATCTTTTCAATCTCTGTTCGCGGGAATTCTTCTCGAACTGCCGTATTCGAAACAACGCTCATCATGCCTTCAGCGCCTGAAGAGAGAACACCATTCAGAGTTCGTCCGTCTTTAAGAACGACTAAGACAGATGGATATTCCTCGTTGAGATCATGAGACGGAAACAGGATGGCATGCAGGATTTCTTTCTTTTGCCGACGCCAACCGAGTGACGTCAGATCAGGACCGAAGGCCTGTCCCTGTTGGCTGCGGCGATGACATTTTTGGCAGCCAGCTTTCTCGTAGACTTTCACCCCTGCCTCCACCATGTCGGGAGTTGGCTCAAGGTTTTGAATTTCAGTCTGCAGGCTGCTCAGGGGCCAATTACGCGTCGTGGAGTCGACAGGCAGCGCTGCTTCAGGATGTTCCGGATGTTCTTTGGCGAACCATGCCTGGTAGTCTGACAGGCTCCAGTTGTCTTTTCCTTTGGGCATTACTGTCCAGTGTTTCAATAGGCTGACGGCCGCAGGCTGCTGCTCGGGAGTCATCTGCAGGCCGATCAGAATGACCTGACGAACCCATTGAGGTTTGTTCGCACGAACTCGAAAACGCATTAACGCTTTCATCACCGAAGCGGCATCATCACCGGAAACGACATTGAGCGATCGAACCATGTAGCGCCAGTCCTGCAGATCGGCCGGACGCAGCGTGGTGGATTGACTGAGAGCCCAGGCTGCCAGACCGCGGCGTTCCGGATCGTTTTCAAAGATCGCACGAACATGTTCCATGGCGGTTTCGTTTTCTGAAACGGCGAGAGTTCGCAGAATTGTGCGACAGGTTTCGAGGCTGGCTGGATCCTTCTCGTTGGAGAGCGACAAGTCGATCTGCACCAGTCGAATGAGATCCTGCTCAGCGGCTGGCAATGCGAGGATCTGCTGGGCCTCAGCGTGCAGCTTCTGATCGGCGTCGGAGCTTTCCTGAGCCAATAGTCCGGCGGCAGCAAGAATCAAAAGTTGGCAGAGTTGAAGCAGCATTTTCACTCCGAAGTTTGCAGGCACAAGCGAGGCGGGAAGGCAGGATTATTACCGGTGCGACCCGGTTAAGCAAAACAGGAGTCCGATGGGGAGACTCATTTCAAGGCCGCGAACACGACCTCCGGTGATGCAGGCATCAAGCTGATCCTGCTGCGAAAAAAGCCCGTGGAATGGTCGTTGGGGCTCACGGAATTCGGCCAGTTTGAAGCAATTTCTCGGGACGCCACAGAAATTCGGGAAAATTTTGGCCGAGGTTTCGGGCGGGCATCGCTAGGTGGGGAAAAGCATGTCCATCGGCTCGGAGCATAAGTGCTCTTGGTTAACCCTTGAGGAGAATCCCATGTTGAGTTCATTAAGTGCTGATTCCCGAGCGATTTCTTCGTCTGCAGAAGATGCGGCATTCCGCGAGAGAACTCCTGAGACGCGAATCGTCTGCCAAAGCACAGAGTCGTTTTCGCAGTGGCTATCTGAGCTGTCTGGGTCGCTGATCCTTACGACCTATCAAGCCGGGAAAGTGATGACGCTGGGATGGCGAGGCACTCAGGCGTCGGTGCTGATGCGGCAGTTCACAAAACCGATGGGGCTCGCCGTCGGGCCCGGGAAGTTGGCCCTCGCGACAAAAGATGAAATCACGGTGCTTGCAAATGCTCCGCTGCTGGCTCCGGACTTGTTGCCCGATCAGCGAGGCAAGTATGACGCTCTGTACCTTCCGCGAGCCACCTATCATACCGGTGATGTCAATGCTCATGATGTGGCGTTTGCCGACGATGGGCTGTGGTTCGTCAATTCACGATTCAGTTGTTTGTCGGGGCTCAGCAAAGACTTTTCGTTTGTACCTCGCTGGAAGCCGTCGTTCATCACGGACATTGTCCCCGAAGACCGTTGTCATTTGAACGGTCTGGCCGTGGTCGACGGAAAACCGAAGTACGTGACTGCTCTGGGTGAAACGGACACTGTCGGAGGCTGGCGTGGGAACAAAGCGACCGGCGGAGTTTTGATCGATGTTGAATCCGGCGACGTCGTGTTGCGAGGCCTGTCGATGCCTCATTCTCCACGATGGCATAAGGACCGACTGTGGCTGCTGAACTCCGGCGCGGGTGAGTTGCTTTGTTTTGATCCCGCGAAGGGCTCCGCCGGAATCGTGTGTACCTTGCCTGCTTATCTGCGAGGGTTGTGCCTGATCGGTCGCTTTGCCGTGGTCGGCATGTGTCAGATTCGTGAAAAGCACATTTTCGGCGGGCTGCCGGTTCAGCAGCGACATGAAAAACTGCTCAGCGGTTTGGCTGTGATTGATCTGCCCACAGGCAAGCTGGTGGGCACATTCGAGTTCACAGCCGGCTGCACGGAAATTTACGACGTTCAATACCTGCCCGGAGTCAGAAACGTGAACGTGTTGAATCAGGCAGACAACGCTGTTCGTCAGGGATTCACAGCTCCTGATTTTTCTTACTGGCTGAGACCGGAGAATGTGATTTACGAACAGCCGGGCCAATGACGGCTGAGTGTGACAAGCCTCAAAACGTAGGTTGGACATTCCTGTCCGACCATATCTCGCAAGCAAGACCGTGTTTCGACGGGCAGGAATGTCCATCCTACAAAACAGTGCAAATAATTCAGACAAACGTTGATCCTTTGAAATCGAGCCTCCCATGTTGAACCATAAATCCTGGCTGACACAACTGAAACAACGCCTGACGAATTCTTCGCGACCTTGTCGTGCGCGACGGTCGCGTCGTTCCGGAACTGAACAACTTGAATCCAGACAGCTTCTTGCCGCAACGCCGGTCGGAGGAGAGTTTCTCGTCAACACAACCACCGCGAACTCTCAATATGCAGCCTCCATGGCGATGGACACGAATGGGGACTACGTTGTTGCGTGGGTTAGTGGTCTTCAGGATGGCAGTGGCACCGGCATTTACGCGCAGAGATACGATGCCGCCGGTGTTCCTCAGGGCGGAGAATTCCGCGTCAACACGACGACGGCTGACAATCAAAGCAATCCTGCGGTGGGGATGGATGCCGATGGTGATTTTGTCATTACTTGGCAGAGTAATCTCCAGGATGGAAACAGCGAAGGGGTTTATGCACAGCGTTATGACGCGGCTGGAATTGCCCTGGGCGGAGAATTCCGCGTCAATACGGCGACTTCGGGCGCTCAATTGAATCCCTCTGTGGCGATGGATCTGGACGGAGATTTTATTGTCACATGGCAGAGCAGTCTCCAGGATGGCAGCAGTTTTGGTATCTACGCGCAGAGGTACGATGCGGTGGGGGTGAAGTTAGGCAGTGAGTTCCGCGTGAACTCCGTCACGTTTGATTCTCAATCGTCTCCATCAGTCGCGACGGATGCTGACGGGAACTTCGTAATTAGTTGGCAAAGCAATTCTCAGGATGGCAGCGGCCTGGGGATCTACGCGCAACGTTATAGCTCCGCGGGAGTAGCACTGGGGACTGAGTTCCGCGTCAACTCCACCGTGGCAAACGCTCAGGATCAGCCAGCCATAGCGATGGATAAGGACGGGGATTTTCTCATCGCATGGCGAAGTAATCAGGACGGTGTCAGCAATGACGTCTATGCTCAGCGGTACAACGCCGTCGGTATACCGCTGGGAGGCGAGTTCCGGGTCAACACGACAACCGCAGAGGCTCAGGGAACTCCGTCTGTGGCGATGGATGCGGACGGAGACTTCGTCGTTCTATGGAACAGCTACGCGCAGGATGGCGACGTGTATGGTGTTTACGCTCGCCGTTACAACGTGGCCGGTATTGCACAGGGTGGCGAGCTGCAAGTCAACACGGAAACGGTGGACGAACAACGCCATTCGTCCGTGGCGATGGATGCGGACGGGGATTTTGTTGTGACATGGGAGAGTTTCAGTCAGGATGGGTCCAATTCCGGCGTCTATGGGCAGCGGTTTAACGAAACAACAGTCACCGCCGGGCCGATGGTGACGGAAGTACGAGACTTAGCCCGCCAGATTGCTCCCGGCGGGCGACTGAATACCACACTGGATACGCTGACGGTGGTGTTCTCGGAGGACATGAATGTCAGCGGTGGGGCGAGTGGTGCCAATAGCGTGCTGAATCCGGCGAACTGGCAGCTCACACAAGACGGCGTGAATGTCAGCAGTCTGATCACGGGCATCACGTTTGATCTGAATATTGAGACGAACAAGTATGAAGCCGAGTTGACACTTGGAGCATCCTTGACAGCCGGAACGTTCCGCTTAACAGTGCTGGACACAGTCAGAGGCCTGACAGGCAATTCGCTGGATGGGGATCTGAACGGAACCTCCGGCGGCAGCTATCAGCATATGTTTGCGATCAGCAATATTCAGGCTGCGGGACCTGAGTTCCGCGTCAACAACTATACGCAGAGCTCACAGGGATCGTCTTCCATTGCTATTGATGCTGATGGGGACTTTGTTGTCACCTGGGAGAGCTACGGTCAGGACGGCTCTGGTGATGGGATCTACGCTCAGCGTTACAGCGCGGCCGGTGTGGCGCAAGGAGGCGAGTCCCTGGTTAACACGACGACGACGAACAATCAAAGAAGACCATCCATCGCGATGGACGCGGATGGGGACTTCATTGTCACGTGGGAGAGCAGTGGTCAGGACGGAAGCTTCTATGGCGTCTACGCTCAGCGTTACAACGCGGCCGGTGTAGCGCAAGGGGGCGAGTTCCGCGTGAACACGACCATTGCGAACGATCAGGAATCTCCAGCCATAGGGATGGATGCGGATGGGGACTTTGTCGTGACTTGGGAGAGCGTGGGGCAAGACGGCCCTAGCGATGGGATCTATGCTCAGCGTTACAACGCGGCCGGGGTCGCACAAGGGGTCGAGTTCCGCGTGAACACGACGACGGTAGACAGTCAAGCAAATCCATCTATCGCGATGGACGCCGATGGGGACTTCGTCGTCACTTGGGAGAGCAGCGGTCAGGACGGAAACTTCGTTGGTGTTTACGCGCAGTGTTACAACGCGGCTGGCGTTGCAAAAGGGGGCGAGTTCCGCGTGAACACGACCATTGCGAACGATCAGGAATCTCCAGCCATAGGGATGGATGCGGATGGGGACTTTGTCGTGACTTGGGAGAGCAACGGTCAGGACGGAAGTTCCGACGGCGTCTACGCTCAGCGTTACAACGTTGCCGGTGTCGCACAAGGGGTCGAGTTCCGCGTTAATACATTTACGGCGAGCGATCAGAGTGATCCAGCCATCTCGATGGATGCGGATGGAGATTTTGTCGTCACCTGGACCAGCCTAGGTCAGGACGGCAGCTTCTCCAACGGCGCGTACGCTCAGCGTTACAGCGCGGCCGGTGTGACGCAGGGGGGCGAGTTCCGCGTCAACACGTTAACGACAAACAGTCAAAGTGAGCCGTCTATAGCGATGGATGCGGACGGAGATTTTGTCGTCGCGTGGACCAGCCTAGGTCAGGACGGCAGCAGCGAAGGGATCTACGCACAGCAGTACCAGTCGGATGCTCCTGTGCAGTTGACGAACGGTGTGATGTCGCTTTCTGGGAGCGACGTGGCCGACGAGATAAGCATCGAGCGAATTAGCCCGGCAGGTTCGCCCGTTTATCTGAATGCCGTTCGCAACGGCGTGAACTACACAATCGATGCCACAAAGGTTACCAACATCGTGATGAATGGCTCAACCGGCGACGACCGGCTGGCCATCGATGCCGTTCTGTCGACACCCGCTACTCTCAACGGCGATGGCGGAAACGATACGCTGATCGGTGGAGTTGCCAACGACATTCTAAACGGAGGAACAGGTGATGATGTTTATGTCTTCGACACGGACCTGGCCTCGGGAACCGATCTCATTACGGATGTTTCGGGGCTTGAGACATTAGACTTCAGCCAGACAGCGAGTACCTTGCTGGCAGTCAATTTGGGCCTCAGCACGACCCAGGTCGTGAATGCCAATCTTTCGCTGAGACTCGCCTCAGGAAATTCGATTGAAAATGTGCTCGGTGGATCACTGGGCGATACTCTGACCGGAAACGCTCGGCCCAATCGACTGACTGGCGGCGAAGGTGATGACATCCTTGCCGGAGCTGCCGGAAACGATACTTATCTTTTCGACGCCGATCTGATCCTCGGAGCCGACACCATCGACGAAGCCGGTGGCGGGACAGATACCCTGGACTTCAGTGCATCGACAACCAGAAATCTCGCGATCAATCTTGCGAATGCGGGTTTGCAGACTGTGGCGCCCGGTAGCCTGACGCTGAATCTCTCTGCGGATAACACCATCGAGAATGTGATTGGCGGGACTCTGAACGATTCGATCACAGGGAATTCGCTGGCGAATGTGCTTGCAGGAGGGCTCGGAGACGACACCTACAACTTCGATACAGATGCGGTCCTTGGTGTCGACAGGATTCAGGAAACGGGCGGTCTCGATACACTCAACTTCAGTGCGACGACGGCCCAGGCCATCGCGGTCGACCTGGCCAGCACAGCATCGCAGGTCGTCACGGCTTCACGTCTGACACTTCAGTTGTTGTCGAACAACTCGATCGAAAACGTCATCGGCGGTTCACTGGGTGATACGCTGACTGGCAATAGTCTGGAGAATTCGCTCACTGGTGGTGGCGGAAATGATACACTCGTCGGTGCTGCCGGAAATGATGTCTATCTGTTCGACTCAGACCTTGCCCTTTCCAGCGACACGATCAATGACGCCAGCGGCATTGACACGCTCGACTTCAGTGCGACAACAACGCGTGGGGTCACCGCGAATCTGGCCAACGCCGCATCGCAGGTCATCAATGCAGGTCTGTCACTGACTTTGTCGTCGGCAACATCGATCGAGAGCATGATCGGCGGAGCGTTGGGAGATAATCTTACTGGAAACACATTGGCTAACGTCATCACGGGAGGTCCGGGGAATGACACTCTGACCGGTAGTGCTGGGGATGACACCTATCTGTTTGCTGCCAATGTCAATCTTGGCGCTGACACGATCAATGAGGCCGGAGGAGGAATCGACACTCTCGATTTCAGCAGCACGACGACTCAGTCTGTTTCTGTGAATCTGTCGAATGCTGCATCGCAAGTCGTCAATCCAACACTGTCGTTGACGCTGTCTGCAGGCAACACGATCGAGAAGCTGATTGGCGGATCTCAGGGAGACACTCTGACAGGAAACACGCTGGACAATGTTCTGACAGGTGGTGGAGGGAACGATACGCTCACCGGGGCTGCTGGAAATGATACTTATCTTTTCAACACGGATCTGGTTCTTGGGGGCGATACGATCAACGAATCGGGAGGCGGTGTTGATACACTGGATTTCAGCAGTACCCTGAACAGCGCTGTCGCTGTAAATCTGGCAACGGCTGGTCTCCAGACCGTGACTTCCGGACGACTGACGCTGACGCTATCAGCAGTCGATACGCTGGACAGTGTCATCGGCGGAGCCCTGGGCGATACGCTGACGGGCAATGCTCTGAGTAACCGCTTTACCGGCGGCGGCGGAAATGATCTGCTGACAGGTCGCGCTGGCAACGATGTCTACGTGTTTGATACCGATGTGAGTTTAGGCAGCGACACGATCAACGAAGCGGACGGTGGAATTGATATTCTGGACTTCAGGCCAACAAGCACGCGTGCGGTTGTGGTTGATCTTTCGCTTGCAGTCGCTCAGACCGTGAACGCCGGTCTGATGCTGAATCTCAGTTCGAGCAGCACAATTGAGAACGTCCTTGGAGGAACCCTCAACGATATCCTGACGGGCAACACGCTGAGCAATAGCCTGACAGGAGGCAGTGGCGATGATGTGCTCAGAGGCGGATCTGGGAATGATGTTTATGTGTTCGATGCGGATCTTTCACTTGGGAGTGACACGATTGTTGAGACTGGTGTTGGCGTCGATACGCTGGATTTCTCTCTGACGACAACGCAGCGAATCGAAATCGACTTGTCTGTCGCAACATCTCAGGTGATTAATGCAGGACTGACTCTGGCACTCTCAGCGACAAACACAATCGAGAATGTGATTGGCGGATCGCTCAGTAACATCCTTGTCGGCAACTCGCTGGCCAACACGCTGACGGGCAACAGCGGAGACGATGTTCTTTCAGGCCGTGCCGGCAACGATACGTTGGTTGATAGTACGGGGAAGAACATCCTGATCGGCGGTGATGGAGCCGACAGTTTGACAGGGGGAAGCGGAGAAGATCTGTTGCTGGGAGCCAGATACGTCTACGAAAACGATTTCTCGGCCCTCGATTCTCTGCTGAGCGAATGGACTTCGGCCAGTCTCTTTACAGACCGCGTCGGGCACCTGCAGGGGACAGTAGCAGGAGGCATTCATAACGGATTTACGCTGACACGAAGTACGGTGAAAGAGGACAGTTCCGCTGATACGCTGATTGGCGGGAATGGCCGTGACTGGTATCTGCGAAATAGTCTGGGATCGCCTTCGATCTTCCGAGACACGACAACGGAATCGAACGTCGACAGTGTGTTCACGGAGATTGATACTTGGTTGTAGTGCATTGTCAGTCATGTTGTTTCACTCATCCAATCCTGGACTGCTGCAGCGGGCTGCAGCAGTCCAAGGTTAGGCCACAGAACACTTTCGAGTGGAATTCCTTAACGGAGACCGTCACAATGCCAACGCGTGAATGTTGGCCGTCTTTGATTCAGGGTCGTCATGTCCAGCTTGCTTGCGAAACTCGCTAAAGCGAAATCCAGACTATTCGGCTCTGCCCCCGAATCGGTTCCGGTTCCGTTTGAAGTGCCCTGTGATTGTGGGCATCGGGTGACGGGGATTCGCAGGACGAGTTATCAGATTGCGGTTTGTTCGGCGTGCCAAAGCAGTCTCTTCGTCTTGCCGGTCAATGTTTATCCAACGACAAAGCGAATTCGGAGTGAGGTCGTTGATGGTCCCGTTCTGGAACGCGTCGGGACGGTTGTCAGAGATCTTGTTCGAGGAGACACGCCTCCGGTAGCAGATGATTCTCAGGAGCCGCGATCTGCCAGGAAGGCGCAGGATTCTGAGGGCTTGCGAGATTATGGGGCAGCCGTTGATCTGAAGCCGAAGAGTCGCAAGTCGAAACGATCAGCTGGCGAAGAAGACTCCTCATCGGGCGGCTCTGCTGAAGTCAACGCTCAGGAACCTGCAGACTCTATTCCGCTGGTTCAGGTTCCTCGCCCGAGTTTTGCCACGCGAATGCGGCGAGTGTTTTCTCCAACGCGAGTCCTTGCTTTGGCAGGATGTGTGATCCTGTTTTCCACCGGATTCTGGACAATTCATCAGCGGAAACTGGAACAGGCACGCAAAGTCTGGCGACTTGAAATGGACCGTGCGGAGACGGCACTCAAGCAGCGTGATCTGACTGTGCTGAGCGAGTCATTGACCCTGGCAGTCAGGGCTGCGAAAACGTTGAGTCGAACGGATGAAGAATCTCGAGTTGCGGAGTCGCTTCTTCGGCAGACGGAAGCGGTGCAACAGCTGACATCAATTGATCTTGTCTCGCAATTCAGCAATGTGATTCGGGATGATGGTTCGCCGGATGTTGCCAAGGCTGGCAATGTCGCTGAAGGGCTCAAGGGCCAGCGTTTTGTGTTTGAGCTGATTTTGAAACGTCGGACGGCAGGTGAAACGGCTTTTCAACTGGATTTTCCTCTTATCGTTGAAGACGTGGCGATCGATGTGTTTGTGTCGTCGTCTGTGCTGTCCGGTTGTGTTGTTGGCGATAGTGAACCCAACGTTTTGTTTACGGCCTGTGTTCGTGAATGTCAGCCACCGAGCTCTGCCAATCGCCGATGGAAAATTGTACTGGATGGTCCGTCATGCACCTTGGTCACCACCGAGTTCCATGCGGAGCAGTTAGGTTTCGATTTGAAGACATTCGCATCATTGCAGTCAGTGCTGGAGAACCAGTCAAAGATTGTCAGGTCAGTTCACGACTCGGTAATCGACAGCACGTTGCCTGCGGATGGCGGTGAAAAAGCCGGGAAAGAGACCATCAGATGAGTGGACGAATCGTTCTTCTTTCGGCCTTGATGTTTCTGTTGATTGGAACGTCGGCCGTTGGGCAGACCATCACTGTTCCGGAGGTTTTGAAATTAAAGCCTCAGTGGAAAAAACTGGCCGACGAGGGCCGAAAGTTGAATTTTGAAGGTCGGTTTAACGGGCGAATCGGGGATTCGTTTCGAGTTGAAAAACTGGACGTTGAGTTTCGACTTCCGGGCAGTATCCGTCTTCCCGATCGCATGCGGGAGCGACAGCGCATGGACATCACCGGGAAGTTTGCTGTGAATGGTCAACGAATGACTTTTCTGGTCAGCGAATTGACGATCCGGGAAACAGATTTAGAAAGGTTGGCGAAACGCGTTGAGGCTGTGCCCAAAGATCAGCCGGATGCTTTGCTGACGTTGGCCGATGACTTTGCAGAGATTGCTGAATTCTATGGTGATGATGCGTTGTCATCAGAGCTGGAAGATATCCGCCTGAGCTCAGTGCAATTGATGAGACAAATGGCGTCCGGGGATGTTTCCCGATTGGCGAAGGTTGTCGATGTCGCGAAAGCACAGAAAGTCAATAACGCCTTCCTGCAGGCGATCGGGTATGAGATTCTCTTGACGCAATGGAAGGCTCGAACGGCGTCTTCAGAGCTCGTTAAGAGTATTCAGCAACTGAACGGATGGAACAAGCCCGAGATGGAGATCCCGGATCGGCTCAAACAGGGCTTTCCGAAGGAAGCTGTGAAGCTCTACGACGACGGCAATGTTCAGGATCGCGAGATTCTGCATCGTTTGTTGTATCGAACTGTTCGAGGTGAGCAGCTTCAGGCGATGTTAAAGCCGGATGGTAGTAGTGGTTTAGAGCTCGCGGGGCTTGTGCGAGATGAACTGCCGGAAGAAGTCGCGATGGCCGCCAACTTTGAACAGCGAGAAGTCGACTATCGGCTGGGGCGGATTCCAGAACTGTCACGTCGTGAAATGCAGCAGTTGCTGGAGTTGTTGGATGGGCTCAAACGCAGTAATGGACGAGACACGATCATTGCGGAATGGCTAGCCGCTCAGGAAAAGCGATTTGGAACATCCGAACTGGCCGGCGTTCTGCGAGTCGCGGATGAATACTTGTTTGTTTTCGAGCAATGGAAGAATTCTGCTCATCAGCAGAAAGGAATTGATCTCCTGAAATCCGCGTGGGCCATCGCCGCTGTGGAATCTCCCGGCGATGCTGTTCAGATCGCAGAGCGTCTCAAAGTGCTCGGCTGGGAACATCTGAATGGAAAATGGCTGACGACGCAGCAGATGGAAACTTTGCCGAAGGACGATATTCAGATTGCGATTCGAGATGGGCGAGTTGTCAAAGGCATGACGGCTCAGCAGGTTGCACAAACGCTGGGTCAGCCGGAACGCATTTCGCGATTTGGGTCTGCCAAGGTGATGCGAGAGATGTGGACGTATGACGGCACTGGTTCGGCCGGTCTGGTTGTACGCCTGCGGAAAAGTCTATTGAGCCGAGCGGATCAGTTAGTGGTGGAGGATGTGTCCAGAACCTCTGCATTGGCGACCCCCTGATGTGAGGTTTACTGGGGTTCTCTGGCACAGTTTTAAAGCATCGACAATAATTGCGGCTGGCCTGTTATTGACTTGAATGAGTTTTGATGAGGGATTCTCGATGGCTTCTTTGTTACGTGGACTGATCATTTCACTTGCTCTGCCGGGCTTATTGCAGGCGTCTGACTGGCCACAATGGCGTGGACCGGAACGGAATGCTCAGTCGGACGAAGTCCTGGCGTCGAAGGATTGGACCGCCGATCCACCGAAGCATCTTTGGACCGTCGAAGGATTTGGTGAAGGTTACGCGAGCGTTGCGGTCGTCGGTGGTGTGCTGTACACGTTGGGCGATGTTGACGGCGGTCAGTCCGTAATTGCGGCCAGCGCTGAGGATGGAAAGATTCTTTGGAAGCAGCCACTGACGGAAACACGACCGGAGCATAAGTACGAAGGTTCGCGATGTACTCCTTCAGTTGATGGAGACCGTCTGTATGTTGTTTCTTCTGACGGAGCGGTCAGTTGTCTGAAATCCGCCACAGGTGAAATTGTCTGGCAGAGAAAGTTCTCTGAATGGAATGGCCGAATGATGTCTGGCTGGGGATTTTCGGAATCTCCGCTGGTTGATGGCGATCGTGTGTTGTGCACGCCCGGTGGCGACGATGCGATGGTTGTTTGTCTCGACAAGATGACCGGAAAAGACATCTGGGCTTGCAAGGCTTCCATCGAAGGCAGTGCTGGCAAGGACGGGGCGGGCTATTCATCCATCATGATTTCGAATGCTGTTGGGGTCAAGCAATATGTGCAGTTGGTGGGGCGAGGCCTGATCGGGATTCGAGCGGAAGACGGGAAACAGCTTTGGAGCTATAACCGAGTTGCCAACGGCGTGGCCAATATTTCAACTCCAATCATTGATGGAAATCTGGTCTTTGCGTCAACGAGCTACAAGACCGGGGCTGCTCTTGTGGAGTTGAAGAAGGATGGTGACGGAGTCGTTGCTGAAGAGAAGTATTTTTTGGAAGGCCAGGTCTTCAACAATCATCATGGCGGAATGATTTTGTTGGACGGGCATATCTATGCCGGGCATCAGCAGAATGAAGGATTTCCGACCTGCGTCAATCTCCTGACGGGAGAGATCGTCTGGGGCGGAAAACTTCGTGGCGCTGGCAAGGGCTCAGCAGCGGTGCTGTTTATTGATGGCCATCTGATCTTCCGTTATCAGGACGGCACCGTCGCGTTGATCGAAGCTGTGCCAACGGGATATAACCTGAAGGGCTCATTCGCGCCCGACTACCAGAAAGGTGCGAGCTGGTCTCATCCGGTCATCGTGAATGGCAAGCTGTACCTTCGGGAGCAGGACAAATTGATGTGCTACCAGGTTGGTAAATAGTTCTGGTAAACTGGCAGCATCGCGGAGACATTCGTCTTGAGCAGCAGCAGCGATGCCGGAAGATCAATGCAAGAAACCCCGCGGAAACAATTTCCTCGGGGTTTCTTTTTGTTGGTCAACTAATTTACATCCTTACCTGTCAGTTGCTTTTCCACAGAGTCGGCTCGCGAGCCGAGTTCGATTGCGCTGCGGCGGATATCTTCGCCGCTGACAGTCGCTCTGGAATAGGTGTCAACCATCACAAAGTAGGGGCGACCACCGATATCACGGATTGAGATGCCTCCGTGATGCATCAATGCATTGAGCCGGAGAGCGTCTTCGTAAAAATCTGCTCGAGCTTCACAGCAGATGCTAAAGATCATCAGAAGGCGGTCGCCTGCAGAGTGCTCACTGTTTTCGATGTAGACAGTTTGAGCCCGTTCGTCGCGGAGAGTGAGATGGACCTTGAAGCCATCGTCGCCGTCGGGCTCCCATTGAATACTGGGAAGTCCGTTGAACGCATCGTAGATGAGATTGTCGAGATCACGCGTCGAACCCAGTACCGCCTGCAGCAACTGCGAAGCGGCCGCTGCGTCGCGAGGACGGCTTTTAGGATCTCTGTTCAGCATCAGTGAAACGCACTCCGCGATATCCAGCGGAATGTCTTCGTTGATTCGACGAACACTGGTATACCGAGCCGTCAGGATGGCTTTCATCAGCGTATTTACAGAGTCCCCTTCGAACGGGAATTTTCCGGTCAGCATCAGGTAATAGCAGACGCCCAGGGCATACACATCGCTTTGAGTTGTTGCCGAGTCCCCTTCAAACAGCTCCGGCGCCATGAAATAGGGAGTGCCTGCAAGATTCGTATTGGGCAGATCATTCCCCATGACTCGCTTCGCAAGACCGAAGTCTACGATCTTCGGAATGCCGCCTGGTGTCACTAAAACGTTGTCGGGTTTAAGATCGCGGTGAACGATTCCAAGGCGATGCGCCATCGCAAGTCCGCTTGCAATACCAACGGCCATCGCAGTCGAACGGATTGGTCCGATCGCTCCTCCTTCGTCAATTTCGCATTGCAGTGAATGGCCCGGGACGTACTCCATTTCAAGGAAGTGGTAGTCTCCTGTTCGACCGATCGCGTGCGTTGTTACGACATTCGGATGAACCATCGCCGCCGCAGCCCGGCCTTCGTTCTCGAATCGCTCCACATAATCGACTTCTCGAGAGACCTTGCGCGGAGACAACAGCTTCAAGGCACACAGACGCTGCAAGCTCGTATTCCGCGCGAGATACACGACACCCATGCCGCCACGGCCCAGAAGTTTCTGGCACTGATAAATGTCCAGGACCTGCCCGGGCAACAGCAGTTGATCGAGTTCCATTTCCAACGTTGCCGAAGCGGACTCCACGGCGTCGGCATTCAGCAGCAAGGTGTCTTTTTGCCAAATATTCTCCTGCGCGGTGAGTTTCATTCCGCAGCGAGGGCATGCGGCGAGACTACCGGAGAAAAGTTGGTTGCAGGCGGTGCAGTACAAGTTAGCCAAGTCATCGTTCCGTTATGAATCAGGGGAATATCGGGCCACCTTGAAGCCAAGTGAGCTGACCGACAGTTACTCCCCAAAAACCAGGCAGATTCCCCCTGAGACGCCGATCATAACAAATAGGCCTTAAAAGATGCGACTTTGAAGCCGGCCTGTCAGAGTTCCGGCAGCCATTCAACTGACGGTCCCGAGCCACTGGACAGAAATTCCCCGATTTCACGTGCGGCAGATTGTCGCAGCCTCGGCTATGCTGTGAAATAGACGGTGTTTCAGTGACGCGGTTCGAGCGAAGCCGAAAAATCTGTCAGGTTGGCAGCTCAGGGCGGGCTGTATTCCCATCTATGTGAATTGATTCGGGGTTACATCAGCATTCCTGCTATTCATGTGAATTGCCTCAGATATTGAGTCCAGGAGTTTGGAAATGAAGTGTCGTTTATTCTGCCAGTGTTGTCTGTTAGCGTTGTGTTTGCTGAGTTCGGTGGCTTTCGCCGCTGATCGAGCATCGAATGACAGCCTATTGAATAATGCTTTGAGTGTCTGGAGAGCTGGAGATTTCGCTTCAGCAGAAAAAATGCTGAGCGACATCATCGAGAATAGAACAGATGACCCTCGCCCGTTGTATTTTCGTGGAATTCTTACGGAGCAAATGGGCCATGATGGTACGGCCGACCTAAAGGCTGCTGCGAAGCTGGAAGCGGAGACAAGCACGGCCTCACTCGTGAATCGTTCGATCGAGCGAACTCAGGGACCGTTACGTGTTCGGATCGAACGTTATCGTCTGGCTGCTCGAAATGCCCTGAAGGCTGATCCTGAAAACGAGCGACTGAAGTTGGTTTATCGTGATGCTCTCGAAGCACGGCGGCAGGGAGATTCCCCGACTGCCATTCAGCTACTGAAAGAAGCGGCGGCCGGTGGTTCCGATCCACGATATTTTTATATGCTCGGAGTTACTCTGGCGGAAGCCGGAGAGAATGAAGAAGCCAGGGAGTTCTTCGTTGAAGGTTTGAAACATGAACAGACTCCTCATCATTCTCAGTTGGTCCGCGAAGCGTTGTCCGGTGTTCAGGGGGATATTCGCCGGATGATTGAAGAGCAGACTTCGATCGAAATTGCTGGCCGGCAGATTACTCGTCAGACAAATGTTCGCGAGATTCAACGGCGATCTTTGATGACTCAGGACCAGTTGTTGGCCGATGCGAGTGCAGCCACGGAAATGGCCGCTGCTCGTGAAGAGGCGGAAGACGCAGCTCGTCGTAAGGCAGCCGCTGATAAAATTCTGGCAGAGAACAAAGCTCGCGATGCCGTTGCTGAAAGGATGAAAGAAAATGCCGTCGCGGCAACGGAGAAACCTGCTGCACCAAACAAAACAGAGATGCCTGAAGAGCCAGCGGTTGCCGCCACAGAGCCAATGCCTGCTGATCCGGATGCCCCAGTTAATCCGTTTCTGACCGGTGGTGCGGGAGCAGGGCCAGCAATGGCTCCGAAGTCCAGTGTGACGGCAGGTCCGATTGATATGTCCTATCTGCCGGCCGCGACAGAATACTTGATGTATGTTCGGCCCGGCGATTTGCTGGAGAGTGGATTCACGAAACCGCTGACAGATATGCCTCAGTTTCAGCAGGCAATGACGGAGATGTCCGCTCAGACAGGATTCGTCCCTGGTGATATCGACTCTGTCACGATGGGAATGGGCAATTTGATCGCCACCATGATACCTGTCATTGGGCAGGCGATGGGTGGAGGCCAGCCGGATCCAGCCGCAATCTCGAAGCAGCTGATGGGTGGTGAAAATGCTATGATCGTTGTTCGAACGAACAAGGATATTGACATCGCAGCTCTCATGACACAGGGGAACGCGACTGAATCGACCCACGACGGCAAGGCTTATTATTTGCTGCCAAATCCGGATCCAAATGCTCCTGTGATGGCTCTGCACGCGGTTGATTCAAAGACGTTCCTGATGGCATCCGAGCCTGGCCTGAAAGCCGCCATCACGAACGGTCCCGGTACAGCGGCGAATGAGCAGTTTGCGTTTGTATCCAGAAGCAGCCACCTTGTTCAGGCGTTCTCCAGTCCGCTGCTGGCCGGCATGAGTGCTGGAATTCCTGATCCTCCACCAAACGTGCCAGCACAGGTTGCACAACTGGTGGGTGCAATCAAAGGTCGGATCTCCGGTGGTGCGATTGTTATGGATGCCGGCAGTGATCTGGCCCTGAACATAAAGTTGAATCTGACGGAAGAGAGTGCTGCCGATGAAGCCAATCAGGCTCTGACTGGCCTCGTGATGATGGGCAAGCAGATGGCTCCGTTGGCATTAGGACAGGCGCCACCGCCACTGCAGCCTTCTCTTGGTGAGGCCATCAATAGCCTTGCATCGACATCTGCTGATTCGTCAGTGGCAGTCAGCATTACGATTCCCGGAGCAATCGTGCAGGTCCTCAAGGATAATCCCGGGTTATTAGGGCCACCAGCTGGAGGTCCTCCGTCCGGGGACGAAATTCGCTAGGACAGCATGCTGAAACGAATTGCATCTGCGAGTTCATCTGCTGCAGTATCATGAGCACGCAATGTGGCACACTCCGCGATGTCCCAATGAAGTCCGGGACATTCCACGGAGTGTGCCTGCTGTTCTTTTTTGATGTTTAGCCTAGACGTCCGTTACCATCGCGGCATGGCGGAATGCGAGCACTGGATCGCTCCATGTCGGAATGAATTCCTGAGCAACAAATCCTGTGTATCCCGTCGCGATGATTGCTCGCAGGACCGCCGGGTAGTTGATTTCCTGCTTGTCATCCAGTTCGCGTCGTCCGGGGTTTCCTGCGGTGTGGTAATGTCCGATCAGCTGATGGTACATCTGGATGCGACGAATTACGTCGCCATGCATAATTTGCACGTGATAGACATCGAACAGAAGCTTGAAGTAAGGCGAATCCATTCGCTTCACCAGCTCGATGCAACGCTCGACGTTGTCGCCAAAATATCCCGGATGTCCCTTCATCGGATGAGAACTGTCGCGAGTATTCAGATGCTCCAGAACCAGCGTAATCTTTTTTGACTCCGCATACTCAATCACCTGCTTCCAGCAGTCGATGCAGTTCTGCTCAGCCGTTTTGTTATCCATGCCATCGACACGCATTCCCGTGAAAGTGATCACGCTGGGACTTTCAAACTCAGCGGCAATGTCGATGGATTTTTTT
>CAIXQV010000929.1 GCA_903921605.1 uncultured Planctomycetaceae bacterium | reverse complement strand
CGAAGCCGAAGGTGCGTTGTGTGAACGTCAGTGTGCCGGAGAGGAACGAGTAGTCTTCAATTCCGTAGACGAAGCCTTCGTGGGCAAACGGTGCCGCCTTTTCCCGGTCCGCCTGTGACAGGAGTGTCATATCCATAGCGCCGGTCACCCGGATCGAGTTGTCAACCAGTACGGTTTTCCGGATATCCTCGAAGTGTCTAAGGCAGTGAAAGTCACCGACCTGTTCGAGCAAATCCATTTCGCTCAGTTCCTGAATCATCTCGAGCGTTTCCTGGTTCACCGCTGTGCTCCTGTTGAGTGTGTTTTGTTGTGTCCCCACACTCTCTCTGAGATTTGACGTGGCTTTGTTGGTGAAAATTCAATAATTCCCGAACCAGTTTCCGGGAATTATTGCGTGGTGGCAAGCAATAACGACTACAGAAAGCACGCGAAGGCATTCAGGATCAATCGTCGCCGAATAATCCACCCAAGTCTTTGTCGGCGGCCTGACGTTCAGATCCGTGCTTCTCCATCCACTTCCACATTTCGTAGGCTTCGTCCTCATACGGATCATCCAGCCCCATGAATTCAGTCACCTGCTCCAGCTGGGCGGATTCTTCCCGGAAGTGTTGAAGATCCTTGCCCTGCGATCGCCCCTTTTGGGTGTGCTTGTCGTGGGCATAGTCAGGGATGACATAGGGAGCCGTCCCCATCTTGACAGGCTTTCCGGCAGCACATTGGAAGTGATCCCCAAGGCGAGTCTTTGGGCCGCGACACAGAACGAGAATGCAGTTGGCGATCAGCAGCCCTGCCCTGTCGTGCTTGTTGTCTTTGATCAGATCCCGAATGTGAGGCACGGTCGAGTTCACGAACATGACGGCGTGAGGGTTTGCGATCCCGATGTCCTCATGAGCGATTGCGATCAGCCGATTGACGAGCCATGACGGGTTGACCTTGTTCGTGCTGAAGAGCAGTTCAGCAGCCGCCGCCATTGCCAGACGCTCTTCCCCGCGTCTGATGTGTTTTTGAAGACCGGAGATAACCTCCGTGGAATTGAGCCCGTTCACAGTTTTTGGACGTTGCACTTGAATCTCCCAGTGAAAATTGAACACCACAGGAGGCGAAACGACTTATGAAAACTTGCGGACTAAACGTTTCACCATTTTTTACCAGAGTGGTTGCCAGGCCATTGAGGCGGTGCTTTTGATCGAGTCACCCCCGAACCGGTTCTTCTTGCCTTCCCGCCTGATCAGGCAGTCCCCGAAGGTCCGTGTCAGGATTTCATAATCGGCCACTTCGTTTGCCTGGGTACGTTGACCGGAGAGGCCGCCTGGCCGGGTGTAGACCTCGTGGGTCGAGCAGAAGTAGCGATTGTCGATCAGCAGAAAGCGGTAGTGATACGCGTTGAGCATGGAAATCCAGAGGTCTTCCTTTGAGACCATCTGAGGGTTCCAATGCAGCTTTGATCCTGCGCGTACTCCGTAACTGGCCCCCATCACGGTGCCAGACATCTTGAAGGGTTTCATCGGTGAATAGGCCATCGGCGTGGCCTGGGGACTCAGCCCGAAGAGATAGATGCCGGCATCAACCGCCATTTCGAACAGGTTATTGACGACCAGGCGGACCTCGTGTGGTTTCAGGGTACCGGAGTGTGTCTTCACCTGGCCGAGCCAAGAACGGTGAACGGCTTTGACGTCATCATCGAACATGAAGACAGAGCCGAAATGCTTGTAAATCCAATCCCGCTTGGCGTGCAGGCCGACCACGGAGTCGGGGTGCGTCACATACTCCAGCTGCGGATTGTGGGCCCGATACTGGGCCAGCTGGCTCTCCGGGATGCAGACGGCATCAATGTCCACAGCCTTATGGGTCGTGAGCAGATCCCAGCGTCTGTGACTGGGAACTACGATCTTGAGGGTTTCGAACGCGGGCGGTTTCGGAGTCGCCACTTCCACGGGAGCGGTTTCCGATTTTGCTTTTTTGGCCATCACGCATCAATCCCCAGAATTCCCTTTACGTCGCGGAAGAGCTTGACGCGTCCGGTTCCGATCTGGGTGCTTTTGTAGCAGCGTTCCCGGGTGACCCCCAATTTCTCACAGAGTGCAGCAAACTCACGGTCTGTCTGGCAGACGATGGTCACGAAGTCGTGCTTTTCATTCAGTTCTGCCGCCAGTGGGTACAGATCCAGAGTCGCGTCGGGCTTCTTCTCCGCGGCGGCCTTCTCCATCCTGGTGACGGGATCATCGTCGTCATCATCGAATGGATTGTCTTT
>CAIXQV010000928.1 GCA_903921605.1 uncultured Planctomycetaceae bacterium | reverse complement strand
GATACAGACGTCGTCCGGCAATCAACGGTCGGTAAATCGCAAATTTGGACCCCGGAAGACACTGAAAACACGGAAGGGAATCGCAGAAGACTGGCTCAATCAGCCGCAGGGCGCTAGCGGTCTGTTGACATAGGCCCGAGCAGGGTTGTTGGGGGCGTTGGGATTTTGGAATTTGAGTGGGAACACATGTCAGGACGAGGTTTAGATGTCGGTTAGCGTGACTCATCGCCAGAAAACACAACTCGCAGAACTCCTATGTTCCGCAGAGTATTTCGTTTTTTGTCGAAGCACCGTTCGCCGCGCGCAGCCGGGTCAGCAGCGTCATCATTTTCTTCACATTGAACGCCGAACACGCCCATTGAAATTCCGAGCGGACACCGGCGTGACCGCGAAGCAGAAAACGTCGCATGTCGAAGCAGGCCTTCAGCACCGCGAAGGGCGTCTCTGCGAAGTGCTGACGATCTTTGTAACGCGTCTGCGATTCCGGCTGTTTCATCTTCGCACGCTGACGTCGGCGTGCGTCATCGAATTCGTCATGAGTCACCTCGCGGCCCTGCTTCGCATCCACGTTCTTTCGACACCTGGCAAGCAGCGGACACCCCGTGCAATCATCGCAGCGATACACGAAATGCAGAACAGTTCGACCAGCCTGTTTCTTACGTTCCTGACTGCGACGAGGCAGCTTCTTCCCCATCGGGCAGAAGTAGCAATCCTGAGCTTCGTCGTACACAAACGCCTGCTTGTCGAACACTTTCGAAGACGCATTGATCGGCAGTCGGCTGATGTCTTCAGCAGCGACAGGAACTGTCGGATCGTCACGCAGAGCCGGATTGTTCTCGTGCGTTTTCTCGGCCAGAGGCGACAGAAGATTGATGTTGCGTTCTTCCATCGCTTCGAGATTTTCACCGGGCGAATACGCCGAATCGGCCATCACGGTGTCGACAGTCACATGGAATTCCGACGACACCGTATCCACCATTGCCGTCATGCACGTGTGTTCGACATTGCCGATCACCACGTCCGCTTCCACAATGAATCCGTTGAGCATTTCGTTCAGACACATGGGCGTGTAGTTAGCCGCGTAGCCGCCTTCTTTGTTAGGAAGAATGCGGGCATCGAGATCCGTTTTTGGCATTTGAGCCGGATTCTCTTTGGGGTCTTTACCATCGGCTTTACGACGAGCATCCATCTGTTTGAGCTGCTCAAGAACCTGATCCATCTGCTCGCGGCGAGCTTTCAGGTCCGCCAGTTCGGCAGGAAGTTTGTCGGCCGATTGACCATCATCGAACAGTTCGTTCAGACTGTCATTGGTGTCGAGTTCCGCCATCGCTCTGTCGATCTGCTGATCAAGCTCGGTCAACAGTCTTTCGACTCGATCGACCGTCCATGTCTTGTAGCGATTGGCGTTGGCCAGAATGCGCGTTCCATCAATGCACAGTTCAGACAGCCGAGCCAGTCCCATCTCAACGGCCGTGCGGATCATCTGGCGATGAACCGCTTTAATCTGCTTCAGATGTTTTCGTCGAAACTCACTGATGGTGGTGTGGTCAATCTGCCGCCCGGAGACAAGCCACATGAAGTCGATCGAGTGATTGATGACGTATTCAATAGCCCGCGAACTTCGAATTTTGCGGATGAACGCAAACAGCAGCACCTTGCAGAGCACGCCAGGATGAATGGGTGGCTGCCCGATCTTTCGATCGTAGGTGTTTTCCCAGTCGGTCCAGTCGATGCGTTCAAGAATCTCGTCGAGCATCCGGACGGGATGATCGTGAGGAATCCGCTCGTCGAGAGTCGTCTGAAACAACACCAGCTGCCCGCGACTCATCGGCGCGGTCTGCCAGTAATTTCCGTTGACAGCCTTCTGAGTCATGGTCGCTCAAGCCTACAGAGAAAGGTCCACGCAATGTTTGGTCGTAACATAACTACTTAATACAATATGTGAAGTACTACGTAAGACAAAGGTAGACTAAATCAACAGGGCGCTAGCGCCCTGCGGCTGATGGTGCCGGGCGAACGTTCTATTTCCGTCAGGAGGCTGATCACTTCGCGAGCCGATTGCGACCGTTTTGCGGGATCTTTTTCCAGCAATTGCATCGTCAGACGAGACAGCTCGACCGG
>CAIXQV010000927.1 GCA_903921605.1 uncultured Planctomycetaceae bacterium | reverse complement strand
GCGGCGGCAAATCTGATCTGGACCGATCATCGCTACGCCATTAAAGAACTGGCCGACCACGCTCGCGCGATTCTTGAAGCGAATGAGAAGCTGCGGGGCAAGGTGACTGAGTCCGCCTGGGATCTTGATGTTGCCGAAGACCTCCATGCCTACACGATGTACGGTCGATGTCTCTGTCGTATGCTCCACGCGCCGTATCGTAAAGCTCGGCAAACGCTGAAGAGTCTTCTGGCCGGGCCACAACCTGGAACATTTGAAGCACGCCTCAACATCTTTGAGCTTCTGCACAGACGGCAGATCGCTGTCAAAAAACTAGCCGAGGCCGATACTTTTGCAAGCAACGTCTTTGGGCGTTTATGGCTTGGTCCGCAGACTGATCTGAAACGCATTGCGACTTGGGAAGCGTGGGATGATGCCACGGTGAAATCGGGCGTCTCGCCACGATTCCGCTCGATGTTGGCTTCGTTGGAATCCAGGGAGGAACTCAAACGCCTTGCCACGGACGTTGCTCAAAAGCTGGATGTGTTTCTGAAAGGGTATCGTCGTCTGGGCGAATCGTTGCAACTGGATTTCTCAGTCGCTTTTGGAACCGAAAGGCCGGATCTTCACCTCGATGATCGCCCGCTCCGCGATTGGGTCTCCGCGACCGCCCACATTGCAGATTCCGTGACATCATTGGAAGACATTGCTCTGACAGAGATTCGACGGCGACTGGTGGAATGGTCAAAGAATCCAGAAGGACTTCAGCAGTGGCAGACCTATCGACGTTCAAATTCTGCTGCGGCGACTATTGGCGGCGGAGTGCTCGTGGAAAGAATCAGCACCGGCCGAATTTCTCCCAAGGATGCACCGACTGTTTTTCGATTTGCTCGGGCAGAAGCTCTCCTCCGAGCTGTCCTGCAGCAATCTGCAAATCTGGAAACGTTTGAAGGAGTTAAGTTCGAAACACTCATCGAAGAATTCTGCAGCCTCGATATTCGACGTCTGGAGATCGCTCGTGCAGAAGTCGCTGACGCGCACTGGAAGGGGATCGGACGTCCTCGCGAAGGCCACACGCCTGAGGCTGTTCAGCTGCTGAAACATGAAATGCAGAAACAGCGTCGGCATCTGCCTCTCCGCGAACTTCTCGCACGAGCTGGCACTGCTGTGCAGGCAGTGAAACCAGTGTTCATGATGAGTCCGTTGTCGGTCGCGCAGTATCTGGAGCCGGGGGTTCTTGAGTTCGACATGCTGCTGATTGATGAAGCCTCGCAGGTTCGACCGGTCGAAGCTCTGGGTGCGGCGGCTCGCTGTCGTCAAATGGTTGTGGTTGGCGATGACAGACAGATGCCTCCGACGCAGTTCTTCGGTCGCATGCTGGGGGATACCTCCAGCGAAGAAGGTTCACTCGAAATGCAGGCGGGGGATGTCGAGAGCATTCTCGGTCTGGCGATTGCTCGCAATATGCCGCAGAGAATGCTGCGTTGGCATTATCGCAGCAAACATGAATCGCTGATCGCGGTTTCGAATCGGGAGTTCTACGACAATCAGTTGTACGTTGTTCCTTCTCCTGAGCGATCAGGCGAATTGGGCGTCAAATGGCGTTTCGTGGAAACCGGTCGTTTTCTGAAAGGCCGCAACGAAATCGAAGCCAACGTCGTGGCGGAAGCCATCATTCGCCATGCTCGAGAATGTCCGCAGTGGACACTTGGAGTTGCCGCATTCTCCGTTACTCAGCGCGATGCGATTCTGGAATCACTCGCGAAGCTGAGACGCAGCAATCTGGAGCTTGATTCATTCTTCGATCCCAACGCGGCTGATCCGTTCTTTGTAAAGAATCTTGAGAACGTGCAAGGCGATGAACGGGATGCGATTTTTGTGTCTGTAGGTTATGGGCCGGGTGAAGACGGCAAGGTTTCTCTAAACTTTGGTCCTGTGTCTGCGACCGGTGGTGAGCGTCGTTTGAATGTACTGATGACTCGTGCCAAAAGAGTTCTACAGATCTTTTCTTCGATGCATGCCGAAGACATCGATTTGACCCGCGCGACAGGACGCGGCCCAGCGGTGTTTCGTGAGTATCTGCGGTTCGCGGAGAAAGGCGGCGAGTTTGATGCCGCACGAGGCGGCCGCTCCAGCGATCGGTTTGCGGATGTCGTGGCACGTCAACTGGAGGAACGAGGATACTCCGTCGTGAAGCAGGTCGGACTGGCCGGGCTTTATGTGGATCTGGCGATTATCGATCCGGACAATTCCAGTCGCTATTTGATGGGAATTATCGTCGACGGCGAAACATGGAGTTCCGCTCGATCAGCTCGAGATCGCAATCGCACGACAGACGGAGTACTGCAGAGTCAGGGCTGGATGATTCATCATCTGTGGAGCCTTGATTGGTTCCGACGGCCGACCGAGCAGTTGCAAAAGTTGGTAGAAACAATCGAAGCGGCTCGCAACGGCAGATCCGCACCGAAAGAGACTCGACTTGCAAGCACAGTATCGGAGATCTCACGGCAGTCCGGCACGCCTGATCCCTTTTCGACATCGCTGGAGGCTGAGAATGAAAAAAAGCCCGGAGGCCGAAAGCGGGCCACGCAAGAAAAGTGATCGGTGCGAACTGCAGAGGCATAACGACCAATTTGTCTGTGGCGTTTGCGAGACGTGATTGGTTCGACCAGAATGCTGCAGGTCGTTGCTGAGATGAATCGCCCGTTGGCGGAGCGACGGGTCTACGGTACACCCGTCGCTCCGCCAACGGGACAAGATTCGCGATTTCAGCACTCAACAACTTTCGCCTCGCGGCGCCAGCCTCCCTCCTCAAAAAACTCCTCCCCAGCTTCGGCAATCCTCTGTCGTGGAGATCTCAAGATGATCACAGCCTCTGCTTCGAAAAGTACTTTTCAGGCTCAACTCCTGCTCATTTTTGCGACGTTGCTGATATCAGCTCCAGGTCTGGCCAAAGCTGACTTCAAGGCCGGCGCTGCAGTAGTGGATGTCACACCGGACAAGCTTCCGGTGCTGGTCAATGGGGGCATGACTAGTCGCAGTCTGGACAAGGTCAAAACCCGAGTGAACGCGAGAGCTTTGTACTTCGGCGATGGTAAAGAACAGTTGGCGATCGTGATTGTCGACAGTTGTATGATTGGCCGAGTCCTTCTGGACGACATCAAGGCTCTTGCGAAGGTGAAGACCGGGATTCCAACCGATCGCATCCTGATTTCCGCCACACATTCTCACTCGGCCCCTGCGTCGATGGGATGTCTGGGCACTGATGCGGATCCGGATTACGTCCCGTTCCTGCGAGAAAAAGTTGTGCAGGTCATCGCGGCTGCTCAGGCGGCTCAACAGCCGGCTCGGATTGGTTTCGCTTCGGCCGAAGCACCAGAATATACCGCTGTACGACAATGGATTCGTCGCCCGGATCGCATCGCAGAAGATCCGTTTGGCAATCTCACCGTACGTGCCAATATGCATGCCGGAGCCAACTGGGACGATGCCGTCGGTGAAGCCGGACCGGAAGATCCACAGTTTTCGCTGATCTCTGTTCAGACTCGCGATGGGAAGCCGCTGGCCGTGCTGGGGAATTTCTCGATGCACTACTTTGGTGATTCCGACATCAGTGCAGATTACTTTGGACTGTTCAGCGAAGGGCTCAGGCAACGCCTTGCTTCGGACAGCAACTTTGTCGGCATGATGTCACATGGTTGCAGCGGCGACATCTGGCGTCGTGACTATACAAAACCAGATTCATGGGATCCTGCCCTGACGATCGACGCGTACGCTAACGGTCTTTTGGACATCGCGATGAAGGTTCTGGAAGGTGTGCAGTATCGTGACGATGTCAGTATTGCGATGGCCGAACAGCGAATGACATTGAAGTATCGAGTTCCCGACAAGCAACTGCTGGAATGGTCTCAGCGCATCATGAATGACGTCGGAGATCGCCTGCCGACAACTCAGACAGAGGTTTATGCTCGCGAGCAGATCCTCCTGCATGAAGCCCAGCAGGCTGAAATCGTCGTTCAGGCTTTGCGAATCGGGGACATCGGTATCGCGACAACTCCGAACGAAACGTATGCCATCACAGGGCTCAAGATCAAAGCGGCCAGTCCTCTGGCGCACAATATGGTGATTGAACTGGCCAACGGTGGCGATGGTTATATTCCGCCGGTCGAACAGCATGCCTTCGGCGGTTACAACACCTGGGAAGCTCGATCGGCAGGCCTGGAAGTGAAAGCCGAAGCGAAGATTACGCAGGCTGCGATTAGCTTGCTGGAGACTGTCAGCGGGAAAGCTCGTCGCAGCTACGGTCTGCCCGTTGGGGTCGCGTCTGAAACAATTCAATCACTGAAGCCAGCCGCGTGGTGGCGACTGAATGAATTTACCGGCCCGGTCGCAGCAGACTTCAGCGGCCATCATCGCGATGCTCACTATGAAGCTGCGATTACGTATTATCTTGAAGGTGCTCAATCAGCAGCGTTCTGCGGAGCAAACGCCACCAACCGAGCACCGCACTTTGTTGGCGGTCGCCTGCGTTCACGAGCAGCCGACCTTGGAACATCTTATAGCGTTTCGCTCTGGATCTGGAACGGCATGCCGAACGACGGACGTGATGTCAGCGGCTGGTTTTATTCGCGAGATAACGACCACGGCTTGAGCAATTTTGGTGAGCATCTGGGTGTCGGTGGAAAGAGCGGACATACCGGGACTTTGATTTATCAGCATGGCCAGTCTGCAGAGGAGCGTCTGGCAGGCAAGACCCAGATTCCTCGCTGGGTCTGGAGCCATGTCGTTCTGGTTCGCGATGGCGAGAAGGTTCAGGTCTATCTGAACGGAAAGCTTGAAATCGAAGGTAAAGCTCCGGCCGTTTCGATCGAAGAATTCATGCTCGGCGGTCGTAGCGACAACGACTCCAACTGGGAAGGCCGCCTTGATGAAGCCGCGGTGTTCAATCGAGCCTTGACGGCTGACGAGATTGCGAAGCTGGCTGTGCAGTAACTGCTTGAGGTCTACCGAAAGAAAAAACTGACCATCTGAATGGCGAAGATCGCCGTTCCGATCGCAAACTTGGCAATCATTCCGATTAATCGCCCGGACATTGCAGCGGTGCCAATTTCGTTGCGGCGAGTCATCTCGGTGCCGATCCATGCTTCGCCTAGCCACGCGCCGCCAAAGGCACCGGCAGCGGCACCGAGGATAGCTCCGATGACGCTGCCGACCACCGGGATCGGTATCAGAAATGTTCCGGCAATGCTGCCGACAAACGACAGCACCAACGACAACAGCATGGCTCGGCGACTGGCACCTTTCTTTGCGGCTTTGGCAGAACCAAGCATCAGTTCGAGCAGTTCGCCCAGAGCCGCAAGCGCCACTGAAATGATCAGGATGGTCCATGTCGGACCGTGTTCGAAACTGGTGCCAAGCAAATAAATGGTCAAACTCGCGACCATCAGCCAGTTACCGGGAAGAAGGAGCAGGTTCAGGACCAGGCTTCCGGCATTGACCACAATCAGCAAAAGAGCGAGCGACCAAAACGAGATCAGAGTCCAGTCCATAATTCGTCAGACGGTTGTTTTAATGTGTTAGCGAATCTGTGGTCGTTCGCCCCACATCCGGTTTTCTTTGAGAGATCTGACGGAACTTCAGAAGGTAGAACACCGCGGCTCCAAGGCACAAGAACGAAAGAGAAGTCACGGAGATCCGAAAGCCAGCAGTCACACTATCCGGCTCGAAGCGAAACTGCACGCGGGACTGGCCAGCGGGAATCTCACAAGCCATGTAGTCCACTTCCGCTCTGAGAATCGAGGACATCTCTCCATTCACAGTGACTTTCCAGCCGGGTGAATAGCTCTCGGAAAGAATCAGGAGTTGGCTGGATGAGCATTCAACGTCGACTGCAATCAACCCGGGGCGATCTGACACGATCTTTACTAGAGGCAGTTTCAAAACCCCTTCAGGCATAGCATCATGCAAGCCAGATGTAGGAATCCTTCGAAGAGGTGGGCGTGTCTTTCATGTCGGACGAGGAGTCGTCTTTGATATTGAAGCCAGCTGATCGTGCGTTCGATC
>CAIXQV010000926.1 GCA_903921605.1 uncultured Planctomycetaceae bacterium | reverse complement strand
TGTGCTCGTTGCCATGATCATAAGTTTGATCCGATCGCTCAGGCCGATTACTACGCGATCGCGGGAATCTTCCAGAGCACCAAGACGATGGAGTCGTTGAAGCGAATTGCAAAGTGGAATGAGAATTCCATCGCAACGGCCGCGGATAAGGCCAACCTGGAAGCTCATCAGGCAAAAATCGAAGCTCGAAAGAAAGAGATCGCAGACTATCTGGAGAAAGCGAAAACAGCCGCGGCTGTTTCTGCTGGAACCGGAACGGCACAACAGGTTTCAGAAGACCAGTTGCCTGAAGAAGCGAAGAAAGAATTGGCCGCATTGCGAGAAGATCTGAAGCAACTGGAAACAACGATCCCTGAACTGCCGACAGCCATGGGCGTTGCTGAAGGGACCGTGACAAGTTCGAAAATTCTGATGCGTGGCAATCATCTGTCGCCGGGACGAAGTATTGATCGTGGCGTGCCTGTCGTGCTGGCTGTGGAAAAGTTCGCTGCTCCGGCAGAACACAGTGGTCGCCGTGAATTCGCGGATTGGTTAACGAGTCCGGCTAATCCGCTGACCGCGCGAGTGATCGTGAATCGAGTTTGGCGGTGGCATTTCGGCCGAGGTCTTGTCTCCACAGCGGATAACTTCGGCAAGCTGGGTGATCGCCCCGGGAACCAGGCTCTGCTGGACTGGTTGGCCAGTGACTTCGTGAAGAACGGCTGGTCACTGAAGACGTTGCATCGCAATATCATGATGTCGCGAACCTGGCAGCTCAGTCATGAACACAATGATGCTGCGGCGGGGAAAGATCCGGACAATATTCTCCAGTGGCGCTGGTCGACTCAGAGACTTGGAGCGGAGTCCGTGCGAGATTCCGTGCTTGCTGTTTCTGGTCTGCTGGATCGGTCGATGGGACAATCCATGCTGCACGTGAAGAATCGGGAGTTCCTGTTTGATCACACGTCTAAGGATGGAACATCATATGATTCGAAACGCAGGTCGGTTTATCTACCTGTGATTCGCAATAATCTGTATGACGCAATGTCTCTGTTTGATTGCACGGATGGCACAGTTCCGAACGGAGATCGAGCTTCGTCCACGGTAGCTTCGCAGGCTCTGTTTTTAATGAACAGTGATCTGGTGATTCAAGCGGCCGAACATTTGGCTGGTGAACTGCTGAAGGAGTATCCGGAGGATGCTCGTGAGCGTTCGCGGATTCTGTTCCTGCGAACCTTGGGCCGACCAGCGGAACCTGGAGAGATTGATCAACTGCTGGCATCAGCAGACAAGCTGACAAGTCAGTTGCAAAACGACGGTGTTGATCCGACAACTCATCCACTGGCGACATGGACGGCGGTTGCTCAGGCCATGTTGATGTCGAATGAGTTCTTGTATGTTCGGTGAACCATGAAGATCACTGCTCTATGCCAGGGTTGCGCGAAAACGCTGGCGGTTGCGGCCGAACATGCCGGGAAGAAGATTCGTTGTCCAAATTGCAGCGGCGTTGTTCAATTGCCGGAGGTTGCTTCGGCTCC
>CAIXQV010000925.1 GCA_903921605.1 uncultured Planctomycetaceae bacterium | reverse complement strand
ACGCCACAGTGGACGACATTCCATCGATGATGTCACGGAAGCGGGTCAGGCCACCGAGCTTCACGTCCATCATCACCCCATCGCCCTTGCGGATGTATCGAGCTGCGACGCTGGCCCCGCTACCGGTACAAGCCACGTAGTTGGTTGATGCGTAGGAATTCCCCTCCACTGATCCGAAATCGCTTGGGCAGAGATACATCGGAATCTTCGTCATGGCTGCGACGACATTCTGCGAATAGGGGGCGACCGGCGGCTCGACGTAAGTGGGGGCTTTATTGAAGTCGATCAGGTTGTACAAGTTTCCTCCATCCACGTACGGCAGGATGGCCGCCAACGAGGAGAAGGTCATCGGAAATCCAACCCGTCCCGGAGGCAGACAGCTGTGGCTTGACTCGTAGTTGTGCAGAGCCAGGCCGATCTGCTTGAGGTTGTTCTTGCACTGCGCCCGGCGGGCCGACTCGCGAGCCTGCTGTACGGCGGGCAGCAGCAGTGCGATCAGCACGGTGATGATGGCGGTGACGACAAGAAGTTCGATAAGTGTGAAGCCGCGATTACGACGCAGCACACGATTCGAAAATGACATGAAAAAGACCTTTGTGATTCACGAGTCCGATGTATTTGGACTCGCAATGGTGTAAGGGAAGGGGTGTCAGTACCGAAACGGCGTGGCAGGTTCTCAGACTGCCCGTCGTCCCGTGTCATGGATCACAGCCCAAAACACCGGTGATGAGCAAGTAAACGCGCCTCGCAGCCGTTAGGGCAGCGCCCGGGAGAAGAAACTCAGTAAACCATCAGAGACAACAGAAAGAACTATGGACACGACCTCGCTGGCCACTCGTACTCTGAAGGTATGATTTAGACCAGCCGGAAGCGTATTGCCACAGACCGCCATGACCCGCAGTGACAACGCACGCGGGGCGTTCAGACAGTAGACGTCTCCGCATTTCGCGGCGTCTCAGGCGGCCTGTCGTGGCGGTGGAGTCGGTGGCTCCTGATCACAGGGGATGAGTGGTGCACAGCGTAATGGCGGCATCACTTCCCCTTGATCGAATTCATCGCATAAGAAAACTGATAGAGCGGGCGGCTGAATACTGATCAGCTGGCCAAACAGACTCTGGTCGATTCCCTGGCACTGCAAGGCTTGGACACCGACGGCAAACGGGCTCTTTGAACCAGAATTCCGCAGCGTGTTCGGCAGGGTAGCAGAGGTCTTCGCCTGTCCTGGCTCAGCATGGCAAGACCCGGTCGCCGTACAACAGGCCTGTGACTTTCGGGCAGCGGACTGAGAGGCCACTGCTTTTGGGGATGCCTCCTGCCGAGCTGACTCGACGACGAAAGCCGGTACCTGAACTCGATTTGCTTTCGCCCATGCCAGCTTCTGGGCATTCGTGAAGCAGCAGCACCTCTTCCAGCACTGCTTTGCTGATCGGCAACCGCAGGCTCGGGCCTGGCAAGGGAATGGCTCCGACAAATCTTTGCCTTCAACAGCAGAATCGGGCTCACGTGTCCCCATTGGAAGGACAATTGGAAATATGGTCAGTGCAGACGTGACCAGCAGCAAAAGAGCTGTCAGTCGTCGTCCAGAAAACAGATCGGTGATGTCAATGAACGCACACATCCGGAAATAACCAAAACACAGACAATCCTCCCAACCATCATACCCTTACATTCTAAATCCCCCCCTACGCATTCATTTGTTTAATAAGCAGATCTCTACTTTGTTAATCCGGTTTTCTTGTGAGAACGTTGGAACGCGAGGTGCAATCATAGGTGTTCAATCGGTCAGTCACCGTACCTGGCCGAGGCGGTTATCTAGTGTCGACGACGTCGCCGCTTTCAAGAAAAGTGAACGATAGAGGGAATAGGCGACGACTCGGAGTGCGGATTCGGCGTCAAGCGTGCCGGGTTTGCGAGAGATGAGTGGTGAGAGGCGAACCGGTCCGGCGTCTTAGGCCGCTCATAAAGGGTTCGATGTGCCGGCGTTGTCCATACACTTGGGGAAGTCGCAGTATCCGCGATCACTAATTTCCGCCAGCAGTACCATCGGAAGGATAGCGGACCAGGTGAATCAGGCTGCGGACCTCCCAGTCGCCGTGGCAGAAGTTAGGTATCCAGTCGGCGTCTTAGCCCGCATTCTCGAGTAATCGCCGCGGCCACATTGTTTCCGCCTCGTGAGTCAACAAAATGCGGGCTTCTCGTTTGCCGTTGCACGGACCAATGCTGATCACCATCACGCACCGCATCAACACGCTGAACAGAATCGCCAGCGAAAGCGTAAAGTATTGCTTTCTGCGGCCAACGGATCGTATTTCGCAATACTCGCTTCGAGTCGTCAACTCCATGACGATGGAGTCCATGGCCGCGTTCACCGCGGGAATTCGGGCCTTGGTATGATCGCTGCCTACATCCGATCAGCACTGCCCAACAAATCTTACGTGCAGCGGTACGCTGACTTCTGATATGTCTTGAGCACCAAGCACGTCAGCAACTGCGGCTGAGTCAACTTCCTGGGAATCTTCGATGCGAGTACTCTGGCACCACCGACAGGGCCAACTCAAACGCCATTCCGTCGATTAATTCTAATCCGTTCATGCTATCTCCTTGACAGCGATGCACGTGAATCACATCGTCCCCCAAAGAGTTTCACGAAACGTCCAAACCGGCTCGTCGATCGCGAGTACCTTCAGGCGCTCTTTGTTTGGTCGGCAAGACCCGAGAATGACGGCTCGGAAGATAATCATGGGCTTACCTATGTGTGGGTGCTCTGCGTAAGAATCGCTGCAACGAATAATCTAGATGTGTGGTTGGGTGAAATGGGTCGTCTGCGAAAAAAAGGATTATGGCAGGCGACTGTAATGAATATGATTCAAATAGTAAGTGGCAATGTAATCTGATGAATCCTCTGCTACTTACTTGTTTGTGGCTTCCTCCTGTGCTGCCTTGGTCAACTAGGTCTGTGACTTAGCGATAGGTTGCGAGGCGTAGGAAACGAACGCTGGAAATCTGCGAAGGTCGCGTGAATTTCCGTTCTAGTGAGAACCCAAAAACGCCAGAGAGACTGTTAATTATGCTGAGGTTCGACTTCTTTCAGTGGGTCAGGGTGGGATTAGGCCTCAAGGCGAAAAGGCGAAACCGTCGGCCTGTGACTACCTGTGCGCAAGTATCACTGGAGAACCGTCGCTTACTGTCTGCCAGCGCGAATTTCGACGCGTCGACCCAATCGCTCAAAGTGTCGAGCACTGGCGCGGAAACGATGGCAATTGGAGTCAATGATCTCAATCAGGTGTTGCTAAACAACATCGCTGTGTCCTATGGAAGCGGCATCCTGTCAGCATCCGACGTTCGTTCAATCGAGGTCGTCGGTGGGACGGGAGCAAACTCTATTGATCTTTCGAAAGTCACGAAGGCCGCCTACGGAAACCTGGCATCTGTCTCGATTAGCGGCAATGCTGGCAATGATACGATTGTTGGTAGTGAGTTCAACGATCAGATTCATGGTGGAGCTGGCAACGACGTTGTATCCGGAGGAGTCGGT
>CAIXQV010000924.1 GCA_903921605.1 uncultured Planctomycetaceae bacterium | reverse complement strand
TGGCTGGCCAGGCAATACACAGCAGCGCTCCGATGATGACCCAGGGGACAAGAGTCCCGTCGGTGGAACGACGGGTGTACGGTACACCCGTCGCTCCGCCGACGGGACTTTGCTCCGATCTCGACAGCTTTGTATCCGTCAGGACTTCGTTCATGTCAGAAGAGTGCTCACCGAGCATTACGGCTCCCGTCAACTTTGAGCAATTGGCCGCAGCTCGTCGCGAATGGATCGAGTCGGTCCTACGCGTCTGGTGTCGGCAGGCGACATTCAAAGAGCTGCGAAAAGCCGAGCAGGAGTGGTTCGATATTGCCGGGCGAGCCGATGTGAATCCGACTCTGTGGACATGGGCCTGGGAACGCTTCCCGGACATCGTGCATCCGGAGTTACCGGGAGTTCATGAGACCTTCGAAGTCCGCGTAACTCTCAACGACGGCCAGCAAATCTTTGGCTACCCCGACGGCCGCAAAAGCCAACGCGGCCTACTTGTCATCGTCGGCAAAACCGAAGTGGATGATCTGAAGATTCACGACCCGATCAGCATCGATCTGGTAGCGGCTGTACAGCGGCAATAGCGTCGTATCGCCAAGAACGCACCTTATCGCAATGACACCACATCAACCTGTGACCCCACTGGGATCATGGGCCAGAGGCGGCCGACGGGTTCGATGCGGACGGCGGCGAGAGTATCTCCCGAAGAGCCGGTGGTGTCGGCCAGCATCGGCACGTCCACGATCTGGCCTCGGAATTCCTGATTGCCCGGAAACATCAGTTCCACTTCTTGTCCCGCCTGCATCTCCGTCACGCGGCGGGTTGGCAGATGCACCATGATGTAGCGGCGATCGGTGTGAAGAATTCGTACCATGATCTCGCCATTCGGCAAGTCGTCGCCCTGGCGATAACGAACTTGACCCACGACACCATAGACCGGTGCGTTCACGTGGATCTCGCGGCTGACAGACTTCATGGTTTCCAGATGTGTGCTGGCATCGTCCAATTGTTCTTTGAGCGAAGTCACGCCCATGGCTTCATTCACGGTCGAGGGCAAGGCTTCTCGCAAAGACGACAATCGAGTTTCCTCGGAATGCAGCTTCTGTGACTGTTCATCGACGGGTGCGGCTTCAGCGGGAGCTGGTACCAAGTCCATAGTCGGCGAATCAGACACGACATCTTCACGCGGAGCCATCGCGGTTCGCACAGGGACTGATTGCAGTGCCGGAACGATTGGTGTTGGAGATGCTTGTCCGCTGCCGCTGAAGAACATGAGTCCGCCGGCACGAGCTTTTGCCGGCAGCGATGCGAGTGTCGCTTGAGCAGACACCGGGGAAATGCGAGTCCCACGACGGCTATTTGAAGCGTCTGTAGTGCGAGCCTGCTGATACAGCGCTGGTGATTTGCGTTGAGCAATCTGTAGGCGAACGTCCGTCAATTCGCGGTCAAGTTCACTGGTCCGCCATTCAGCTTCGATTTTCGCCTGCGCTTCAGCGCGTTTCAGTTCCTGAGTCAGCTTGCGAACGGTTCGTTCCTGATCTTCCAGCATCGAAAGATGTTCAAGCTTTTCGAGCGTCAGCAATGGCTGCCCGGAGAAGACTTCCTGTCCGGCTTTGACATGCACAGCCGTCAGACGCGACGGTGCGGGAACTCGAATGGAAGTGATGTCAGCAGAGAGCACGCCGGTCAGCGGCTGATTGCGATGGCGTCCCAACATGTAAATTGTAAACACGCCCACCAGCAATGCGCAGACCAGAAGGCTGATCGTGCGAAAGGCCGACGCGGGAAGATCGTAAGCGCTGCCGGTTGGAACAGGATGGCTCAGAGAGCGAGCTTGTTCCATCCAGCCTTCGTCGACAATGCGAGAGACCGGAATCTGCAGTTCACCGCTGATCTCCACGATTTCGCGGTGACGCCAGAGGGCAATCTGCCCGAACAGGTAGATGCCTCGCTGATTCAGCAGCACGGCTTCGCGCGTTCGAATGCCGTCGATCAGAGTCAGGTCATCCGCCTGAGACGGAGCGACGTCGTAAACGATTCCGAATTGTCGATCCATGCGGTGTCCGCGTGGCAGTTTCGCGATAATCGGCGATTCCATGGTTCCATCCATTCCGTACAATTCGCGTAGCGCAATCCATGCACTCCAGCGCAACATGCTGTTCCTTTTTTCGGCCTTACGATCCTCTTCCGATGATCAATTCCGAAAATCAGCAGGAAGCGAATTGCTGGCTGATTTTCTCTAATCCCCGCTAACTGCCATCTGAGGCCTCCTAAATCCCCTGAACTCCCCCGATTTATGCCGTCGGGAACCGGCAGATTGTGCCGGAGTTCATCTTCGCGGCTCCAGTGCCTAGAATGCTGAGGCCGCCGTTCCGGCGTGATATCGTGATTTCCGTGGTTTGCCTGATCGCTCCATGATGTACGAGGGTACCTCGTTCGAAAAGAATGGTTCGAGGCGAACGTTTATCGAAGAGTTATCCAGCATGTTGATCACCACCTTGCTTAAGTCCGGACCCCTGGTTCTTTTGCTCACAGTTTTGTCCGTTAGCATTGGGCAACCGAACCTTGTGACTTTGGCTGACGAAACGAAGAAGCCAGAATCAGAAGCCGATGCAGCCAATTCGAAGGATGAGAGCTCCGCTGCGAAGCACCCTGCGAATCGCCTCGCGAAAGAATCCAGCCCTTATCTCCTGATGCATGCTCACAACCCAGTAGACTGGTATGCCTGGGGACCGGAAGCTTTTGAGAAAGCAAAGAAAGAAGAAAAACCTATCTTTCTGTCCGTAGGCTACAGCAGTTGCTACTGGTGCCATGTGATGGAACGCAAGACGTTCTCCAACGAGCAGGTCGCCGAGTTTCTGAACAAGCACTTTGTCTGCATCAAAGTCGATCGCGAAGAGCGACCGGATATTGATGACATCTACATGACGAGTCTGATTGTTTATCTACAGGCTGCGGGAAGTCGTGGGGGCGGCGGTTGGCCGCTATCGATGTTCCTGACTCCGGACGGACAGCCGATTGCCGGCGCTACATACCTTCCGCCAGAAGATTCGGCCGAAGGAGGAACAGGATTTTTGACTGCAGCCGGACGCATTCAGGATCTGTGGACCGATCAGAGAGAGTCCATCAACAGCACTGCGACGATGATCTCTCGTGAAGTGCGACGGCTTTCAGGTCCATCGGTTCTTGCAGAGCAGTCGGAATTGAAGCGTGAGCAATTGAAGCTTGTGGCTGATGACATTGGCAAACGTTATGACAGTGTTCATGGCGGCGTCGATTTTAATGAACGCAAACCGGACGGACCTCGATTCCCCAACGTTCCGCGTCTGATTTTTCTGTTGAGTCTCTATGAGGAAAACAAAGACCCGGCCCTGCTGCAGATCGTTGACCATACTCTGACGGAGATGGCGAAAGGCGGTATACGTGATCATCTGGGCGGCGGGTTTCATCGGTACAGCACGGATCGACGCTGGAACGTGCCCCACTTCGAAAAGATGCTCTACGATCAGGCTCAGATGCTGGAGGTCTATGCTCATGCAGCTCGGGTGACAAAGAATCCATTGTACGATCAGGTCATTGACGAACTGGTTGGATTTCTAACTCGCGAGATGACTCTTCCTGATGGAGGTTTTTGTTCGGCACTGGATGCCGAAACGAATGCCATCGAAGGAGAATACTATGCGTGGACTGAGCCACAGGTTCGAGATTCTCTGAAGGCTGAAGAGGCCGATCTGTTTCTCGAAGCCTACGGGTTTAAACAGCCTCAGTCGTTTGAGCATGGCCGCGTCCTGTTTTTGCCGACGACCATTGCGGAACTGGCAGCAGCTCGATCGCTGGATGTAACCGTGGTCGAACAGCAACTGGCTGCGATGAGGTCGCAGCTACTGAAGGTTCGGTCGGAACGTCTACGTCCGATGCTGGACGACAAAGTGCTGACGGAATGGAATGCCCTGATGATTCAGGGGCTGGCGGTAAGTGGCCGCCTGCCTGGACGTGAAACCGACCTGAAGATTGCCGCCACCGCTGCTGACTTCCTGCTGACAAAGTTGCGAGATTCTGACAGCCACGTGCTGCGATCCTGGAGAAACAATACTGCCGGCCAGCGCGGGTTTCTGGACGACTATGCGTGTCTCGTGTCAGCGTTGCGAGCTTTGCATGAATCCACCGGAGAAGTACGCTGGCAGACAGCCGCATCGGAATTGATGAATCAGCAGATTGCTCAGTTCTATGATGAGACGCAGAAAACGTTCTTCTTCACAGCCAATGATCAGGAACAGTTATTTGCTCGAACAAGCACACCGTATGACTCTGTGACGCCATCCGGAAACAGCATGACCATCCGCAATTTGCTGGCGCTTGGCCAACAGGCCGAAAACAAGTCATTCAGGTCGCTCGCTGAGACAACACTGCAGAGATTCAGCGGGATGCTGGAATCATCTCCTTCGGCATGTTCCGGTCTCGCTTTGGCTCTGCAGGATTTGTTGAAGCTTCAGGCGGCGGAGTCCGGCAAAGCTGTCAGTGCAACTGATGGCGACTCAACAAGCCGAGCTTCCAGAGATCGTCGGCCGTATGTTCGTCAGCTTGTTCGTCAGGACATGCGATTTTGCAGCCTGGGCGATGAAAACCCAGTCGTGGAAGAAAAGAGCATTAACAGCCCAGCGGCAGTTGAGGAACAGCAATCGTTCAAACCAGTGCTGCCGGATCCGGCCAAGCCATCGCCATTCAAACGTAACTACGATGAGCGTCCGATTAAGGCAAAGATCTACCCTTACTTCGACAAGCTTCAGCGCGGAGGCAAATGCCCGGTGGCGATCGAGCTGACGATTGCCAACGAGTGGCACATTAATGCGAATCCAGCTAACCCGGATTTTATGATTCCGACCGAGGTCAAGATCACCAGTGAGCAAAAGGTAAAGATGACCAAAGTGAAATATCCGGAGCATGAGCTTCTGGAAGTCGAAGGTCAGGACGAGCCTTCTCATGTTTACGGCGGAAAGGTGATCATCTACGCCCTGCTGGAAACTGATGCGGCCGAGATGGCTGAGAAAGCTGATGTTGAAGTGGAGATTAAGTTCCAGGCTTGCAATTCAAAGACCTGCGAGCCGCCTGATTCCATCAAGCTCAAGGGGAAGTTGACGCTCGCCGATCCGGGGGACGAAATCAAACACATCAATGAGACGAAGTTCCCGAAAGAGGACGAAAAGAAGGGGCCGAAAGAGGACGAGAAGGGTGACGAAGAAAAGCAGGAATAGCCCGCGGGTTTTTCCCCAGGCAGGCTAGCCGGTATCACGCACGGGAACTGGAGCAAATGGGACTAGCTCCGATCGCAGTGCACCCTAAACAATGAGCAACAACACCTGGGATCGGTGCCTGTCCCATTTGCGATGTGCGCACCTGATCAAACAGAGCAGGCACGTCAGAGGGTTTCAGTACTTCATTTCCACAGGCAAGAGACACCTGCGGCCCAATCCGATTTGATCAATCACTCCGTGCAATGCAGACTCGTGAATTACGATGACTCTGCGGACTGTGCCGACTAACCCCGTGGGTTTGTCGCGTGTGCTGTCAGGAATTCTGACAAGTCCAGCCCACTGGCCTCGATAAGCCCGACGGATGCTTCAGCGTGTTTGCTCGCTGGGTACGTCATTTTCTGAGGTCGGGTCATGCTGGTTATCATCGGAATCATCATCGTTATCGGTTCGGTGCTCACCGGATTCTCCATGGCGGGCGGGAACATGCATTCGCTCGTTCACCCTTCGGAAATTGTGACCATCGGAGGCGCGGCTCTCGGAGCCATGGTCTGCAGCTCTCCTTTAAAAGTGATCAAGGACTTGATCCATGGTCTGATCGCCACGCTGAAAGGAGGCAATGTTGGGAAAGTCACCTACAACCAGATCTTCCAGCTGCATTACGAACTGTTTCGAATTGCACGACGCGATGGAATGCTGGCGTGGGAATCGATTCTTGCCGAAGGACATGACAACGCCACTTTCAAAAAGTATCCGAAAGTCTCCAATGACCACCATCTGATGGAATTCGTGACAGGTGCTTTGCAGGGCGCGATGGAAGGCAACGATGCAGCCAATCTGCAGGCGCTTCTGGAGACAGAGATTCATGTGTTTGAAGAAGAGCATCATGCGGCCGTCATGGCGATGACAAGAACGGCGGACGGTTTGCCGGGATTCGGGATCGTCGCGGCGGTACTCGGGATCGTGGTCACCATGGGAGCCATCGGTGGTCCCGTGGAAGAGATTGGTCACAAAGTAGGTGCCGCTCTCGTCGGAACGTTCCTTGGAATTTTGGCTTCATACGGCATGGTCGGCCCGATGGCCGGTGCGATGGACGCTCTGGGACATGAAGAAGTTGCCTTGCGACGCACAATTGTGGCCGCCGTGGTTGGATTCGCCGGCGGAGGGTCACCTCGAGCCGTCATGGATAATGTTCGTCGTGGCTGCGGGACCGGAGTTCGACCAACGGCCAAAGAACTCGATGAAATGCTGAAGGCGGTTGACGCCGCGAAATAGCAACCGTGCATGTAAGTCGGAGAACGGGAACAGCAGTCGCTGAAGGAGAAGACAGATGGCGGGTGGCGGTGGTGGTGCCTGGAAAGTGGCCTACGCAGACTTTGTAACGGCCATGATGGCTTTCTTCATGGTGATGTGGCTGGTGTCGCAGGACCAGAAGGTGAAGGATTCGGTCGCCAAATACTTCGTGGATCCGGTGGGGTTCAGCCTTTCAGGTTCGAACAACAGGCCGAAAGATTCCGCAGGCGTGTTCGAACAGGAATACGCCGGTCCGGTGCCTGGTGCCAAGAATCGAACGTCCGGGCGAGGTCGAGGCAACCTGGCGAGTCGAGAGAATCAGGACAGCGAGACCACGATGGTGGCGGATGCCATTCTGGAGGAACCTGACAAAGCCGAACGCTGGCAAGGCGAGGCCCAGAAGCAAATTGATGCGGCAAAAAATTCACCGGCGGTGCGTGCTGGGACGATGTCTGAAACAGAAGCTGCAAAGCTCATGCTGTCTCGCAAAATGCGACAGCAGATTACCAATGAAGCCATGCAGTCGACTCAGGGCGTTTACCAGGATCTGGTATCAACCTCATTGAACCGAGTCGACTTTGATGCGCTCGCGGAAGAAGTGATTCGCAATATGGTGGAGCAGAACTGAGTACTGCGTTGCCTTTGCCGAAGACAACTGGCATGCTTTGGGAAGGCATCGCACAGCAAGCGAGTGGCCGTGGCTGAAACGATATCATTCTCACGACAACGCATCCACAATTCGTCAAAAAAAGAAGCCCACCACTTTCCAGCAGCGGGCTTCCATTCATCGAGAGTATCAGCGTTATGTAAGGTCAGTGGCACACATGATCAGAAGAGAACCGGCTACGACTTCTTCACATGGCCGATATTGATGTAAGCATGAACGTGCGGAGCACCTCGGTAGTGCCATACGAAGGATGGACCTTCCACACGCCATATGTCCCAGGTCTTATCGCCGCCGACGTCTTCCTGCTGGTAGAACGCCATGTGCAATTGATCGACTCCACCGGACTCTTTCAGCACCTGCATGACCTCGTCGATATCTTCTTTGCGATACGGAGCAAGCAACACTCCCAGAGTTTTCTCGACCATGGCCTTCTGCTCAGCCTGCAGATCGCCAACCTTGATCCCGGCAAACTTCCCACCATCGCCCTGCACTTGCACAGCAGCCTCGGCCGGTGCTTTCTCCAGCAGAGCCTTAGCGGCCTGCTCTGATGTTAACGACTTAAAGACGGCATCGGTCTGCTGAGTCTGATAGAAGTAAATGTTCTTTGATGCATCTGATTCGCCCTGATCATGACCATAAACGATCGGCCCTCCGAAGGCGGCCTTGTCAACACTGTCACCATCGGCTCGCAGGGTTAGATGTCGACCGGTCAACATAAACTCAAACTGCTTTGAACCCGGCTCACCAAACATTGCGACGCTGAACTCATGCAGACCACCGGCATCTTCGTCCATCTGCCGAGTCATCCGCTCGTAGCCTTCTTCACTGCAAAGACCTTTTACGATCCGTCCCACCATCTCACGCTGTGGAGATGTGAAGAAGGTTTCTCCCATCGTAGGCTTGGTCACATGCCAGTTCGCGCTGATACGGTGTCGTAGCTCGTGCTCGAAGTTGAAGCAGAGCACCTTCTTCTGATCGTCGGTCAGCGATGCGTAGAACTCGGCGACTGCCGTCTCTGAGGCACTCGTACGTGACGGCCCGGCGAATAATCCGGCGGCAAATGCCCGCCTAGGAAGCATCGCCAGCGAAGAGGCCGCAGCAACGGCTTTCACAAAAGAGCGGCGATTGACTGAGCAGCACTCAGAAACACCGGATTCAACTCTGTTCTCAGACTTCATGATGAACTCCCGTGGTGAAATTGGGATGGCAGGAAGAAAAATCGCCGTTGCAGGTCCCCGAGTATACCGTTCTAAATCCACAAGTGAAGACGATCAGTCTACAAACAGGAACTCGTTGGAGTTCAACAACGCTCTACAGACCGATGTCAGGCCGCCACTGGACGACAGTTCTTCAAGAACCGTCAGTTCTTCAATGGTGGGTTCTCGGAGCCAGCAGCTGCGAATGGCCGCGATGACATGATCCTGCGATGTTGAGCCTGTCGTTTCAACGCGGGCCGCAAACTTCTCGGCAAAGTGCAGCATGAAGTGATTGTTCCATAACACCAGCGACTGCAGTGAAGACGACGAGAAGCCTCGCACCGGCGACAGATGACCAAGGTCCGGGAAATCAAGAGCTTCCATAAACGGATCCTGAATGCTTCGCCATACAATTCGATAGATGCTGCGACGAGTGGCCCCAGGAGTACTCCAGTCAAACGAGTCGTAGTCCAGAACCGGCGTCAGCTGGGGCCCGGGGCTCGACAGAAAATGAGCAACACCAGGGCCGCCCGTCGTCAAATCCAGTTGGCCGCTGACCACAAGCACTGCATCGCGAATGCTGTCTGCATCCAGGCGATGTCGATTCATTTTCCAGAGCAGACGATTATCCGTATCAACCTGCGCGGCATCGTCTCGATGGGCTGAAGATTGCTTCCACGTTTCCGATGTAACGATCAATCGATGCAGCGATTTCAGTGAGCCTTTTGCATCGTCCCGAAACCAGATGGACAACCATTCCAGCAATTCCGGATGAGACGGAACACCGCCCATGCGGCCAAAATCGCTCGGCGTATCGCACAGGCCTCGACCAAAATGATAATGCCAGGTTCTATTGGCAATGCTGCGCCATGTCAGTGGGTTGTCGCGATGAGCAATCCACTCGGCCAATGCCGCACGTCGCTGGGACTCATGAGCGCCGTCCGGTATTTCAAAGCGGGCCGGCAGAGCAGAAACCGCTGACAATGCCCCCGCACCAACCTCCGCGCCGGGCTTGTCGAGATCTCCGCGTCGCAGCACATGAATCGTGCGAGGTGCCGCGAAGGTGATGACTCCTCGTTCGTTTTCCGCACGGGTTCCGGCGGCATAAAGTTTAGCTGGCTCAGGCAGTTTTTGAAGCTCTTCAGACGCCAGTTGATTAACGACTTGGGCCGCGAGAGCCAGTTGTTGTTCAGGAGTTCTCTGATCATTTGCGAGTTTTAGAATCTGATTGATTTCCAGAGGTACGACTGCTGTTAGCTCCGCGTCAGAATCTGTCGCCGACAGTGAAAATCGCCCGACGATATGACCACCGCCGTGGATTTGTCGCATCAACACGGACAGTTTCATTCCCGGTTCCACAGCCAGTGGTTCCGCCAGCTCAAAGACAATCAAATGAGGTTGTCCGACCTGAGGATGAATGCCCCAAGCTGTGGTCAGATTGCCGTCGATCGCGTGACTGGCAGTCCATCCCGACTGATCAAAATCCGCGGTTGCTCTACGAAATGCCAATTGCTTCGGCTCGGGAGACTTCGGCGAAAACACCTGCACGACGAACTCGGTCAAATGCAGATTGCCGTTGTCCATGCGGCCAGGACCATTCATGGGCAGCGAAGGATCCGTGAGCACGTCCAGTCGCAGCGCGGTGACGGATTTCAACGTTGTCGAACAGGTGACGGTGGTCGTTTCTTTGTCGGGCCGTGGCCCCGTCGAAAGAATCGAACCGTCCGGCTGACGCATCAGCATGGCCGCATCGACCGACACAAACGCTTCGATGTCCAGCGGCTGCCAGTTGGCCTCGGGGCCTCGTTGATTCATCCATTTTGCAACCAGCGTCTGGTGTTCCGGTAGCAAAAGAATAGACGCGTCTTTGCGATCCGCCGCATCTTTCAGAGTTGCCCATTGCCGTCGTGTCCTGCCGACAGAGGCATCCGCATCAAAGGTGATGTCGCCTTTGCCAAGTCCGGCGAACACAGCTTGCAGGGAGTAGTAGTCGTCCTGAGAAATCGGATCAAACTTGTGCTGATGACATCGAGCACAATTGGCGGTGGTGCTTACAAACGCGGACATCGTTTGTGTCACCATGTCGTCGCGGTCAAGATTCTCAAACGCATTGACCGCCGTGGCCGCCGCGCTATGATCGTAAGTGCCTGCTCCGATGAAACCAAGAGCCGGTATCAGATGAGTTTCCTCGGGGTACAAAGCGTCAGCCGCCAGTTGCTCACGGATGAATCGATCCCACGGCTTATCCTCGTTCAGGCTTTGGATCAAATAATCGCGATAGCGCCACGCATTCTTTCGCAGCACATCATGTTCATATCCGTGCGTGTCCGCGTAGTGAATCGTATCCATCCAATGCCGTGCCCAGCGTTCACCGTAGCGAGGTGACTCGAGCATGCGGTCGACGAGGCGTTCATAAGCATCCGGAGCAGGATCGTTGACAAAGGTCTCCACTTCTTCGATCGCAGGATGCAGGCCATGCAAATCAATCGACAAGCGTCGGATCAGCGTGCGGCGATCAGCTTGGGCCGATGATGTCAGCCCATTCGCTCGAAGTTTTTCGCGAATGAATCGATCGATGGGATGCGTTGATTCTGTGGCTTCCGCAGACGGCGGGAATTCAGGTCGCGTCAGAGGCTTTAACGACCACCAGTCGGCCGCATCTTTCAAGTCTGGTTTCTGCGGCTCAGCATCTCGCGGATCAGCGGCCCCTTGCTTAACCCATTCGACAAGTACGGCGATTTCTTCATCGCTTAACTTCTCTTCCGGCATTTTCAGATCCGCATCCGAATGCCGCACAGCTTTGATCAGTAGGCTGTTTTCCGGATCACCGGGCATAATCGCGGGGCCCCGATCGCCCCCTTTTTGCCAGCCACTTTTCCAGTCGAGAACGAGACCACCGCTGATTTCCGACCCCGAGTGCGAATGACACTCATAACAACGCCGCTTCAACAGGGGTTCGACAGATTCGCGAAAGAACTGCGTTTCATCAGCGCGTGTCGTTGTGATGCCAATTGAGAACAACAGGCTGAAGGTGATGCCAATTCTTAAGCCTGCCACAAGCATTGCATTCTCTGGGTTGAGCTATTCGACGTAAAGGAAACCGTTCGAACACAGCAGGGTCTGACACAACAGATTCAAGTTCGCCGCTGCAATTTCTGGTGGAGCATCCGGCGGAGGAGTCAGAAATTCAACCGCTGAAGTGATCTCATCAGCATTAGGAGTTCGTCCATAAATCAGTCGCCACGTCAGAGTCGCCTGCGTCGGCAAGTCGCTGCTTGTGGCACGAACTCGGTCGCCAATCAGGCCGGCCTGCTGCACCATAAACGGGTTGTTCAGCATCAGCAGAGCTTGAGGTGCCGCCGTCGAAACCGGCCGCCGGTCACAGTTAGGTGTCATTCGCGGAAGATCGAACGGCTCAATCACACTCAGCGGCATCGACCGACGCACCTGCACATAAATGCTACGCCGGAATTCATCTTCACCCAACGCCTCGACTTTCCCCGATGGCCGTCCGGCAGAATCGCGAGTATCAACGGCCACGACAAACTGGCCGACCTCATCCGGGCTGACCGGGATCGGCTTGCCGAATTGCTTTGCCGCCAGCTTGCCACTGATCTGCAGGATGGAATCACGAACCGTTTCTGCTTCCAGTCGTCGAACATTCATGCGGCCCAGCAGGCGATTCTCGACGTCCACAGCGTCCAGTTCCGGACGATGAGCAGACACTTGACGGTAGGCCGTGGAATTCAACATCTGGCGATGGAAACGTTTCAGCGTCCAGCCTTCGTCCATAAAGTCGCGAGCCAGCCAATCCAGCAGTTCCGGATGCGAAGGCTGTTCGCCCTTCACCCCAAAGTCCGCAACCGTCGACACAAGCCCCTGACCAAAATGATGCAACCAAAATCGATTCACAAGAACCCGAGCAACCAGCGGATGTTGTCCGTTCGTCAGATGTTTCGCATACGCCAGTCGACGGCCTGAAGTTGGCACTGCGGGATCGTCAGCAGGAATTGCCAATGATCCGGAGTTAAGAACAGACAACTCGCCCGGTGCGATCTCCTGACGCGGTTGCTGGTGGTCACCGCGCGAGAACAACTTTGTTACCGGAATCTGCCCGGGCACCTCATTGAGACACATCACATAGTCATCAGCCGGTCGTTTCTTCTTCGTCTCGGCAGTCAGATCGTCCCATTTCTTGTTGAACCCGGTCAGTCGATCGGGCAGATACAAATAAACGGATCCACGGTCGACGTTCAGGAAAGGAAACTCCTTGATCAATTGCTGCTGTTCCGGAGTTCGCTTATCAGCCGCAGTTTCTCGCGCGGCGCGAGCCAGTGGCTGCTGTTCAGCTGGTAGCTTTTGGAGTTCGCGTTCAAACGTGTCTTTGACAATCCCATCCAGTTCCTCAGTGCGCTTGTTCGAAACGTCCGCGAGTTCCGCATCAACAGTTGCAGCGGCTTTTTGTGTTTCCGTGGACCACAGCGAAACAAGGCGTCCACCGGGAACTCGCCAGTTGTTGGGATCATAAGCCGGCTCAAAGAGTGCTCGCAGGCGATAATAATCGGCCTGAGTAATCGGGTCATAACGATGCTCATGACACTGCGCGCAGCCCACGGAAAGGCCCAGCACAGCCGTTGAGGCGACCTTGATTGTTTCGGCGATTACATCATTGCGAGCCGTCACGACATCCGGGCCACCGGCCGCTGTTCCGTCGGGACACATCCGCAGAAAGCCCGTTGCGATGAGTTGATCAGCCTGCTCCGGAGCCAAATCCTGATAAGGCGGAGTCAACAATTCATCGCCGGCCAATTGTTCAACCAGAAACTGATTCCACGGCTTGTCATTGTTGAACGATCGAATCACATAGTCGCGATACTTCCACGCCCATGGACGTTCGACATCGGTCTCGTTGTAGCCATCGCTGTCCGCATACCCGGCGACATCCAGCCAGTGCCGTCCCCAGCGTTCACCGTACATCGGAGATGCCAGCAGTTCGTCCACAAGTTTGGTCCATGCATCCGGAGCCGTATCGGCCACAAACTTGTCGATGGCTTCCGGAGTCGGAGGTAACCCGGTCAAGTCGAACGTCACTCGACGAATCAATGTCTCACGATCCGCTTCCGCACTGAAACTCAGACCTTTTGATTCCAGCTTCGACAGCAAGAACGCATCCACAGGAGTCGACACCATCGCCTGCGCGGTGACGGAAGGTACTTCCGGCTTCACAATCGGGCGGAACGACCAGTGCTGACGCTCTTCTTCGGTGAACGTATCTCCGGCCGCCAGAGTTTCCGGCTCGGGACGTTCGGTCGTTGCGCCGTTATCGATCCACTGAGCAAGTAACTGCAGTTCTGCGGGCGACAGTTTCTTCTTGCCCGGCGGCATCTCTCCGGAGGCGACTCGTTGATAGAGGAGGCTGGCTTTGTGATCGCCAGGAACAAGCCCCGGACCTGATTCGCCGCCCTTTAACAGAAAGAGAGCCAGCCGCGAATCGATGCCGCCTTTTAGCTCCGGCTCTTCTCCATGACAGTGCCAGCAATGAGCCTTCAGAATCGGACGGATATGTTTTTCAAACTGAGGTTTGGATGCAGATTCATCCGCACGAAGGGATGTAAGCGGCAACGTCAATGCGAGTACCGACACAACCAAGAGGGATTTCAGTCGATTCATGGCTTTGCACCAGACAGCAAAATGCGGCGGTTTTGAGGCAGGAAGAACCGTGGAGGGATCCTCACTTTACCCAAATTTTCCGCATGAGCAACCGCCGTTTCCGGTCGGGCCACTGTTCGGAGCAAATGTCAGTGTTTCAGAGCCCAAGCCACCACTACGCCAACCGCTTCTCCGCGATCGTGCCGTTTGGTGAATTCTTGACGTTATAGCCTCGGCTCTCGATATCCTTCCGAAGACCATCTGCGGTCGGCCAGTCTTTGCGCTGTCGAGCATCATCGATCTGTCGGCACAGACTTTCAATCTCCACTTGCTCGCCCGACGCCTCACCGGAACCCGCGGCATTGGCTCCCAGCGGCGCGACGGCCAGCACCTCGTTGATGCGATTGAGTGCTCCCAGAGCGGCACCGGCATCATCAGGAGTTGAC
>CAIXQV010000923.1 GCA_903921605.1 uncultured Planctomycetaceae bacterium | reverse complement strand
TCTTCCATTTGTTCTCAGTGACGATTCTCACCATGGCATCCAGCGACATTTTCGTGGCTGCTCCAATGCCGACGGCCTGTTTCTCATGTCGCGTCCAGAACTCCTGCTGCTTTTCTTGAATTGTCTCGAGAGTAATGTAGCTGTCTGGCGACAATTAGTTTTCCCGGTTGGCGACAATTAGAAGTACCGGTTTGAGAGGCTATAGTCTGAGCGTTTGGACACTGGATTTGAGCTTGGCGACAATTGGCGTTCCCGGGATGTGGGCAGAGTGTTGATCATTGTAACTCCTGATTTTCAAGGAGTTTGCGATGATCACGAATGGACGCGTGAAAGAGCTTCGGCGACTGCTGGATTTCGGCAGGACTCTGGGCGATTCAGCAAGGATGGCGGAAATGAGCGAGAAGACGGCACGCAAATACCGCGACAGCGACGGGCTCCCGTCGCAGCAGTCGAGCGATCGCAATTATCGCACGCGGACAGATCCTTTTGCGGAGGTCTGGCCCATCGTTGAGCAGCGACTGGAAGTCGAACCGCGACTCAAAGCGAAGACGCTCTTTGAATGGCTGCAGCAGACTCACGAAGGACAGTTCCCTGATTCCACTCGTCGCACATTCGAACGTCGCGTCAACCAGTGGCGAAGTCTGCATGGGCCTGGCAAGGTCGCCTTTTTTGATCAGGAACATCACTGCGGACGACTGGCCGCCAGTGACTTCACAGTCTGCAATGAACTGGGCGTCAAGATTGCCGGGCGGCGATTCGATCATACGTTCTTCCACTGCGTATTGACGTACAGCAACGCCGAAAGTGTCTCGCTGTGTTTTTCTGAATCGTTTGAATCGCTAAGTGCCGGCATTCAGAAGGCGTTCTGGGAATTCGGCGGTGTCCCGCAACGGCATCGCAGCGATTCGCTGGCTGCTGCCGTTCGAAATCACACCAGCCAGCGTGAACTCACCGAACGCTACGCGGCACTGATGAGTTACTACAACTGCGAAGCCGAACGAACCAACCCGCGATGTGCGAATGAGAACGGCGACGTGGAATCTTCCAACGGTCATCTCAAAGATCGCATCGATCAGGCGTTGATGCTGCGCGGCAGTCGCAACTTTGATACTCGCGAAGCCTACGTCAACTTCGTGGAAGATCTGATCAAACGAGCCAACGCGAATCGTCGAAAGAAGTTTCTCGATGACTCCGCCCATCTGAGGCCGCTGCCAGACACGATGCTCGACACCGACGACATCATCAAGGGGATTCGCGTCAGTCGCAGCAGCACGATCAATGTGCGGACCAACACGTACTCAGTACCAAGTCGACTGATCGGCAAGCTTGTCGATCTTCGCATCGGAGCCGAACAGATCACGGTGACTCATCATGGCCATCTGATCCAGACGATGCCGCGAGTCATCGGCAAGAATCAGGCGGCCATTAACTATCGCCACATTATTGATTCGCTGGTACGAAAACCGGGAGCGTTTGCCAGTTATCAGTATCGCGAAGAGATGTTTCCGACAAGCAGTTTTCGCATGGCGTGGGACGTCCTGCGAGCGACGCATTCGGAGAAAGTGGCCGACAAAATGTACGTGCAGATTCTGGAGATTGCCGCGAGGGAAAGTCAGGACGCCGTGGCCGATGCGCTGCGACATCTGCTGGCGACTGAGCACACGCTGGACGTCGACCGTGTTCGCCAGCTTGTGGTCGATGCAACTCGCATCCCCGCGCCGACCGAGATCCATCTGGAAGCACCTGATTTGTGCGCGTTCGATTCTTTACTTTCCTCGTTCGACAAGGAGTGTCCGGACTATGACCAGAACGATACAGAAACCACCATTAGCGAGGTCGTCATCGAAGAAAGTCGATGTGACGTCGCTGCTGACGGAGCAACTGAAGGAGCTGCGTCTGCCGACGATTCGAGATTGCTTTCAGCAGTCAGCGACGCGAGCAGCAACAGAGAATCTGAGTCACCTTGCGTATCTGTCGGAACTGGCGACGATGGAGTGCGAATCGCGGCGGGAAGGTCGCATCAAACGTCTGATGACGAAGTCACAGCTTCCGTCGGGGAAGACATGGAACTCCTTCGACTTCACACGTCTGCCGTTGCATGTGGCTCGTCAGATGGAGTCGCTGCGGGATGGATCCTTCCTGGATCGTCGCGAGAACATTTTGATTTTCGGCCAGCCCGGTTCGGGGAAGAGTCATGTGCTGGCCGCATTGTCAGAACAACTGATCCTGCAGGGCCGCAGCTTGCTGTTTACGACGTGCAGTTTACTGGTGCAGCAACTGCTGATTGCGAAACGCGATCTGCGTCTTCCGAAGATGATCAAACAGATGTCGAGCTTCGAGGGTCTGATCATTGATGATTTGGGCTACGTACAGCAGAGTCGCGAGGAGATGGAGGTTCGACGCGTTTGGTTGATCCGGTCGGCAATGCGACGTCGTGGACTTATGACGCTGTGGGGCAGATGCTGACGGATACTCAGGTATTGCCGGATTCCGGTGCGGCGACTCGCACGTATGCGTATGACGCCGCAGGCCAGGTG
>CAIXQV010000922.1 GCA_903921605.1 uncultured Planctomycetaceae bacterium | reverse complement strand
TTGGTGATTTCCCCACCATCAATCAAACAAATAGCTGACCGATTCATTGCGGTGTACGCGGCGAATGGCTTCGCCCAGCAGTTCAGCAACAGACACCACCGTTAGATTCGCAATGCGATGAGCCTGAGCAATCGGGCAGGTGTTCGTCACAACAATGCCGTCCACACGAGCACGCTCCAGGCGTTCAATCGCGGGGCCACAAAGAACTGCGTGTGTTGCTCCGAGGAAAATCCTCTTCGCGCCATGGGCACGAACAACTTCAACGGCACCACAGATTGAGCCAGCCGTGGTAATCATGTCGTCGAAGATCAAAGCGGTTTTGCCACTGATTGGTCCGCCGATCAAATTCGCCTGGCGAGTCTCCAACGCGCTCGAACGACGCTTGTCGACAATCGCGAGCGAACCACCAAGATGGTCCTGGTGCTGCAGAGTTCTCTTAATGCTGCCTTCATCGGGGCTGATGATAACAAGCTCATCCTGAGGAATCGCCATTGAAGCGAAGTGGCGATCCAAAATCGGTGCGGCATACAGATGGTCGACCGGGACATCAAAGAATCCCTGAATCTGTGCGGCATGCAGATCCATCGCGAGAACTCGATGAGCCCCCGCCTGCACAATCAGGTTTGCGATCAGTTTCGACGTGATAGGAACTCGCCCTGAATCCTTGCGGTCCTGACGTGCATATCCAAAGTACGGCATCACAGCGGTGATTCGAGCCGCACTGGCTCGGCGGCACGCATCAATCATCACCAGCAGTTCAACCAGATTTTCGTTGACTGGCGGGCAGGTTGGCTGAATGAGAAACACGTCGCAGCCGCGAATATTCTGATTCAGTTTGACGCTGATTTCCCCGTCCGGAAAATTCCCGACGTCAACGTGACCAAGGCCAATGCCCAAGTAGGTCGCAATTTCTTTTGCGAGTTCAGGATTCGCACGGCCGCTCAGAATCGTTAAATGCTCGTACATACGTGTTGGACGGCAAACTGAGGCCGATGCTCCGACTGAGGCAATATGATGGAGAATAAGCCCGCTTTATCGACGAAACTCGGGCTTGTTCCTGATCTGCGACGCCGGAACACATGCTGACAACAACCTCCAGCAGTGTCAATCAGCGCAGGCTGCGGTGGCGAGAGAAACTGCAGAGTGGAGCCGGTCAGTCAGCCCGGAGGTGAGGGAAGGCCCCATGGGGGTTGCTGTCAGGCGGTCATTGAAGACATGGTGAACGTCGCAGGATTCCGAACGCCCTCGCTCCCGGTAAATCCCGGAATACGAAAGAATTTCCGTGTCCCCGTCCCGTTCCAGCACCTCAAAACGAACCGCGTGTCCGTCAATTCCCTGCGGCGCAAACGTGATCTCTTCGGGATATTTCTCTCCGGAAACAGCCGGGAAATTGATGTTCCAGAAGTGTCCATGAGGCAAGCGAAATTCATCAGCCATCATCGTCTGGACGACGCGAGTCACGTGCCGCGACAAAACCTGCCAATCGATGGGCATGTCACTGCTGAGCAGCCTCGACAGCGCAATTGCCGGAACGCCCAGCAGAGCGGCTTCCCGAGCAGCCGCGGCGGTGCCGGAATAGAACATGTCGACACCAAGATTCGCCCCCGGGTTGATTCCGGCAATTACAAAATCCGGCTTCTCCTGCATCACATGTTTCAGGCCGACGCGAATACAGTCCGCTGGCGAAGCGTGAGCGATATGAATTGGTCCATAGGGATCCACGTGCCGCCGCTCAACACGCAATGCGTTCTTTGTGTCGACAGCGTGACCTTTTGAGCTATGGCAAGTCAAAGGTGCCACGACAGTCACTTCACCCAGAGGCTTCAATGCTCGATAAAGCGCCATCAGGCCGGGAGCATCGTAGCCGTCATCATTCGTGATCAGGAACCGCATCGGTCATCTTTCGTCTGGAAGCCACATGTCATTTATGGACGAATGGTAAGTCCCGGCGAGAATACTCACCAGTCCGTCTGAGAAAACGCGATTGTGACGGCCTGCAGAGTTATCGCCGGCAGAGTATTGGAGATCACTGTGCGGGGATTTCAAATTTGAAATTTGAGATCTCAAATTGTTGTGAACCAAAAGGAGGCCCATGCAAAAATTGCCGGAAAACACTTCTCCCCAATTAATCGCTGAGTTACGTGCGATTAAAACAGCGGACTTCCTGTGAAAAAAATCGCAGCAAGCTGCTAGTGTGGCCGCTTCAGCGGGAAAGATTTGTCGCTGCTTTGGTGAAGGCTGACGGATAGTGATCGAGCAGGAGGCTCAAGAGATGTTACGAACTGTGGTGTTTTCGGCTGTCATGGCTGTGTGTTCGACATCCTTCGCGCAGGGACTGCGCATCTCTACTCATGTCTATGATGTCTCAAAATCTGAGACTCGTACGCCGACTCAGATTGTCAGCAGCAGTCTCAGTCTGATTCACAATGGACGCATCTATGATTACGTAGACTCGGCCGACGAAGTCATCATTTTTGATCTCGTTGAAAAGCGATTCACGGTGCTTAACGAATCACGTGGCATGTCGACTCGCATCACCTTTGACGAGATCCGCCATATGATGGACGGTCGTCAGCCGCGAACCGCTGAATATCTGAAGGAACTATCCTCGACGGCCGACCCGACTTCAAAGAGGATCGCGGATTCAATCCGATTCCAGATGAACCCAAAGTTCAGCCAGACGTTTGATCCGATGAAGGGCACTCTGGTGTTGTCGTCTCCGTCATTCATCTACCGTGTGGAAACTCGCAAGTGGAACGATCCATTGCAGGTTGAGAAGTATCTGACCTATGCAGACTGGACCGCGCAGCTGAATTCGATTCTGCATCCGGGCAGCCTGTTCCCGGAACCTCGTATGGCACTGAACAAAGCTCTGCGAGAATTAAAGGATCGCATGCCGATCAGTGTTGAACTGGACCGTCGACCGGCGGAACAATTTCGCCTGCGAGCCGACCATCAGCTTACTCAGAAGATCACGAACGATGATCATCAGCGAATTGCTCGCTGGGAAGACAGCCTGACCTCCGGAAGCATCAAGGAGGTGTCGTTTAGAGCCTATCAGCAGGCAACATTGCTCTCAAAGGCCCCTTGAAGCGTTCGAATCGAGTATCAACCCCGGAGTCATCCGCGTCGGGTTTTGTAGTAGCACTCTGACTCGTGTCAAAGCGTGGGGCCTCACGTCGCGTCTCAGCAGGCAGAACCGGCCGCGTGTCATGATCCAGCCGGGACATGAAATGGTGTGTCTGCAATCGTCCCAAAGTAGACATCTCGCTCCGCCTAGATGAGCCTTGTACGGTGCAGGTTGCGTGTCGAAAAAGAGCCGTAATCTTGCCCAGCCCTGTTGCAGTCGACATCGAGAAACGCCCCGAGGATTCTACATCCATAGGCCGGATGCAACATGCGGACCAGTGCCATGCACTTGACAGGTATGCGGACCAGTGCCATGCACTTGACAGGCGATGCACTTGACAGACGAGGCGTTATCCGATTCTCCCCAGATCAACACATATGTCTGCCGCAGCTCGGTTTCGGCCTGATGACCCATGCGCAAAGTTGGCAACAGAGCGTCTGAGGATAG
>CAIXQV010000921.1 GCA_903921605.1 uncultured Planctomycetaceae bacterium | reverse complement strand
CGCTTTCACCGCTTCAGCAATGGCATCGGGTTGCGCCTGACGGAATCGCAACGCGAGGGAACCGCCGCCGCTTTTGGCCAGGGCCTGAACAAGTTCGTCGGGAATTCCCGCCAGACTGCGTCCCTGAAACGCGTCTTCAAAACCCTTCAACATGCGCTCGGCGCTGGACTTGTCGGGGGCGGAGTTCAGCAGTGAGGCCGCACTCAGGAGATCTTCGCGGCTTCCAGCCAGTGCGTAACGTTTCATTAAACGTTCGGCCACATGCTGAGCCACCAATGGTCGCTGCCATGTTGTCGGCTCAGACAAGAGTTCTTTTGCGATTTTATCAACAGCCGCTTGCCCGACCTGCGATTCAATCGCCCACCAGATCAACAATGGCTGATGGATGTCGGCCGCGTCTTCATCGTACTTCAGCAGTTCACGAATGATCGGCAGAGCCAGGTCCGGCGGAAGTCTTCGCGCCGAGCTGGCCATCTGTTTGCGGACATCGAGATACGGTTCCGATTGAGCCGCCTTGGCGATTGCCGCGGCCACCTTGTCCGAAGTGGACTTAGGATCGCAAACGATGCGAACAGTCCAGGCGCGCACGAATGGTTCACTATGGCTGAGCAGCTTGATGGCCACGTCATCGGTCAAGCCACCGGATACATTCAATGCCCACAGTCGTTCAAGTGCCCCCTGCCCCGTTGATGTTTCCAGTTCGGACATCAGAGGCCCGATGACGCTTTTGTCTTTGCGATCTCCCAGCAGTCGCATCGCCGTCTGACGATGCCACTTTGAAGGATGGTCCAGCAACTGGATCAGTTCGGCCGATGATTTCTTTGCATAGTCAAAGTGTGTGAGAGAACTCGGAGGGCTCACGCCCTGCGGCTCGCCGGAAGGAGTTTTTCCTGACGTCAGCTTGTAGATTCGCCCGGTCTTCTTATCGATTCGACCAGCATAATGACTGCTGTGATCGATACGCTGCTCGTACATGTCAGCCACGTAAATGTCACCGTCGGGACCAGTCTTGATGTCGACCGGTCGAAACCAGGGATCATCAGTCTTGAGGACTCGTTCAACGTCTTCCGTTTCGAACGACGACTGATACGGTTTGAAGTGGCTCAGGACCACTTGCCCCTGCAGCGGTTCGATACCGAACAGTTCACCACGAAAACGTTCCGGCAGAGTGTTCTCTTCGTAGATCACAAAGTTGTGTGTGAATCGTGCGACACTGTGATGCTTGATGTTTTCAAAGAAGCCAAAGGAATAGGGATTCGACAAGGGACCGTGCTTTCCGAAACCTTTGCGATAGTACCCTCCCTGAACGTAGTGGAAGCCGCGAGTATCGCCGCCATTGTGCCCGGAAAAGATGCGACCTTTTTCATCGATTTCGCAACCGAAAGTGTTGCCGCCACCTTCTGCAAAGATCTCATAGATGTGCTTTTCAGGATGGTAGCGCCAGATCAGCTGCCCCAGCGACTGCACTGGTGTTTCTTTTGAGCCGGGCTTACGAATAACGCCGGTCACAGTGCTGCCCTGCCCTCCGTACAGCCAGCCGTCCGGGCCAAAGCGAAGACTGTTGATCACGGAGTGTGAGTCTTCAATACCGAACCCTTCCAGCAGAACCTCCGGATCTCCATCGGGAATATCGTCCCGGTTCGCATCAGGATAGAACAGGAGATACGGTGGATTCGTGACATAGACTCCTCCTCGTCCAACCGCGAAAGACGAAGCGATATTCAATTCATCGACAAAGATTTTGTGCTGGTCATAAACGCCATCACCATCGGTATCCTCATGGATGCTGATTCGGTCCGTGCCTTTGAAATGATTGGGCGGCGCGGGCGGAACTTTGTCATAGACCGACCGCAGAAACGTGTCGCGGCTGACCATCTTCAGGCCCGCTGGATCTGGATACTGCCGATACTCCATGACCCACATGCGACCTCGTTCATCCCACGACATGAAGAGCGGCTGAGCAATGTCAGGATCGCCGAGGACCAGTTTTACACTCAGGTCTTCAGGCGTCAGAAAATGCTGGACGGCTTCGGAGGGTGACAGCGGGTCCGTGTCACCATTTCGGCGAGCGACGTATTTCTCGAT
>CAIXQV010000920.1 GCA_903921605.1 uncultured Planctomycetaceae bacterium | reverse complement strand
AGGAAGTCCGGTCAGATCAAACGTGACTCGCCGAATCAAGGCTTGCTTATCGGCCTTCGGTGCTGGTGACAACCCTTCCGCTTCAAGCCGGGCCAGAACAAATCGATCCAGATCAGACTGCGGCCAGGCGGAGTTCTGCACAGGCGGAATGGCGACCTCCGCTGGCGAAATGAACGCCCAATGGTTCGGATCACGATGTCGCTTTGACGCCGCCGAAGCCGCTGGAAACGCCAGTCCGGATTTCACCCAGCTGCTGAGAATCTCGATCTGCGCATCAGTGAGCTTGTCATCCTGCGGCATTTTCAGATTCTCATCGTCATGTCGCACCGCACGGATCAACAGGCTTTCGTTCGGCTCACCGGCAACAGCAGCAGGTCCGGAATCGCCGCCCTTTAAAATCGCGTCGCGTGAATCCAGTCGCAGACTCGCCCATTGCTTCGTGCTGCCATGACACTTCAGACAGTGTTCATCCAGAATGGGACGGACATGGGTTTCAAACTGCCGAAGTTGTTCCGCATTAAACGCCGGTGTCTCGGTCTCCAGCTCAGGAGCAGATGCCCCCTGCGGCGGAACCGAATCGTCATCACTCACCTGGTTCACAGGCACTGAAGCGATCGTCGGGTTTGACCCAACGCGAGGCAACGATTCGTCGATCAAGATCGCAAGCAACAGCATAGACAGCATTGTGAAGATCCCTTTGAATGGGGAAACTCAGGAGCCTGCATGATACACAAACCAAAGCTTGTCCAGAAACTCTATCAGGACAGTTGTCTCAACGATGTCAGGATTTGCAAACTGGCGGGAAACGGCCTTCGATCCTTTGCCATCATCCGTGCCTTCCGATGGGCAATCGCCTCATCTGGCACTGCAGGTCCGTTCAGTCATTCGTCAGCTTTCAGGTTCCGGAGACGGTTGTGCGAGTCTTTAGCAGAGATGAAATGCAGGGGAGCCAAGTTGCAAGGCCCGGAGGTTCCAGTACACTCATACCAGCAGGTTGGGCAGCCACGAGTCGCTTATTGCAGGATTCACTCGTCCCTGGATAACTCTGCTGGTCCCTGGATAACGTGGTGTACTCCTCTCGCAGGATGTTGATCATGGAGACGGTCAGGAAGACTCGAGCTTTCACACTCATCGAACTGGTCGTCGTTATCGCCATCATTGCGATGCTGGTCGCACTTCTGTTACCCGCTGTTCAGCAAGCCAGAGAAGCCGCTCGTCGAACGCTGTGCAAGAACAACCTGAAGCAGTGGGGACTGGCTCTCCACAACTATCATGATACCAATCTGATTTTTCCGCCAGCACTCAATCATCCAGGGCGAGTTTCCTGCAGTGGTGCGACGCCGGGAGTTTATGGGGCGTCTTTGTATTCCGATCACAATCGAGTTCAGAATACGCCGGGTTGGATTTTTTTGCTGCCCTATAACGAGCAGGCAGCGGCCTACAGCCTGTACGATTTCAATACGACCGCCAGCCTTTCATCTCCCTGTGGATTCGGGTTGGCCGGTCCAGTCGACAGGAATCCGAATCTTGCAGTGACATCCATGCGTATGCCAACACTGGAATGTCCTTCGCATCCACAGGCCGGAGAAGTTTCCACTTCCTCACCGACAAGTTCAAGCTCGTACTTCTCCCGCGAGAATGCTCGCCGAGCCAGCTATGGCTTTGCGACTGGCGGCATGACAGACTATAGCTTTCTCCACACGGCCTATCAGAGTGATATTCGCCAGGGCATGTTCGGCAACAGCGGTGGTGCTCGCATGAGGGACATCACGGATGGTGTCTCCAATTCGATCGCGATCGGAGAATCCTGGAGTGGTGATCAATTCAAACGAAATGGAAACCATGGCCCCTGGGGCCTGACCGGGACGCATACCTGCTGTCATCTTTACACGCCGTCCAGCAGCAGTAGCAACCTTGATACAACAACCGTTTCCGCGATCAGCGGCACGGGCACTTTTGCGTCTCATTTCAAGATCAATGCTGTGATCAATAACGATCCGCAAAAACGTCAGTATGCCTGGGGTTACGGCAGCAGACACGCAGGCGGCATTCAGGTTTTGTTGGCCGACGGCTCCGTGAGATTCCTCAGCGAGAACATGGATGTACTCACATTTTGGAGACTCACGTACATTCACGATGGCCAGATCATTGTAGAATTCTGATTTGGGCTTCAGCCTTTCGCTCGTCAAGCCTGAACCGTTCAATGAGTTCAAAGTGAGACGCACAACCTGCTGATGCAAGGCCGGATGGCTTTGAGGCTGCTTGCCCTGCGTCTATGCTGTTGCCAATGACAGCGGCCGGCTATCCTCTCGGGATGGAATTGCTTAGCCACCGTCCATCCCTGTATCAGAGATGACAGCCCGTGAAACGACCAGCCAAAATCAACCACCATGTGATCACTCAAAGCAGCACCGTGCAGCAGCACAGATGGCCAAAGTGGCACGTGGCAAAGTTTCGGCTGCTCTTCGGGGTTCTCGCAGCGATAACAATGGAGTGCTCGTCAGTCGCCGATGAACCGTCTCCAACAGCTATCGGCGACACTGCGCGGAATGAGTTCTTCGAACAAAAGATCCGACCACTCCTTGTTCGACATTGTTATGAATGCCATTCCGGAGCCAGCAACGAAGTGAAGGGCAGTCTACGGCTGGACTACCGTGATGCCGTCCTGAAAGGCGGAGATTCCGGTCCGATCCTGATGGCGGGCAGCCCGGACGACAGTCTGTTGCTCAGTGCGATCCGGCACGAAGGGCTGGAGATGCCCCCCGGAAAAAAGCTGACGGATGCTGAGATTCAAAACGTTGAAGAATGGATTCGTTCAGGCGCGTTCGATCCTCGCGATCACCCTCCCGACCTCAAGTCCATCGCAACTGAAACATTCGAAGCGCTTTATCAGGATCGTCGCCAATGGTGGAGCCTCCAACCGCCAGTCGTCACTGAACCTCCGCAGCTGAAATGGCCTCAGGTCGATACTGACAATCCGGGCACGGAGATAGACCAGTTCGTTCTGGCGAAACTTCATGATCGGCAACTGGCTCCAGCGCCGCGCGCGGATGAGCGAACTTTGATCCGCAGGGCTTGTTTTGCTTTGACCGGTCTGCCACCGTCGGAAGAACAGCTTCACTCGTCACTGAATAATCACGAGCTTCAATCATGGCAGCATGTCGTTGATCAGCTTTTGGCGTCACCGCATTTTGGTGAACGCTGGGCGCGGCACTGGATGGATGTTGTTCGTTACACCGACACCTACGGTTACGAATGGGATATGCCGGCCAAAGGCGCGTGGCGATATCGGGATTACCTGATTCGGGCGTTCAACAACGACGTGGGATTTGATCAGCTTGTGCGAGAACAGATTGCCGGCGATCTGCTGAACTCACCACGCCTGAATCATGAACTTGGCATCAACGAATCACTGATCGGCCCGATGTTCTACCAGATGGGTGAGAAACGCCACGGCGACAGTTCGGAGTTTAATGGCATCCATCAGGAAATGCTGGACAACAAAATTGATGCCTTCGGAAAGGCTTTTTTGGCCACCACGATCTCCTGTGCTCGCTGCCATGATCATAAACTGGACGCCATTTCTCAACGCGACTACTACGCACTCGGCGGGCTATTCATGAGTGCTCGCTGGATCACAAACACGGTCGATCTGCCCGAACGCAACAAGCCGGTCCGTGAAGAGCTAAAACAATTGAAACAACAATTGCGATCCGAGCTGGCTCAACGATGGCAAGCCAACCTTGAATTGCTCACTGCAGAATCCCTCAACACGCTCAGCAAAACTGTTCCCGAGCGACCGCTGGAGGATCCTCTGCGAATCTGGTCGCAGTTGCAGTCTGCCGAAGCCGCCGGGCAGGGCTATGAAACAGTATGGCAGACTCTGCAGAAAACCTATCGTGACGAAAGTCAGCGGAGAATTTCCGAGAACTCCGGTCACTTCGCAACGGTGGTCGACTTCCGTGATGGCGTGCCCAAGGAATGGTCGATCGACGGCGAAGGAACTCGCGAAATCTCACCACGCGGCGACTTTGTCGTAGCACTGTCAGGAGAAAAGGCTGTCGATTCCATCCTCTTCGGAGGACTCTGCACCAACTCACTGTCCCCTCGGTTGAATGGTGCACTGCGAACACCATGGACGAAATCGTTTGGCCCGGGGCATCTCAGCTTTGAAGTGGCCGGAGGAGATTTTTCTGCCCAACGCACAGTCGTCGACAACGCGTTCCTCACTGAAAAACAACAGTATCTGGCGAACGCGACGCCTCAGTGGAGACTGGTCGACACGCTTTCGAGTCTGGACAGAAACGTGTATGTCGAGTTCGCAACGAAGACCAGCAACCCCAATTTTCCACCACGCGTCGGCCTTGGCGGAGCATGTTCTGAAGAGCAGGTCGCAGATCCTCGCAGTTGGTTCCAGATCAGTCGTGTGGTGAAACACACGGCCCCGTTCTCGCCGCACGATGAGCTGACTCGAATGCTGCCATTGCTGGACGGCGAGACGCCTCAATCACTGAATGAAGTGGCCAATCAATTCCGCGCAGTGCTGAAGCAATCTGTCGTGGCCTGGCAGGAGGAACATGCCACAGACGATCACGTGCGCATGTTGAACTGGATGCTTTCTGCCGGTGTGCTGCAGAACTCTGCGGATTCAACGGCACCGGAATCATCGATCAACAGGCTGATCCTCAGCTATCGGGAACTGGAACAGAAACTGGCTGAGCCGACTACGGTCAACGGGATGGCCGACATTGATCAGCCGTTGGATTATCGCCTGAATATTCGAGGAGACTATGACCAGTTAGGCGATCCTGTTCCGCACGGGTCGGCCAGATTTCTGTTGGATGTCTGTGACGCGAACGAGACCCAGCGAACGCGACTGGAACTGGCCGAGCTGGTTTCCAGTCCAAAGAATCCGCTGACGGCACGAGTGTATGTGAATCGTGTCTGGCACTGGCTGTTTGGTCAGGGACTGGTCAGAACTCCCGATGACTTTGGCCACGTTGGTGATCTGCCGTCGCACCCGGAATTGCTGGATTATCTGACCCATGACTTCATCGCCAGCGGCTGGTCGACAAAGCAACTGGTCCGCAGCATTCTGCTGAGTCAAACGTGGCAGCAATCACAACAGTCCGCCTCTGGTGCGCAGGATGTCGATCCCACCAATCGACTGCTCCATCATTTTCCTGTGCAGCGACTGGATGCAGAAAGTCTCCGCGATGCCATGTTGTTTGTGTCAGGACGACTGGATAGTAATCTGTATGGACCGACTTCGAATCCTTATCGCCTGAGCGAAGACGATCAAAAGCGGCTGTTCTCCGGTCCGCTGGATGGCCTTGGTCGACGTTCGATCTACACCAAAGTGACGATTATGGAACCGCCCCGGTTTCTGGCGACGTTCAATCAGCCAGCTCCGAAGATTCCTACCGGGCGTCGCGATGTCACAACCACTCCGGCTCAATCGCTGACATTGCTGAACGACCCGTTTGTCGCAGGTCAGGCGGATTACTGGGCCTCGCGACTGATTCAGCAGAGTGACACAACGATCGAGTCACGATTGCAGCAGATGTTTGTGAAGGCTCTGGGGCGAGAAGCCAGCAGTGAGGAACTGTCACGCTGGTCAGAAGCGGCTCGTGACTTTGCGAGCGACGAGAAGATCCCTGAGCAGGAGGTTCTGCGGAGCCAATCCGTGTGGCAAACCATGGCCCATGCCATGTTCAACACAAAAGAGTTTCTGTACGTACGTTAAGGATTTGGTTCGAAATCATATCCGCAATTGGTGAGCCTGCGTTCGCTGGAGCGAACTTGTCACACCCTACAAATCGCAACTCATTCCGGTAGGGTGTGACAACTGAGCCTTAGCGAAGGCGGACACTTAGTTTCAGTCTTCACTTGATTCAAACCGGACATTATGTTGGGACCGCACCTAAGTTGCCGCGCGTGTGCGTTTGACTGACGAGCGAGCCTTCACAGGCTTCGGTGCGGGGCGAACAGATTGCTCCAGGGCCTGCATAATTCGATTCAACTCGGGAACGATTTTCTCGTTCAGCCATGCGTTGAGTTCAACGGCTTTTGATTCGGCCGCCACCCGGGCACTGGCGGACATATTCTGCAGACTCTTTCCCTGCTTGCTGCTGAGCTTGCTGCTGAGCCGTTCGACAGATTTGGCTGCTACAGCTTCATCCTGCAAGCGTCCAAGTTTCTTCTGAACATCCGCCAGTGACCGAAGCAGGTGCTTCGTCGTTTTGTCGGCATGGAACTCCTGCAGCAGTTCAGCAACATAGCGCAGTTGCTTGGAGGAGATACGAAACGAATGCATTCCCTTGAGCTGCGATCCTTCGGGCAATTTTTTCAACAGCAAGTCAATCCGATCACGCAACTGCCGCGCGCTCCAGGATGCACGATCTGGTGCTGCTTCGCTGGAGACATCTGCCTTCTTCGCTGACATTGACTTGAGCAATGCGCGAGTTTTGGTCTGAAGCTTTTCTTCCCGGACCAGAGTCTCGAAGGATTGCCTGAGAGGTTCCTGGCAGTCTTTGCGTTTTCGCTTCCACGCTTTTCGCAACTGAGCCTGAGCTTTCCCTCGTTCAGGCATTTCTCGAGCCAACAGAACATCCAGGTCTCGGGCTTTACCGGCGGACTTGAGTAGCTCCTTCAGAGTCTTCTGGAGCCAGTGTGTTTCCTTCGCACCGGAGAACTGCTCGGAGAACAAGTCCAGACAGGCTAAGGTCCTCCGCAGGCCAATCCGCAGTTCATGAACCCCGTCGATGCTGGCTCGCCAATCTTTAGCCGCCACCCTGAGTTGTGCTTTGACGTCCAGCACACAGGCTTTCAGCAGCGTTTGTGCCATCTGTTCCACAGTCACACTGCGTTTTGATTTGCGGGGCATGCACGATACCAGGCACGATTCAGGACCATTGAGAACCAGCAGCGGGAACATCCGCGTTTGGACAAATGAGCAGGGTGCCCACAGAGTGGGGAGAATTCAAACAGGACGGCAGGCCGTCTGGGAATTTACGCATTATTAACAATTGGGGCTAACTGCCCCAATTAAGGCGTTTGCGGCGCCCGAATTGTTAAGATTGCGGGAATTTCGCGAGCCAATTTCATGGAGAATGAGGTCACGGAAGTGACGCCAGACCTCGAAAGAGTCTCGCGGTATTCTGCAACGGATCACGTTGCGTTGAATTGCCGGACAGCCTACCGTACCCGACTTCTTGTTTCTGGACCGGCCCCCTGGTTTGAGGAACTGGGTGAGCAGATTAACGTGGAACAGGTTTGTTCTGTGCGCGGCCGCGATTGAGGCTGACTTCCAAAGTTATCCCGCGAACACCCGGGCTCAATTCACGCCACGCGGAGAATAAATATGGCTTCGTCATTCGAGATGACGCGGCGTGTTGAGTTTTGTGAAACCGACATGGCCGGCATCGTGCACTTTTCGAACTTCTACAAATGGATGGAACAGGCGGAGCATGAGTTCTTCAGAACTCATGGACTTTCCATCGTGCGGCATTTGCCGGATGGCAGCACGATCGGCTGGCCTCGCGTATCGGCCCAGTGTCGCTTCGAATCTCCTGCGCGTTACGAAGATGTCCTGACAGTGCTGTTGACGGTGCAGCGAATCGGCGTGAAGTCGCTGACTTTCGATGTCGTCTTTCGCAACGGTGATCGTAATATCGCTCGCGGCTCTGTGAAAACAGTCTGTTGCATAGTGCGCCCGGGACACGGGCTGGAATCGATGGAGATTCCGGACGAGTATCGATCACGATTTGAAGAGCATCCGGAAGAACAGACAGGAACATGAAGCGAGCATTCTTTGTAACGCTGGGAATTGTCGTTTCCGTCGCCTGCTTTGCGTTGTCCTTGCAGGGTACGAACCAGAAACAACTGACGGCGGCCTTTGCGGGGGCGAATTACTGGTCCCTGCCCGTCATGCTGGGACTGCTGTTCCTGTTTTACTGGCTCAAAACTTTGCGTTGGCAATGGCTTCTGGCCCCTGTCGCAAAATTGACGTTCGGTCAGTTGTTTCCACCCATGCTGATTGGTTTTGCTGCCAACAATATATTGCCTGCTCATCTGGGCGAGTTTGTTCGCGTCTTCGTCGTTCGAAAGAAATACGGCGTTCCCGCCACGACGGTGCTGTCCACGGTAGTGCTTGAACGAATCTTCGACGTCCTTGCCATCCTCGCGCTGTTTGGGGTCGGTTTGTTCTTTACCAACGATCTTCCCGACAAGTATCGGAACGCAGCTTTGCTGCTGGGGGCCGGAGCCATCGTCGGCGTCATTGCTGTCATTGTTTACTTGATCTGGACCGAAGTCTTTCTGAGGTTCATGACATGGAGCATGAGCTGGTTTCCGTTTTTGCCCGAAAAGCTGACCAAAGGCGTCATCGAGATGTTGCGCAACGGGGCTCACGGACTGGCCTCTTTGCGAAGCGGAAAGGCCGTTTTTCTCATTGCGATCAGCAGCCTGGCGCAATGGTTTATTAACGGTCTGATCGCCTACGTGGCCTTGAAAGCCTTCCACATTGATGTTTCACCGGT
>CAIXQV010000919.1 GCA_903921605.1 uncultured Planctomycetaceae bacterium | reverse complement strand
GTCTTGGTTTCACCAGTCTTGGTTTCACCAGTCTTGGTTTCACCAGTCTTGGTTTCACCAGTCTTGGTTTCACCAGTCTTGGTTTCACCAGTCTTGGTTTCACCAGTCTTGGTTTCACCAGGTTCCTGCTTCGGGTCGTTCATCGACGAATTCTCGTTGGCTGCCTGAGGCGGTTCAGACTTCTCTGGCGTCGTTGAATTCTCACCAGGCTCGTCGTTGCTTGACTTCGAGTTTGGCTCCGACTCACCATCGTCAGATTTCATCTCGGAATCCGAGGGCTCTGTCGACTCAGAAGTGTCTGCAGATTTCGGCTGCGATTTCTCTGATGCAGCTTTGGGCTTGGATCCGGCAGCATCCGGCTTCGTTTCTGAATCAGACGGTTCGGACTGCGGTTCCTTATTCTCTGATGGCTTGTCTTCTGGATCCTTTTCAGATCCCGGTTCGGTCGTTTTGCCAGGACGTGATTCTGCGGAGTCTTCACCGGACTCACCGGGATTCTCCTGTCGTTGGCGATTCATCTTTTCGATCAAATGCTGCAAAGCCACATCGTCATCCGCTCGTTGACGACTCGGCTGAGCTGGCGAGGTTGTCTTCCCGGGCTGAGACTCACCGCTCGAATTTTGCTTCGTTGCGTTTTTATCACCAGGATTCTTCGCAGCTCCACTTTTCTGCTCCGCTGGATTCCCGGAGCCCTGTGGATTCGCGTTTGGCTGCTCATTCTTTGGTTCAGCGGGATCAGTTTCAGGCTCCGTCGGAACCTCTTCAGGTGTGGTCCCTTCAGTTGGCGGCGAATCAGCCAGCCGCATTTCTCCCGGATCAGTTCCTGAATTGGTCGGAGGTACATCCGGCGTTTGGCGATCCTTCAACTGTTGTTGGAGTTCCAGATCCTGAGCCAGTTGCTTCTGAACTTCTTCTTCAGCGATCGGGGCGGTGATCTGCAGATTCAGATCGCCCGAGCGCCCCTGATTTCCCAATGGCGGCCGATTATCTCGAGCCTGAACATGGTAGGTTACAACATCGCCGGGAGTCAGTTTTAGTGTCGACAGCCGAAACTCCCAGGTGCCACTCCACTTCTTAGGCAGAGGAACCCCGGACGTATCCAGCAGCACTTCTGAAGGCTGCACTGGCTTTCCGTTGATCGAATAGTTCAGCGTCACTGAACGCAGAAGAAAGTCAGGATCTTCTGCCTCAACTAACAGCGGCACGACTGCGTTTGCCGCGACCTGAAGATCTCGATTCGGATCCAGCAGTTTGACGATCGGAGGCTGGTCGCGACGAATCTCCAGCGGATAAACAACGGGCTCCGGATCGGAGTTTCCGTCATCATCGGTCACTGTGATCCTGTAAAACTTCGGCACCGACTGATCCGCGCGAACGTCCAGCTTCAGTTCCCCGGTCAGCGCGGTGTCTTTGATCACCATCGCGACTTCTTCGCCGTGGGCGGTAAACCCGGCATCGTCAGATAACTGCAATATCGCAGACTTTACCGGGACGCTGCTTTGAGCATTGATCGCGACGACACAGCCTTCCCACGCATCAATCGCTCCCGAAGTGTCGATTCGATCCGGTAATTGCATATATGGCGGATAGACATACCTGACTTCAATCACCTGTGAGGTTGGCGGCTGATCGACTGAGATCAAGTATTCTTCAGACGATGCATCACCGGCGACGATGCGATACCTGATGTCCTGTCGTACTCCGCGATCACCGTCGCCGATCATTAAAACCTGGAAGCGATTTGCATCTTCGGTGGCTCGCATCTGCAGAGGCTCATCGACGTAACGCTTGTCGGCTGTGGTATACAGCACTCGCACATCTTCGGGGATAACTCCGGCGATGTCCGCGACAAATTCAACGCGAGTTCCCGCAGGGACTTTCTTGTTTCCCGGCAGCACTGTTTCGACGACAGTTCGAGTCGACACATTCGCAGCGGCAAGGGTCAGAGGCCTCAGCAGACTGATTGCTTTCGGACTGAAGACCGCGTACAGACAAGTCAACAGCGTGATCACAAACAGCGCAGTACCGAGGCGAATGAGCATTCGTCGATCGATGGCTTCATCGACATGAACTTCAGCCAGCTTGACGGCCGCTCGCTTCTCCAGCGACTTCTGTATCGGAGTATCACTTTTGCGACCACCGGACTGCAGATCGATCAAAGCCAGCAGACTGCCTTCAAGCCCCTTTGATGATCGATCCAGCATTCTCGCGGCATACAGCGGATGAATGCGACGAAACCACGGCAGCGCGACGTATCGAATAAGGATTGCAGAACATGACAGAACGACAACAATCAACATGCCAGCGCGAGTCCACGCACCGAAACCGCCGTCGATGACCCAATGATCCAGAACCGTAAAGGCGAACACGTAACCAATCAGCAACAGGCCCGCGAGCACCGAAGCAGTCAGCAGGTCTGTCGCTTTGATCCGACTGCGAGCCTGCTCAAGCTGATACTGGATGAATTCATCCGGATCCGCATAACCTTGCTGAGATTTGTCGGAAACTGTTGCCACGTGTTGAGTCCTGAACTGAGAGTGCCGACGCCGCCAAGTCGAACTAATGCACGATTATGCTGACGCACGAGCAGTTTTCAGATGTTCCGTCTTTCCTAAAGTTTATCGGCCACAATCCGTCAGGGGCAGTCAAAATAAGCGGAACGAACCGATTGCAGGGACTTTGCTTCTCGCCCACGGGCCACGTTGCCCATGTCGCAGTCTGCCGTTCGATTCGCGATTTCTGACGAGGTGCCACCAAAACCCTGCATTCCAGGGTGAGATCCCCCCGAAAGTCTATTTTTTCTATCAAACTCTGGACTGAATTCTCCGTGAAGTTTCACGTCACTTTTCCAGAACGTTCTTTCCGATCGGCGTCCTATGGATTTCCTCGAAGCCTTCGCCGAATTCGGCTTGAGTGAACTGCAAACATGGGCCGCGGCCAGAAAAATGTCGTACGGGCTCGAGCAGTCCGTTCGATTGTCGCCGGGGATTCTGGAAACTCGCCGATGCCTGCTTTCCTTTTCATACGCGGAAGCCGGCCACGAAACCCCCAAGGATATTCTCCATATCTGCCGGGTGATGAATGCTCCAGAAATGTTCCTGCAGAGCATCGCACGTTTTATCAACGCCGCAGCCTTCGTTCACTTTGGGTTTGAGTACTCCGGAACAACCCGCATCGGCAAATGTTACCTCGAGATTCCTCCTCCAGACGCAACGCAACCTCTGCAATCCGGACGACTGCAGTTTCTCGGTTTCAAATGGTCGCTCCAGAACTCGACGATCGCCGTCGTCTCGCGCTACAAGTCTTCAATCGTTCAAGACTGGTCCGAGATTAAGTCACTGCTGACCGGGGCGACTGATCACAGAATGCGTGTCCCCGTCGACTCACTCCTGCAACAACTTCAACCGCCGTCACAGAAAGCGAGGGAGATCTATCCGCTGCTGGAGATCTCGGAGGAAGGCAGTGATCGTCGCTCATGGGATCTCAACGTCTACGACGGTCTGTGGAGTCTGGGACAAATCCAGTCGACACTTCTGGCCGCAGTTGAAACGCTGCAGATTCGCCACGATGATTTTTTTTCCTGGATCCTGCCGATCGCCTCCAGTGCTCTGGGGCACATCGCCACTGGCATCGGTCGAAACGGTGAGCCATTCCTGACCGTCTATTACGGCGCAAAGGAAGTTGAGGCACTGTAGTCGCGCCAGCTATGCTGGTGATCCAAGCGACTCATGGCACTCACTTTGCTAAACGAGTCCAGCGTTTCATAACATGAAAAAACGCAGCGTGGCGAAGGCCCCGGCGGCATCCTTGACGATTCCTGCCTCGCAAATTGAGCACTGTCAGGCGATCACCGTGCCGCTTTGTGTATTCACCGGCCCAAAAAAAAGCCCGGACTCAAGGGGAGCCGGGCTTGGGGAGATTCACGTTTTGCCAATGATCAGAGACGAAGTGAACCGTTCAAATCCGTGAGATCTCTTCGAATCTCAGAAGCGATCTGTGACAAATTCAGACGTTCTTCAGTCGTACAACGGGAAAGGAACCCGTAAACGGTTTTCCATTCCTGATAGAGGCCATCGGTTTCTTTCTGCAGCTCCTGCAGGGTCGGTTCAGAATCCAGCATACGGTGGAGTTTTTGGGTCCGCTTCATGAAAGCAGTTGTGGCGGCTGTCACTTCTGCACGATAAGTGGGACGAGCTTTAGCCAGCCAGGCTCGAATATCAAACTCCATCTGGTCGGACAGATTTTCCAGCGAAGCCGCGATTGGAATCAATTCTCGCGTATCGACCTGCGAAACCGTGCCACCCAAATTCAATTCGGCCCGCAGAGCGGCGATGCCGTCCTCGATCTCACGCAACACGACGACGGCAGCCTGGCTCTTTAAAGCACTGAAGGTTCGCACGAAGACGGTGCCGTATTCTTCCACATAACGATAGCTCTCGATCAGTTCCTGGTCGCTTTCATTGCGATCAAGGTTGTCCTTGAAGTTCTGGACGGTGCCATAAAAATTGTCGGCGATCTGTAATGTGCCGGTGGCATTCTTGAAGGTTAACAGCAGCTTCAAAGGAGTGCGGTTGTAGAACTCATCCACATCGCGAATCAGGGCATCAGCCGTTTGCTTCAACTGTGCGCGGCTGGTGGTGTTTTCAATCCACAGCAGTTCATGAATCAGGTTATCGGCATCAATAATGCGGCGAACAGATCGTTCGATGTATGGATTGCTGACCGTCGCAACCTGATCCAGCATCACAGCCCAGGCACGCTCGAAGCGGTTGTATTCGCTGACGATTCGTTCGTAAGGATAGTTATCGATAACAAGCTCATCGATACGTGCGACCTGCTGCTGAAGCTTGCGAGTATCGCTGACCATCAAGGAGACCTTGGTGGACGCATTCAGGTCACGGCGGAGTTCATCGCTCATGTTGTACAGCGAACTGTCGAGAATGCCGAGCTGCTGCTGGAGGGCTCGACGATCCAGAGACGGGTCAACCTGAAACAGTTTTCCAACCTGCTGATCAAGACGATCAATTCGGTCGATGCTTTGTAATGTTGCGTTGCTCAATCCCGCTGACTGGGCCAGTCGATGTGACAGCAGTCGCCAGTCGGCATCAATCTGACGGAAGTCTGCGACAATGTTTTCCAGAGCGACGCCGGCCGCAAGATCCTGACTGACAAGATTCGCAAGTCCTCGCAGTTTCTGAAGATCAGACAACATCGGCCGCAGGCTTAGATTCCTTCGGTAGTCGGCATCGAGAGAAGTGTATAAGCGACCGGCTTCGTCAGTGGTTTCCTTCAGCAGGTTTGCGAGAGCACGCTTGTCGACTTTGTCATAGTCAACCGATCTGGCGGGCGGAACGGTGGGACGCGATCGAAGATCCTGAAGACTTCCAATCTCTCCGGATGGCAGTCGTCGATTCAAATCATTGAAATCGGCTTCCGTGCGGCTGATGCGACTGGTTTGAGCCATCGCGGATGAAGCAATGGTCACAGTGAGCAGCGCGGTCACTATCGCGCGGCAAAATTCCGGAGTTCGCGGAGCTTGCATGGCGGGTTCCTTTCCCTGGTGGTCCTGTTCCGATTCGGTGTGTCAGCAGGTAGACACTCCCTGGCCCCCGACGGAATTCACATATCGCCCGCGATCCCGCCGTCCTCTGACGCTGGGAGTCTATGTGAGAAACCGTTTTTTGTGGAACAGCAGTTTTTGCAGGTTACGGGTGAGACGCGCCAGTACACCAAATGGGCCATAAACCCTCCTGATTTCTGACGGAATTCCCTGACAATCTTTGTCGTATAAACGCCAGCAAGGCAGTTCGGATCAACCACCCGGCGAAACATTGCGTTAATCATGACCCGAAGCACCAGCGAGGGATCAGCGTTCTGATAAGGGATCCCTCACTCACGTTTCGGGTTGTGATTTCACCTCACTGAAGTTCAGGAAACTCATTGCGGCATTGCATCTGATAACGCGGACAGCCTTAACGGTGAACAATTATTGGCGGGCGATTTAGTTAAGGAGAAGCCTTTGGAGAGTTCACGGCGCCCCGAAACCCTAACTCTACCAGCTTCTCCTGGGTCGCCTCGTCTTGCAACAGCTCAACAAATGCGCAGACCTCTGGACGATTCCGACGAGCATTCGGCACAACAAAATCATAGTGTTCATCCTGAATCGGGACGAAACCAAGATCATTGCTGCGGGCTATCGTTTCGATCGCCACACCCCAGTCGGCTCGATGCTGCACGATCGCCGCGGCGACAGCACTATGATTGCCGGGTTGAACTGCGTAGCCAGAAGGAGTTGCCCCAGCCAACAATCGATCGATCAGGATTCTCGTGCCACTGCCCTGATTGCGATTGACCATCACGGTCGAAGAATCGCAAGCCCCCAGTAAGACAATCTCTTCCGGTGTTCGATTTTCAAACCGCGTATCGCCGCGTCGATGCAGAATGCCCTGCGAGCGAACATAACCATCAATCAGGGTCACGGCATCGTTCAGGAACGGACCGTTATAAATTCCGCTTTCACTGTCCAGCAGATGAATACCCGCAACATCACATTCACCTCGTTTCGCCGCCTGAAGACCGGCTGTGCTTCCGACCGTCAGAAGTTTCGATGTGATCCCTCGGCGCTGAAGCTCGGTCAGTAAATAATCGAGCCCCACACAATGACTGCCGATGACAATCAGATCGGCCGGCTGATGACCTCGGCCAATTAAGCGAACGCGAACCGACGTTCCGGATTCAACAATCTCTGTGTGCCGCGGTATCGTGACAAAGCCGTCAGCTCGACTAAACGTGGTGACTGATCCGGATCCCTTGCCCATGGGAAAGGCCGAGTACCCCGAGTCGGTCTTCACGAGCCCCACCAACAGATACTCAGTCCGACCAATTTCCGAATTCACTTTCACCGCCATTGATGCAGTCAGTTCTTCCTGCGGCTCAGACGGTCGACCGGCCAGAACTCGAATTACAGGCGCGACAAACTCATGAAATGTAAACACGGCTGACGTTGGGAAACCGGGCAGAATGACGATCGGTTTTCCTTGAGTCACCGCCATGCAAATCGGCTTACCAGGCTTCAGGGCAACGCCGTGGACCACGATCCCGGGATCGCGAAATTCCGCAACAACACGGTAACACAAATCGCCGCGTCCCTTGCTGGTTCCACCGGAAAGCAGAACCAGATCCGAGGTCCGCAGAGCTTCGTGAACCCCTTCGCGCAGGCGATCGGCGTCGTCGCGAATGATGCCTCCAAAAATCGCAACACCGCCTTGCTCGCGAACCGCATCGGCCAGCACCTGTGAGTTCGAATCGTAGACCGCAGCGGGCCGCATCTCGTCACCGGGGGCAATAATTTCGTTGCCTGTCGAGATGATCGTGACGACTGGTCGCCGCCAGACGTCGACGTACTCTTCACCCAACGCGGCCAACACTCCGGTCTCACGACTGGTCAACACCGTGCCGCAGCGCAGAACAGTTTCACCGACGGCGATATCTGTCCCGGCAAACGAAATTCCGAAGCCCGGCGTGACAGAGCGACGAATCACAACCTTGCCGTCCAGCTCTTCTGCATGCTCAACCATCAGCACCGCATCAGCCCCGCGAGGCAACATGCCTCCGGTAGAGATACTCACAGCCTGCCCTGGTGCCAGTTCCATCGTTGGAGCCCTACCGGCCTCCAGCGATTCGCTTAGTAACAGGACCGAACGAGGTACAAGCTCACCGGCCGACTGAGTATCGACGGCTCGAACTGCGTAGCCATCAAAATTCGACCGATCAAACGAGGGCACATCGACGCGAGCAATCACGTTGTCCGCGAGCACTCGCCCCAACGCATCACGAACAGCGATCTTTTCAATCCCCAGCGGGTTAAGTGTCAGAGCACTGCGAAATCTCCGCTCCGCTTCATCGCGATCGATCACATCCAGGAATTGTTCCTGATCAGACATGGGGAACAATGTTTTCCGCGTTAGAAACTTGATGGTAGCCGAATTCGTAAGAATTCGGTGGAGCTTCTGAACTCTCACGAGTTCAGCTACTGTTCTGGTCATCTCTCGAAAAGACTACGCCTGAAACAAATCAATCACGGCACCTTCCTGATGACCAACCGCGATGATTGATCGACCATCTGTACTGAGCTCGAAATCATGAATATGCATCGGAGCGCGATCCTGAGCCAGTACCTTGCCGTCAGTCATATTCCAGACACTCGCGAAGCCACTATTGTCACCACCGGCCGAAACCAGCCACGTATCACCCGGACCGAATTGCAGAGACTCCACAAGCCCTTTGTGCTTATTGTCTTCAATTTCCAGACGTCGCTCTTTCGTTTGCCAGTTGAAGACTTCGATGCGAGCAACACCTTCCAGATGATCGATATTGCCAACCTTTCCCATGCCTCCGACTGCCAATTGCGTTGAGTCGTTTGAGAATGCCAGGGAGCGAACTCCACCGATCGAATGGCGGCGAGCTGTGGGATCCCACGTGTACATCACGGGCGTTTCCAGCATCGCAGCAATCTGGCCGTTACTGACGTCGCGGACAAGGACTCGTCCGGTCCGATCACCGGTCGCTAGCCATTTGCCATCCGGCGAATACGCTGTTGCATACAACATGGATGGGAAACCATGCGGAGTCCGAGTTTCATAATCTCCCCAGGTCGCCAGACATTCTCCCGTTGCCGCATCCCACAACTTTGTTTTCATGTCGTCGCCAACACTGGCGATACGACTCTGATCGGGACTTACAGCCAGCATTCGGATCCAGCGAGCATGCGCATCGCTGACTCGGCGAATCGTTTCACCCGTGTCAGCATTCCACCAGATCAAAGAGCAGTCATAGCCACCGGACACCAGCGTATCTCCGCATCGAACCAGTCCCATAACATAGCTGGAGTGACCATTGCTTCCGATCACAGCCGGTTCGATTTTCTCAGCCGCCACATCGATCCGCACGATCGAAAAGTCCGACAGCCCGGTATAGATCAATGACTTGTCAGGTCTCGACGCCAGACACAAACCTATCCCAGGCAAAGAAAACTTCTTCTGAACTTTGACCACATTGGGCAGCGAAGACACAGCCGACGCAGGGGCGTTCTGGGCTGCCGGGGATAGAGTCTCCGGCGGAGTTGATTCCTGGTTTATGACAACCATTCCTTGCCTTCCTCTATATGACGGACTTGGGCAAACTACTCAACGGTTCGATGCAGGTATATCAGTGATCGGGAACAGACAACGCTTGGCAGACCGATCTGCATCGGTGAAGCACCATCTCAGGAGACTAGCCTGACGTTGGAAGCGAATGAGCTCAATCGCTTCCTGAGGGTAACAAGTAAGCCGTGCCTTGCCAAATTGAGACCTTGAACGCACTCGACAGGTGGAGGCTATCAGGGACTCTCCGGCAACCAAAAGGAGCGGCCAGTCTCCAAATCAGCACCCGTACGCAAATTCACGCGACCGTTGATACGGAGACAATTATTAGCCAGCCTGTGCATTCCCATTGATCGATTTCCCGGGCCGGATGCGGAGAAAACAATTTCGTTAACCAATTCTTCAGCAGACGGGACTACGCTTCGGGAGCGGCTGACAAAGCATGGTGATGTTGACGTTCCGCAACACAATGTGGCGCCAAAGCATGCACCGGAGGCAAAATAAAGGTGGGTCGGCCCTTCTGCGGCCGTCAGCCGTCAGTACGGACAGCAAAAAGTATGACCTAAAACTTGACAGAGAAAAGAAACAGGATCGTCTGTAATGGAGGGTCATTGTGACGTGTCAGTGAGACAAAAAGTCCAATGAATCCCGCAAAAAAAAGCTAAATGAACTGCTGCTTTCCGATGGATCGGCGTACACTACTGCCGATAGTTTTGGCTGTTTTTCATCCCTTAACTGGAGATTTTTAGTGAAAACTTCCCGAGTTCTCAAACGTGGTTTTACGCTGATCGAATTGCTGGTGGTGATTGCCATCATCGCAATTTTGATTGCATTGCTGCTGCCTGCCGTCCAGCAGGCTCGCGAAGCTGCACGTCGCACACAGTGCAAAAACAACATGCGGCAAATTGGCCTGGCATTTCACAATTACCATGACACGCACACTCGATTTCCCCAGCCAGCCATGTTGAGACTGACTATCTCCGGCGGCTTGAACATCCGTGCCGGGTCAAGCTGGTGTACGATGTTGCTGCCGTTTATTGAGCAGGCCAACGTTTACAGTCTTTACAACGCCAGCCTTTCTCCGTTCGATCCGCTCAATGCAAGTGCGGTCGCAACCATCATTCCCGGCTTCATGTGCCCGTCCGTTCCAAGAGGCTCCAGCACGTATACGAATACTATTCCAGCAGGAACAGTTCTGGCTGCAGGGTATCCGCCAACACCCGCAACGCAGGCAATGACTGGTGGAGTATTAGACTATGATACTCTGGATGGCGTTCGTTCCACATTCAGTACGGTGGCCTACACAGGGCAACCAGCACCAGGAGATCGCGCAGGCTGGGGCACATGGTCTCTCGTAGTATCCGATTTCCCCGCTGCGACCTCTGGTGGCCGTGGTGGCAACCTGCGGGATATTACTGACGGAACTTCGAACACGATTCTGGTTGGCGAAACATGCAGCCGGACGGCACTGTACCGAAAGGGTAAGCTTGTGCCGCTGAGCGACCCGTTCGCTGCTGCTCAGGCAATGAATGGCAGTGGCACGTGGGCAGATATTTTCAAAGGGGACACCTGGGTCAGTGGAGTATTGTTCGACGGTACTGGCGGAGATGGCCCTTGTGCCGTCAATTGCTCCAATGCCCGAACTGCTGGTCTCTATTCGTGGCACACAGGTGGCGCAACTGTAACCTTGGCTGACGGTTCAGCTCGCTTCATAAGCGAGAATATTTCAGCCTACACGCTGGCATCGCTGATCACGCGTGCCGGTGGTGAAGTCCTCGGTGAATTCTGATTCGTGCTTCACATGGAAACTAAACCTGGAGCTCGTGCTGCAAGGCTGGGCTCCATTTTTTTTGAGCTCGGAACTTGCAACGCTAACTGCGATCTCCTATTACCTGCAGATTCAGGTACCTCTCTTGTATGGCTTGAAAGACAGACCATGGATTATTCTAAAGCTGCCGTTCTTTTGTCGAAGTTGCTTTCACTTGCATGGATCGTTGCAATCGTAGGCTGCGGTGGGTCAACGGGCCCTCAAGGCGGCCCCAGAGTTTCCACAGTTGCAGTAACCGGTGTCGTAAAAGTTGATGGAGTTCCCGCTCCTTTCCTTCGAGTCGTGGCTGTACCTGTGGGCGGAGTCGGAGCGGTGCCAATGGAGTCCGCCGCTTTGACAGATGCAAACGGTGTGTTTGGACTTTCAACTTACGAGAGCGGAGACGGGGTTCCTCCCGGCCAGTATCAGCTGACGTTCGTGTGGGGACAAATCAACCTCATGAACAGCCAGTACTCCGGTGATAAGTTCAAGGGAAAATACGCCGATCCGGCCAAGTCAGAGCACAACTTGACTGTGGCGGACTCGGACGAACCACACGACCTTGGCGTCATTGAGTTGTCTTCCGCTGCCGCAAAGAAATAATGCCCGTAAAGCGTCGATGAATTCAGCGAAATGAACTCCGCAGGGATTCTCTGAACTCATGAATCAGTCAACGCAACATGTCCCCAATTAACGCGCGGAAAACTTTTCGCGGCGGCATTGGTTTGTCAGCAAAAGGCAAACATCAACGCTCTTGAACACCTGTTGATCGAGGAGATTCCCGGGTGATCATTAACGCCGGCCGGAGAAATCCTGCCGGCTTTTTTTGTAAACGTTCTGTTTCGAAGGTTGGGATAAACAATGAGATTTTCCTGGTGCTTTATACTTCTGGTGCTTTGCCTCCCCACGACAACAACGATCGCTGAAGAGAAGACGTCTCCAAAGACATTGGAGAGCGTCGATCCTCCGCGAGAAATCTTTCAGTACATTGAACGCCCCGAGCCTGACTTTGCGTGGAAGAAAATTGAATCAATGACGGTCGGTGGGAACACCGTCCACCGCCTGGAACTGACATCACAAAAGTGGCAGGACATCATCTGGAAACATGCGATGATCGTCTACGAACCAAAAGCTCTGACTCACAAAGAGCACATGCTGCTC
>CAIXQV010000918.1 GCA_903921605.1 uncultured Planctomycetaceae bacterium | reverse complement strand
GTCTTCGCTGACAGACATCACGGTGTTCGAATTCTGCGACCAGACGATTCCATGAATCGCCCCGGAATGACCTCGCAGCGTATGAAAGGCATTGCCCGATGTGGCTTCCCAGATCTGCAGACTGCCAAAGCGGTCGCCGGATGCCAGCAGCAGCCCGTCGTTACTGAAGGCCAGAGTCAGCACCCAGTCCGTATGCTTCTTCATCTCGGCAGTCTTTTCACCACTCACAGTGTCGAACACTTTGACTGTTCGTGAGGGTCCGCTCAGCGCGACAAGCCGTCCGTCGGGGCTTAGATCCGCAGCCAGCACAACATCGGACTCATTGCCCACTTCAAACAGAACAGCTCCTGTCGCCACATCGAACCCCATCACTTTGCCCGAAGCTCCGCCAATTCCTCCGCCGACCAGCAGAGTGCTTCCGTCGCGAGAAAACCGCAGCACGAAAACATCGCCCGCAGGAAATGGAATGGTGGTGACCAGAGCCTGATCGGTCCACTGATAAAGGAACACTTCCCGATGTCCGGCCACAGCAACCAGTGAAGCCGTGGGACTTGCCGCAACAGCCGTCACAACCTTGCTCAGTGGACGCACCAACTTTGCGGATGGCTTCGATGCGACAATGGCCATGCTGCTGTTCTCACTGTCGTCAGTGGATGGCACCGTATTGCTGTCCGCCGCATTACTGTCGGTGCCAGACTTCATCGATCGTGTCGTTGAGGTCTGCATGCGCGGCCTCGGGCGGTTCATCGTGGGACGAGTTGATTTCGCTGTTGTCGTTGCTGCGGTGACTCGTTCTGACAGCCCGCCCTGTATCCATCCGAAAATTAAATCCAGCTCTCGCTGCGGCATCTTCGCGCTGTTCGGTGGCATTTGAGGATTCTCGAGATGCGCGGGCAGTGTGTAGATCATGCTCTCTTCCGGCTTGCCAGAGACAACCGCCGCTCCTGAAGTGGAGCCCGCTTTGATGCCAGCCACCGTCGAAACATCCAGCCCGCCTCGAGCCTGCTCACCACGATGACACGCGAAGCAGCGTTTCTGAAACACTGGCTTCACCTGGTCCCATGTGACTTCCGAGGAGGCTGTTTCCTGGCTGAGAGCTGCGTTTTGAAGGACCAGAGGGAGGATGATTAACAGCATGTTGAAGGTAGTGCAGTGCATGATCGTTTCTTGTTTTGCTTTGAATGATCCGGAACTCTGAAATCTCGAATCGGTCGAGGGTGATAATCGGAGGGCTCACGCCCTGCCGCTCACCAAAAGGCCGCGATTAGTGGTTGAACACAAACTCATTCGAATTCAGCAGCGCCCAGAACAGATCGCTGAGAGACGCTTGCACGTCGGTGCTGGATTTCAGGCGTTCACCGATCGCGGCAACTTCTTCCGCCGTTGGCTGACGCGACAGACAGCGTTCATACAAGGCCGTCACGACGGTCATTGGATCCGAATTCTGTTCAAGCAGTCGGTCGATCACGCCACCTTCAGCAATCTTGCCGGTCGTTGATTCTCCGTTCAACAGATGCAGAGCCTGAGACAGCGTGGGAGATGTCTTCACTTCGCAAGAGCACGCGGTCGCTCGTGATGCGCGGCCGAATGTGGACAGGAAGTAATTGGGCGTCGCACCGTCAGCGATCTGGATCGCTCG
>CAIXQV010000917.1 GCA_903921605.1 uncultured Planctomycetaceae bacterium | reverse complement strand
GTGTTTATCCGTGCGAAGTCGCCCCCGGGCGACAATCCTTGACGTGTCTCAAACGTAGCTGAAGTCCAAGGATTACAAGGTTTTGCCCGGATCGCAGCCGCCATGTTTCATGGTGAGCGAGGAACAACCCAGAAAGATTTCGCTCAGCCACAGATCAAATGTTCCGTCCCCAAAATCTGGATCGGACGAAATGCGAGACGGGCTTGCCGACAGATTGTTGATCGATCACTTCAGACGGCTGGCTACAGTCCCGTGGTCAATCCTCCGAGCGGCAAGCGTCTTTCAGTCGCAATTCCACGACGCATTTCATAGAGTTTTCGCCCCTGGGGATGCGAATCCTGTTAATGCAGGAGTGGGTAGGTAATTTGCCTTATAGGGCTGGCTAAAAATTCTGGTGTTCCGTGCCATTGCTTTGAGTCCGAAACGCTTCCATAGGCCTGTGTATAACGCGTCTGAATTCTTTTGCTGCAGTGGATATGACAAGTGATTCATGAGTTCTTCGCTCACCTGTGAACATTGCAACGCAAAGCTGAAGTTGAAGGCGGGAAAGACCAGTTTTCGAGGAAAGTGCCCGCGTTGTTCTGCAAGGATAGAGTGGACGGCACCAGTCGAAGATGCGCCTGCCGACGTTGCTGATGAGTTTTTGGAAACGCTGGAAGAGTTTGCTGTCCCGGCTCAGCAGCAGCTTCCTCAGCCCGTGAGTCCTCAGAAAAAGGGCAAGGACTCTTCGGCCGATGTGCTGCGTAAACTGCTCGCCGGTTTTCAGGGGACAATTCCGCGACGAGGTCCAGGAGTTGGCTACCGTCTGGCGTTGTTGTTTACGGCCCTTGCCGTCTGCTGCTTGATTGTCATCTATTTTGCATTGATTGTGGGAGCTGGTTACGGCGTTTACTGGTATGCGACCAATATTCTGCCAACGGGGCTCGGATTTCGTGGACGAACGACAGCTCTGATATTGGCATTTCACGGCGCTGTCGTGTTTGCCGGCGGTGCGCTGGTTTGGTCGCTCGTGCGTCCGTTGTTCTCTTGGGATAATTCGGAACATGGCGGCCGGGTCGTGACGCTGCGAGATGCTCCGGTCCTGCATTCATTCGTTTCTCGCATCGCTGAATCACTGGGCTCACCGGTTCCTTCAGAGATCCGTCTGACCTTCGACGTCAATGCGTCTGCAAGCTACTCAGGGTTCTTCGGACTGTTTCGGAAGCAACTGGTGTTATCCATCGGCGCGCCTTTGATTGCTGGCCTCGACACTCGGCAACTGGCCGGCATCATTGCTCACGAACTCGGACATTTCAGCCAGCGCGGCGGTATGTTTCTGCGCCACTTTGTCCTGAACTTCTCCGTTTGGTGCCTTAAAGCATCTGGTATGCAGAGTGATTTCGCAGATCAGGTGATGGATGACAGCCATACGGATTCCTCTGTTGAGATGGTCTTCCGTTTTGTGTTGTGGGCAACGCAGTCGATTGGTTCGCTTGTGATCAAAGGCCTTGCCCTGCTTGGGCTGTTGGTGACGATGTTTGTTTCACGACGACAGGAGTTTGACGCCGATCGGTATGAGGCGGAGCTT
>CAIXQV010000916.1 GCA_903921605.1 uncultured Planctomycetaceae bacterium | reverse complement strand
TTGCCGCTGCCCATGGTTCCGCAGATCGCGATCACCCACGTCATGATTCGGTCAGCTCGAGATAAGGATCGAGCCCCATGTTCTCATACTGTTCCAGCCGATGGCGTTCCTGCTTCAGCAGATGCTTGCGTTGCTTGCGGTGAGTTTTCTCAAGGAACCTTTGGACGCGTTGAAAGTAACGCAGCCATGATCGACCGAGTTCGCCTTCGCGATTTGCCATCGCCATGCGTTGTTTGCGTAGAATTTCTTTGGGTTCGCGGCAACGCAGGAGTTCGTCTTCGAGTGATAGAAAGAATTGATAGCTACCGGGATCGCCCTGACGTGCGGATCGCCCGACCAGCTGTCGATCGATACGTTTGGAGCTGTGCATTTCGGTCGCGATCACGTGCAGACCGCCGGCTTTGCGAACTTCTTCTTCGAGAATAATGTCGGTTCCGCGGCCTGCCATGTTCGTGGCGATCGTTACGTTGCCGGGACCACCAGCGGCCGACACGATCTCTGCTTCCTGTTCGTGGTATTTGGCATTCAGAATCTGATGCGGAATTCGCTTATCCTTCAGCAACAATCCAAGCGCCTCGGAGGCATCGACGGACGGTGTTCCCACCAGAATGGAGCGACCGGCTTTGATCAAGGTCTGAATTGCGTCCACGATGGCATCGCGTTTGGCTTCCTGCGTTTTGAAGACACGGAAAGCCAGAGCTTTGCGAATACAGTGTTTGTTCGTCGGGATCTTTGTCACCTTCAGGCGATAAGTTTTTCGCAGTTCGCCTTGAGCGAGAATTCCAGTTCCGGTCATTCCCGCAAGATGGGTGTACTGACGGAAGAAACTTTGGACCGTGATGCGAGCCGCCTCACCGGTTGCCGCTGTGATCGGGACCAGTTCTTTGGCCTCGATCGCCTGATGCAGCCCGTCCTGCCATTTGCGGCCATCCATAACTCGGCCGGTGCCTTCGTCGACAATCACGATCTTGTTTTCGACGATCACATAGTCGCGGTCACGTTCGAAAGCGTGTTTGGCCGTCAGAGCTTTCTCAACCTGGCTGTAGATGCGTTCGGTGTCCATGGAGCTTAGCAGCGACGGTTTAGACATCAGCACGACTTTTCGGCAACCGGTGTCGGTCAACCATGCGGTGCGACGTTCTGGTTCGTACATGTAGTCTGTGCGAGGCTCAAGCTGGAACGTCGCACGGTTGCTCCAGCGGAACAGGTTTACGGTGGAGGGATCGTTGGGTTGAGTCAACCCGATGATCAGAGGCGTTCGAGCTTCATCGATCAGAATACTGTCGGCTTCGTCAATCAAAGCAAAATTATGACCTCGTTGAACTGGTTCTTCACCGCCCTGCAACGTGCGAATGTAGCGGCGAATCTGGTTTCCGCCGTCATCCTGGCTGGCCCCTTTGCGGAGTCTGTCGCGGAGAAAGTCGAACCCCATTTCTTTGCTGGTGCCGTACGTGATATCCGCGGCGTAGTTTCTTCGGCGTTCGTCGGGTTCCATGTTCTCCAGGATTGTTCCGACAGTCAGGCCAAGACGTACGTGGACAGGGCCCATTTGTTCGGCATCGCGTTTGGCCAGATAGTCGTTAACCGTCACGACGTGACATCCTTGCCCGGGTAGAGCACGCAGGAATGACGTCATCGTGGCTGTCAGGGTTTTCCCTTCGCCGGTCTGCATTTCCGCGATATGGCCTTCGAACATTGCGATGGCCCCCATGATCTGCACGGG
>CAIXQV010000915.1 GCA_903921605.1 uncultured Planctomycetaceae bacterium | reverse complement strand
CAGAGCAATAATCAGGGCTGATCCATCTTCTGCAGTGACAGTTGATGTCACATTTCCCAGCGACGCAACCAGAGCACTTTTTCCTGCAGTGACGGAGCTGCCGCCGATATTTCCGGCAGCGATGACAATTGCATACTTTTCCGCCTCAATTTCACCCGTCACTTCGGCGAGCGACGCCACCAAAATCGACTGGTCTGCAGTTATCTTTCCGGACACGCCGTCGAACGAAACGACAAGAACGCATTCGGCGGCGTCCACCGCACCGGAGACACCGCCAGCAACAGAGACGACAACTGCGCAGCCATTGTTTGCCGTGACGTCACCTCCGATGGTTCCGAAGCTGAGTGCCACGGAATGGCGGTGAGCCTTAACGGCACCGGAAATTCCGTCCATTCCGATCGCGATGGTTGATGCCCCGGTGGATTCAATTTCGCCACTGACGGCACCGCTGACGGCGGCTACGATTGCATTGCCAGACGCTTTCACGTTTCCTGAAACGTTATCACCAGCAACGACGAAGGCGTAAGAGCCGGTAGATTCCACACGTGATGAAACATTGTTGAATGCAACGGCTTTCGCTGGGCCTGCGGACTTGATGACGCCGCCAGAAACATTTTGGATCGCAACAGCGGTAGCGGACGTCTTCCCGTCGATAGTCGATGTAACATCCATCCCCGCGAAGGCAAAAGCAGACCCGCCAATTGACTTCACGTTTCCGGTGACTGATCCGCCCAGCGCGATGACTGACGCTTCCTTCCGACCCTCGACAGTAGCACTGACGCCGCCCGGCACAGATCCGCGCGCCGCTGACACAACGGTAGAGACGCCTGTCGATTTGACGATGCCGGAAACATGATGCCCGGCCACAACCGTTGAAACCCTTCTACTCTCGACGTTGGCAGTTGACTCGTGTCCTGCAAGAACAACTGCAACATCGGCGTCGAGCATTCCGGACACGGCATATGCTGATTCCATTGATGCCGCAGATTCTCCAGTCAGACTGCCATCAGCGTGGTGATGGCCGAATAAATGAACGCCGTCCCCAGACGCAGTGATGCCGGATGCAGAACCGAATGACACGAGAGAGACTTCACCGCTGCCCGCAAATGTGCCTGCAAGATCGCCGATGGCGACAACGGAGATGTTTCCGTTGTGAGTCGTTAATGTCAGAGCGGCCGACTCACCCGCAAAGGCAGTCACATCGCCGGTGGTTGTGGTAATCGAACTTGCCGCAATCCCTCCAAACGAAGTCAATGAAGAGCTGCCGTGTGCAGTCACATTTGTCGAGCTGACGTTTCCGGCGGCGACTCCAGAGAAAGACACTCCGGCATAGGCGGCAATGCCGGACAACTCGCCAGCAGCACCGAGGTAGACCGATCCATTAAATGACGCAAACGCTGAGTTTTCGTCCGGGGCAGGCGGCGTGGTGGCTGCGGCGACACTGCCACCACCGGATATGTTCTGGCCAGCAAAGACGATCACGTCCTGTAGGCCACGAGCTTGCCCAGTCATGCTTCCAAATGCGTTGATCAGGACGCCCTTCGCCAAACTCTTGTATTCGCCGCTGACGTTGTTCGCAAAAACTGCCACCTGTGACATGTCCCAATGCTCGCAGCGTGACATAACGATTACGGTTAAATCCTGGGTTGATGGTCAGATTCGTTGTCACGGCTCCGGTGATGTTTCCACCAGCAATCACTTCTACAAAACCATCAAATTCCCCCGT
>CAIXQV010000914.1 GCA_903921605.1 uncultured Planctomycetaceae bacterium | reverse complement strand
TCAGTATCAGCGTTGTGCGCCCGATGAGTTTCGGCCACGAGGATTTGGCCATTTGTTTGCTCGCCCTTGTGATGGCTTTCGTATGGAATACGAGCCCTACGCCATCAGCGACGGCATGTCGAACTACGGCCCCGCCTATTTTTCGCGGCTACCAAATCCGCAGTGCGACAGTTGTGACCACTGCGATGATGATTGCGAAGATTGCAAGAAATAGATGCCGCGATTCGGTGAAGGGTTGCCTTCGCAGGATTTAGTCGCGGAACTCAGCAGGTCTCGCTTGCTGAGCGGGACTTCGCGGACCGGCTCCAAATCTTTCGGAAGTAAGGGCCTGCAGGGATCCGTAGCCACTCCCGCCAACGCAGTATGTGGTGGCTCCCGCTGTTGAATCGCCATAAGGTTTTGTAAGATCTCCGCCGAACCGAACCCGTGATCACGCTGCTGTCTGCATACGAATTGAATTCGGTCTGCGAGACGGCGAGATCGAAGTGGGTGCATCATCGGTTTGGATGACGGGCTCTTCCCGACATCCGCGATTCGCTCATGCCGTGAGTCTACGTTTATGTCCTGTCTGAGAGCTTTTGCGTTGAGTCTTCTGTTCGTCGGTTGCATGGATGTTTCAGAGCCCGCTGCTCAGCAGCCCAGTGCTCCTCCAAAACCCGCTGAGATTGGCGAGTTTGATCAGAAGGCCGGAAAAGAAGTCGTCACGCTGGATGCGAAAGTCACCGATCCGATCACAGGGCCTCTGGAGATCCTGAAGAAGGCCAGAGTGGAACTCCCGATGCTGGCCATCGAGCATGCACTGAATATCTTCAACGCCAATGAAGGACGATTCCCGAAATCGCACGACGAATTCATGACTCAGGTCATTGCGGCGAATAACATTCGGCTGCCGGTTCTTCCCAGCGGACTCGACTATCAATACGACGTGGACGGTCATCGGCTTGTGATTGTGAATACTGCCGACGGGAAAACCGTTGAATAAGGCGTTCTTCCCCTGAGAATCTGCCATAGTCGCCAATTCTGGACGGGTCCCGGCGAACTCTTCAGATACGATTCCTGTGGACAGGAGAGTCTCCGGGAAGTGGCTGTGCCCAGCCCAGAGGATCTCACCCGCCTGCAAATTCCTTCCTGCACAGTCAAGCAATCGACGTTGGTTTCCGGATCAGCCGGTCCAATGCTCGCTCAACAATCGAATGAAAAGTGCCACATGAAGCCTCGACGCTGATGTGGAACACCAGTTCGGGCTCAAGCTCATGATAATTCAAATTCGCTCCCAACGCGGTCTCCATTTTTCTCTCTGGTCGGTTGTCGTGCTTATGACGCTGGCACAGTGTGCCGGTAAGGCTACGTACGCCGATGAGCGAGGTGATTTCTTTGAGACCAATATTAGGCCTCTGCTGCTCGATCGTTGCGTCGAATGCCATGGTGGAGCAAAGCAGGAAAACGGCGTGAGGCTGGATCGACGGAACGATCTCCTGCAGGGCAAGGCGAGTGATGCTCCGCTGGTTGTTCCGGGAAACCCGGCTGAAAGTCGCATCGCGAAAGTGCTGGAGCATTCGAAGGACGACATCGCGATGCCTCCTTCAAAGAAATTGTCAGACGCTGAAATTGCAGCCGTGCAAAAATGGATTGCCGATGGAGCTGTTTGGCCCGAGTCTTCCGATCTTGAAACAGAAGCACGGCGCAGAGCGGAGAAATGGCGGGAGCACTGGGCGTTCCAGCCAGTTCAGTCACCAGATCTAACAACTGTTCATGAGGGAGAGCATCCGGTCGATTTTTTTATCGATCAGGCTCTGGCCCAAAAGAATCTTGAGCGATCTCAGCCCGCCTCTGCCAAGGTGGTCGTGCGACGATTGTCGTTTGCTTTGACAGGGCTTCCGCCTGAGTTCGCCGATCTCACAGCAGCAGAACAGGCCGAAGCAGCAGGACAACTTAGAGAATGGAAGTCCGCGTACGTTGATCGTTTGCTGGCTTCGCCACAGTACGGCGAACGCTGGGGACGGTACTGGCTGGATGTGTCACGATACTCTGACACCAAGGGTTATGTCTTTACAGAAGATCGAGAATATCCGGATGCCTGGCGATACCGTGAATGGGTCGTTAATTCGCTGAACAACGACATGCCCTACGATGAGTTCCTGAAGCGTCAGCTGGCAGCAGATCGCATGCCCGGTTCAGAGGATCCCGCTCAATTGGCAGCCATGGGGTATCTGACTCTGGGCCGTCGGTTTCTCAACAACACCCCAGACATCATTGATGATCGCATTGACGTGGTCAGTCGAGGAATGTTAGGACTCACGGCATCGTGTGCTCGTTGTCACGACCATAAGTTTGATCCGATCCCGACGGCCGACTATTACTCTTTGTACGGCGTGTTTGCTTCGTCTGATGAACCGAAGAATGAACCGTCCACGTTACGTCTGGTTGATCGTCCGCAGCCTGTGGAGCCGGTGATCTTTGTGCGAGGTCAGCCTCACAATCATGGTCCTCAGGTTCCTCGAAGATTCTTTACTGCCCTGTCAGGCCCGAATGCCGAACCTTTCAAGGATGGTAGCGGACGACTGGAATTGGCCGGTGCGATCGCATCATCGGCAAACCCGTTGACGGGGCGAGTGGCCGTGAACCGAATCTGGATGCACTTGTTCGGGAAAGGTCTTGTCGATTCGCCAAGCGACTTTGGTGTCCGAACATTCCCACCCACTCATCCGCAACTGCTGGATTATCTGACCGACTATTTTGTGAAGCACGGCTGGTCGCAGAAAGCTCTGATTCGGCACATCGTGACGTCAAACACCTGGCAGCAGAAATCCGATCGCAGGCCGGATGCAGAGAAAGCAGATCCGGAGAACCGCTTGTACGCTCGCATGCATCGTAGTCGTCTCGACTTCGAAGCGCAGCGCGATGCGATTTTGGCTGTCTCCGGGAAAATGGATCGCACGATCGGCGGCAAGTCGGCGGACATCGCGGCAGATGCCAATATCCTGCGCCGGACGATTTACGCCAGAATTGATCGCCAGAACCTGCCCGGACTTTTCCGAACATTCGACCTGCCAAACCCGGACAACCACGCTCCTCGACGATTTGAAACGACCGTTCCTCAACAGGCCTTGTTTCAGCTCAACAATCCCTTCGTGATGAATCGCGCTGTGGATATTGCGGAACAGACAAAAGATGTGAGCTCCGCGGATGGCCAGGGTGCCCGAATTCGACAGCTGTTTCTTCATGTGCTCCAGCGAGAACCCTCAGAGACAGAACTGACCGAGCTGACAGCTTTCGTCACAGCGATTCAGGCGAAACAGGACATTGGCGGCGGCTTGCCCGGCTGGTCGTACGGCTACGGCACCTTCGACGAAGCGTCGAAATCTCTGACGGCCTTTACGGTCTTCCCATTTGCTGGCGAAGGGAAGTGGCAGGGTGGTAAAGATCTGCCTGATGGCAAATTAGGCTGGGCAACGCTCAATAAATCCGGCGGGCATGCGGGGCACGGACTCTCCTTTTGTGCCGTGCGACGGTGGACATCGGAAGTCGATTGTCGAGTTGCAGTCAATGGCGTGATAGGCCATGAACAGGAAATGGGCGACGGCGTGCGATTGCGAGTTGTCAATTCACGCCTGGGCATCCTGCAGGACGTCGTGGCGGAGAATGCCACGTCGCCTGTTGCTGCGGCACCGTTCGATATTCGTGCTGGTGAGTCGATCGATTTTGTCGTGGATTGTCGAGTCGACGAGAGCCACGATTCGTTCCGTTCGAAATTTATGATCACTCAATCGGTCGACGGCAAAGTTCTCCGCGGCTGGAATTCCGAAGATGATTTCCGGGACCAGCCGGGAGCCAGTCGATTAGACGCATGGGCTCAGTTGGCTCAGGCTTTATTGTTGACCAATGAATTTGTTTTTGTGGACTAGAATCTGTGTCGGGGTGTTTTATGCATACGTTTTCAGAAGCAGACCCACAGTCAGCGATTGCGGTGGGACGACGAGGAATGTTGTCGCGTTGCGGCATGGGTTTCGGTGCGTTGGCCATGACCGGTTTTCTCAATGACCGTTCCGTGCAGGCCTCACCGTTTCCTGAGGCGGCTCTCAATCCGATGTCGCCAAAGCCGGCCCAGTTTCCGTCGAAGATTAAACATGTGATTCACCTGTTTATGAACGGCGGGCCATCGCATGTGGATACCTTTGATCCGAAGCCCGAACTTCAGCGTCGTGGTGGCGAATCAATTTCGGCGGGAAATCTCAGTACTGAACGTCCCACGGGGGCACTGTTTCCATCACCGTTTCGTTTTCGTCGTTACGGTGAAAGCGGAATTCAGGTCAGTGAGCTGTTTCATCATACAGCACAGCATGTCGACGACATGGCCATTATTAATTCCATGCATGCGGATGTGCCTAATCATGAACCATCTCTGTTGCTGATGAACTGCGGCGAAGCGCGGCTTGTTCGGCCGAGCATGGGTTCGTGGCTGACTTACGGATTGGGTACAGAGAATGAGAACATGCCGGCGTTTGTGGCGATGTGTCCCGGCGGCTATCCGATTCAGGAGTCACAGAACTGGCAGAGCGGATTTCTCCCGGGTGTCTTTCAGGGCACGTACATCGACACCAAACATACCGAGATTGAAAAGCTGATTGAGAATATTCGCAACGACCGAGTCAATCGATCGGAACAGGCGGCTCAACTGCAGCTATTAAGAGGTCTCAACAAGAAGCATCTTGAGGAACGTCCCGGCGATTCACAGTTGGAAGCTCGAATCCAATCGTTCGAACTGGCTTTCCGCATGCAGACTGAAGCGGCCGATGCCTTCGATGTTAGCCGTGAGCCCAAGCATATCCGCGAAATGTATGGCGACGGGGTTCAGGCTCGGCAGATTCTGATTGCTCGCCGGTTGATTGAACGCGGCGTTCGCTTTGTGCAGGTCTGGCACGGCGAAGGCCAGCCGTGGGACAATCATGATGATATTGAAGTCAATCATCGTCGACTGGCCAAACAATGTGATCAGGCCATCGGCGCTCTGTTGACCGACCTGAAGCAACGTGGAATGCTGGAAGAAACGTTGATCATCTGGGGCGGCGAGTTTGGAAGAACACCAGTCGTGGAACTTCCTAAGCAAGGTGCCAATGCCGGCAAGATCAACGGCCGCGACCACAACCACTGGGGATTCACAACCTGGATGGCTGGCGGTGGAGTCAAGGGTGGCTACGTTCATGGGGCCACAGATGAATTTGGTTTCAAAGCCGTCGAGAAGCCGGTTCATGTTCACGACCTTCATGCCACGATTCTGAAACTGATCGGATTCGATCACGAGAAGTTTACGTATCGCTACGCGGGGCGAGACTTCCGCCTGACCGACGTGCACGGGAAAGTTGTGGATGAATTGATTGCATAAACGCACTAAGACTCCGAGCGGTGAAAGACTCTGAGCGGTGAAAATTGAGAGTCGCCAGATTCGTGAAGATTCGGATGCGTTCAGGCTGCGGATTTATAGATTCGTGCCATCCGTCGGGACAACTGATTGTCTTTCAGGGAAGAAATTGATCAAACTGCCCCGAGATGTTTCATGAGAATCTTCCCGATCGGATTGCTGCCAGTGAAGCATCTGATTGCCTGAATTTTGAACGCATGTGAGAACATGTCTGACGATGTGATCCAGGCCTGCAACTTGTCCAAGGTGTTCCAGCTCGAGGGAACGGGCGTTAATGCGTTCACGGATATTTCGCTTTCCATTGCCCGCAGTCAAATGGTGGCGATCATGGGGCCCAGCGGATCGGGCAAGAGTACTCTGCTGCATGTGATGGGTGGTATCGAACCACCGACATCCGGCGAGATTCGGATTGATGGTGCAAACGTTGCCGACCTGGATGATCAGACGCTGACGCTGCTGCGACGGCGCAAAATCGGCTTTGTGTTTCAGTCGTTTAATCTCGTCCCAACGTTGAGTGTGATTGAGAATGTGACGCTGCCATTAGTTCTGGACGGCGTTTCAGCGCGAGAGGCCGAGCCGCGAGCGATTCTGCAACTGGAACGAGTCGGCTTATCGCATCGGCTGCGGCATCTTCCTTCTCAACTGTCAGGTGGCGAGCAACAACGCGTCGCGATCGCGCGGGCTCTTGTGATAAATCCTTCCCTGATTCTGGCGGATGAGCCGACGGGGAATCTGGATTCAGTCCGAGGCCGCGAGATTACTCGGCTGCTGTGTGATGTGGCTCACACGGGGCAGCAGACGGTCGTGGTCGTGACTCACGATATTCGAGTCGCGTCGCAGGCGGATAGACTGATTGTCCTGCTGGATGGTCGCATTCGCTATGATGGACGGCCTGGGACTGATGCGGAATGGATGGCCGCTCTGAAACTGGAGATCGACGGATGATTCCGTGGAGCTTCTCCTGGAACAATCTCCGGCTGCGTCCACTGAGAACACTATTAACGGTCCTCAGCATTGCTGGTGGAGTCGCCTCTGTTGTCGCCGTGTTGCAGGCGATTGCAGCGACACGCGTGCAGTTGGATGCGATGCAGGAAATGCTGGGTGAGCGAGAGTCTCTGGAGATCGTGACCAACGATAAGTCCGCTTTTCCGTTTAATGATCTGCCGGATCTGAGTCAGTTGGCAGGGGTGCGGAAAACGATCCCGATCTTTCGAGTGTTCACTAAGATTCTCGTGGGAAACGAAGAAGCACGTGGCATCGCTCTTGGTGCGAATCTTGAAGACTATCTG
>CAIXQV010000913.1 GCA_903921605.1 uncultured Planctomycetaceae bacterium | reverse complement strand
GGTAACTATCGGCTCAATCGCCACGGAAAAGCGATAATCGTTGGCTTTCAACCGCCGGATCATGTCGTCGATCAATGGCTCATCGGACAGTTGCACCGATCGCCCAAGCCCGTAACCCAGCAGACGCCTACAGAACGTTCTCAGGAAGTCATCTCGGCGAGCATTCAGGATGTAATCTCGCAGCCCATCAACGCCGCTGACTTTCGTTCCGTCCGGCAAAACAGCCACCACATCGATTTCATGTCCACCGGCGTCTTTCGAACGCAGGCGGCCAATCGTGTCGAATTGCTCAAGTGCGAACCCGAAGGCATCGATTCGCTGATGACATTTCGCACACGCAGGATCGCTGCCATGGAGTTCGATTAACTGGCGTTCGGTCAGCTCAGCGGGCACCTCTTCAGGAAGAACCGGAACGCCCTTCGGAGGCCGCGGCATCTTTTCGCCCAGCAGGAACTCCGACACCCAGTTGCCACGCAAAATCGGACTGGTTCGTGACGCACCCGACTGTTTGGCCAGGGTCGCGGCCATTGTCAGAATACCTCCGCGAGCCACTTTCTTAGTTCCGCTGACCTTCTGCCAACCGTCGCCTTTGAGATCCGTAATCCCGTAGAACTGAGCCAGCTTGTTGTTCACAAACGTATGATCCGCATTCAGTAGATCCAGAACTGAGCCATCATTGCGGAACATGTCTTCAAAGAAACGAATCGACTCTTCATACATGTCAGCTCGCAGATCCTTGAACTCCGGATAATGCTGATCACTCTTCTCATCCATCAGATCAAACTCACGAATGTGCAGCCACTGGCAACCAAATTCGATCGCCATGCGTCGCATCTTTTCGTCCGACAACATCCGCTGCACCTGACTTTTCAAAACTTCTGGTTGCCGCAGATTTCCAGCGACGACCGCGTCACGCAGCGACTGATCCGGAAGCGAAGACCACAGAAAATAACTCAGCCGAGTCGCCAGTTCTTTATCACTCACAAAGGTCGCTTTCGTTCCGGGCAATGCATGCTCGCCGCGATACAGGAAGGCCGGAGTCACGAGAACTCGTGCCAGCAACATGCGAACAGCCGCGTCGTGCGAAAGTTCCTGCTCTCGAAGCTTCTGATAAAGACTTTGAAACTGCCCGGCTTCCGCGTCCGTGATCGGACGTCGCCAGGCTTTCACTGCGAAGTCCAGAACGGCCTGCACGTGAACCGGCTCTGTTTCCTTCAGCAGCGCCTTGAACTGCTCCGCACGTTCCACAATGCCGTCACGCATCGGAGTAAACGCGCTGGGGTCAGCGTCCTGAGTTGCAAACTGCCAAAGCTGATCATACGCGTCGACCAGAGCCAGTGCATCCTGACTCACGAAATGCATCTCGTCCCACAGACGGTCCAGTTCAGCGGTCTCTGCGTCGTTCAACATCAGGCGTTTCAGGTGGTCATCTTCGCGATAGTACAACGTCAAAGTGACCACTTCATCGACCGGCACAATCTTTGTGTAGCAAAGAGCAGCCGGAAACAAACTGCGGAAGTCGTCAAATTCTTTCAACAATCGTTCTCGGGCCGCGCTGTTTTCTGCAACCAGAATTGGTGTATCGTGGCTGACCGGCTTATCGCCGTCAGACCATGTTGCCTTCCCGCCTTTGATCGTGGATGCACTCGCCGCAAGACTGGAAAGCTTCTCTGGTTTCGCAGTCAGAACCTGCAATTGCACAGTGCCCTCCGCACCGGTCTCCGGATGCAATGTTGTGGTTGCGACGAATTCACAACCTTCGACAAAGTCCGCTGGAATCACAACTTCAATCACCGACGGTGCCTGCACACAAAGATTCTCGGCCGCGATCGCAGTTCCGTTGGGATGCATTCCGAACAACGCAGGATCCAAGCCGGCCAGCAATGATGCATCAACGTTGTCGACTGGCGTCGGTGAATGATCAGATGCTTTGCCACTTAGCAGCTCTTTGCGAACAGCCGAAAACAATGGTCCATTCGCCGACGTGAGCTGTCGATACAGCACGGCGTCCGGGGCATCAGCAGCGATTTCTCCAGGGCCCGCGGTGAGCAACGCCTGAACCTTGTCGGCCAGTTGTTTCTTCATCTCAGCATCGGTCGCGGCCTGCCATTGAGCTATCAGCGAATCTGCCGGAATAATTGTCTCCGCGCCACCGCCAACGTCCGGTTCACTGTAAAAGTGCCACACGCCATTATTGCCCAGTCGATCCGCGTGAGGATTCCCGGCCAGAACATTCGGCGAGACATCCTTTGCCAGATCCCATTCGC
>CAIXQV010000912.1 GCA_903921605.1 uncultured Planctomycetaceae bacterium | reverse complement strand
GGATCATAGCGCACCCCCAGCAGATCATACATGGTGTTCTGATACTCCCGGCGGCTCAGTCGATAATGCGCCACTGGCGGCCGTGCGGCCATCCGCATGGCTCGGCCTTCGCGGAGCTTTGCGTCCATGTCCGTCACGAACGCAGCGATTTCATCCTGGGTCGGCTGCGGCTCCGTCTTGGGAGGCATCTCGCCGCTGTTGACCTTGTCGATAGCCTCCGCCCAGTGATGCGTGTCGGTACCGAGGCGGAAATCGCGAGACAGCTGGTCAATGCGAATGTCGCCTTCCACCTTTTCCGAGCCATGGCAACGGACGCAATGGTTCGTGAGAAATTTCTCAAAGGGCTCCTCTGCGAGGACAGCACTCGTCCACACCAGAACGACCATCGCCGCCAATGTTTTATGTCGCAGCGTATTGAAAAGTGCGAAGACGGGCTTCACTGTTTGATCTCCGAACTCACAGAGGGAATCTTGAAGCATCGACGTCACAGAAAAGGGAGACGTTTTCCTCCGGCGTCCGCCTCAGCGACCATCGGTGCCAGAATGAGCTGCTCAGACACAACTTACGGTCGCTTCTGGTCATCGGCCGCCCTCAGGTTCACTCTCGGAGTGATCGGACGGCCACGAGGCCAATATTGTTACGAGTCTGTGCCGGCCTCACAACATGCAACACCCACGATTCGGCACTCCAGACGGTCTCGGAGTTTGTCGTCTGATTGATGGCAGATGTTGCGAATCTGATCTGCTGAGGAATGCTGTCGCACGTGCTCTTCGGCAGAAAATCCCTGAAATGTAGCACTAAAGGAATATAGGGGCTCTGGCATGCCGGCTGCTATTTCTGAGTCACAGCATTTGGTCTCTCACTGTTTTGTAACCATGACGGGGCAAAGCCATGTGGAACTTCATTCGATCAGCTCTTTTCGGAGATGGTGTTTCCTGCGGTGTTTCGGATTCTCAGCGTCGTCGAAACGCGGCCTCGCCGGTTGTCGCCGAGATTCAGGTGCTGGAGAATCGCGAAGTGATGTCGGCCAGCACGATTCATAACTGGAACGACGTTCTGCTGAATGCGATTCGTGCTGAGCGTCCAACTCCTCCGATGGCTTCACGAGCCATGGCGATTGTCAGTACGGCCGTCTTTGATGCCGTGAATTCTATCGACGGCCGCTATGAGTCGTATCTGACTTTTGCCAACGTCAGTCCTTTGGCATCGAAAGATGCGGCAGCCGCTGCGGCAGCTCATCGAACGCTGTCCGCTTTGTTTCCCTCGCAGCGCCCATTTTTCGACGCGGCCCTGAATCAGACTCTTTCCACGGTTCCGTGGGGTTCGTTGCGAGATGCTGCAATTGGTGCTGGTGTCTTTGTTGCAGATCGAATCCTGAACTCCCGAAGTACAGACGGCTGGAATCGGCCCGTCAGTTACACGCCCGGCGATGTTGTCGGCGATTGGAATCCAACCGCTCCTGATTTTGCGCCAGCCGTTCTGCCTCAGTGGTCGCTTATGCGGCCGTGGGCGATGAGTCGTCCGAATCAATTTCTTCCTGCCGCACCTCCTTCGCTGCAGTCTTCCGCGTATGCTCGCGATCTGAATGAAGTGCAGGCGATTGGTTCGGCCAACAGTCGAGTTCGCACGTGGGACCAGACAAACATCGCATACTTCTGGGCGGGTGCTGCGGGTACGGCCACGCCTCCGGGCCAGTGGAACATGATTGCTCAGACAATTGCCGAAGGCGAAGGCCTGTCGATGGAAGAAAGTGCCAGGATGTATGCCGTGTTGAACATTGCATTAGCCGATGCCGCGATCACGTCATGGCATGCAAAGTTTAACTATGATCTGTGGCGACCAATCGGTGCGATTCAGAACGCAGACCTTGACGGAAATCGGTCCACTGTTCGAGACGCCTTCTGGACACCGCTGTTGAAGACGCCCGCTTTTCCAACGTACACATCGGGGCACAGTACCTTCAGCGCTGCGGGGGCAGCCGTGTTG
>CAIXQV010000911.1 GCA_903921605.1 uncultured Planctomycetaceae bacterium | reverse complement strand
GTCCAGGTATTTCAGACCAGCGCCGCGACCAGCGAGTTCGGTATAAACTCGAGCCGCTTCGTTCAGGGCCGCTTTGACCTGACGGATATTGGTGATCTGACTGCCCAGATGGAAATGCAGCAGCGTGAAGCAGTCTTCCATGCCACGCTTCTTGAGTTCATCCAGAGCCATCAGAATTTCGTTGGCTCGCAGACCGAACTTGGAACGATATCCGCCCGATGACTGCCACCGGCCTGCTCCTCGCGCCGCCAGCTTCACACGCATTCCGATCTGGGGTCGCACGTTCAGCTTTTCGGCGTACTTCAGAATCAGTTCCAGTTCGGTGTACTTCTCGACGACTGGAATTACGTGCCGACCGATCTTCTGAGCCAGCAACGCCATTTCGATGAATTCGGCGTCCTTGAAACCGTTGCAAATAATTGGCGTCTCAGCCTCGGTCATCGCCACAACGGCCAGGAGCTCCGGCTTGCTGCCCGCTTCGAGACCGAACCCAAATTCACGCCCGTACTCGACGACCTTCTCAACGACTTCTCGCTGCTGATTCACCTTGATCGGGTAAACGCAGGCGTAGTTCCCTTTGTAGCCGTGTTCCTTGATCGCATCGCCGAACGCTTTGTGCAGAACAGCGAGACGATCGCGAATGATTCCGTTGAAACGCAACAGCACCGGAACATCCAGCCCTCGCATCTGAAGTCGCTGGATCAGTTCTTTCAGGTCCACGGACCGAGCCGGATTGCGATCCGGATGTACGAGGACGTTCCCGTTGGGGCCAACCGAAAAATAACCGTTCCCCCAGCGAGGAACCTCGTACATTTCAGCGGCGTCAACAGTACTCCAGCGCAACGGGGATTGATCAATCATTCCGGGAATAACTCCGCTTCAGCGAGGGGGACCAGAAAGGAAGAAAGCCCGGTGACCAGAGGTCAGCGGGCGTTTAAATCTTAATAATTGCATCACAACACGTTGCCGAAAGAACAGAATTCAACGGCAATGGGCAGGACTTCTTCAGAATCGAATGAGCGGCGAACTTGCAAGAAATTCGCCACTCCTCGACCATCGCTTTATGCTTTCACAGTGCCTTGAACTCGATTCAGGGCCCAGATCAGGATCGGACTCGCGATGTAAATCGAACTATAGGTTCCCGCGACACATCCGACCAGGAGACACCAGGCAAATCCGTGAACCCCTGCGCCACCGAACGCGTACAGAATAAAGACCACGATGAACACGGTGGTTGCTGTCAAAATCGTTCGGCCCAGGGTTTGGTTCAGTGCCAGATTGACCATCGAAACCGTGATCGCCGGATTCTTACCACGAACTTCGCGAATTCGGTCAAACATTACGATCGTATCATTCAGCGAGTACCCGACCAGCGTCAGGAACGCCGCAATCATTGGAAGATTGATGCGGAAGTCGTCAATCAGGAACAAGTCGCCGATTGGAGTTCCACTGACCCAGCTTGCCATAGCCACAAATCCAAGGCTGACGAGCACGTCGTGGACCAGAGCCACCACGGCCGCCAAGCCGAACACCACATTCTGGAAGCGGAACCAGATATAAGCCGAGATCGCAACAATACTCAGCAAAATCGCGATCAGCGCGCTTTCCTTCATCTCGCTGGCAACCGCAGAGGCAAACGTATTCACTTCATCAAACAATGGTGTTGAGGCCAAAGTTGACTGCATAGACCCCAGAGCCGACTTCAAATCATCAGCAGCAATCTCCGGAGCAACTCGTACTGTCAACTTGTTGAACTTACGAACGCTGCGTTCACCAACTGATGTACCGGCCCCTTCTGTTCCCTCAAGCCCGAGCAGACCTTCGGTGACCTGATACTTGCTGCTCCCGTCCTCTTTCTTAATTGCTCCCAAAGCAGCAGCCAGCATGTCGTTGACGGTGCCGGACGCGACCTCTTCAGAGAACGTAAGGTCAGAGGCAGAGCCGCCTTTGAATTGCATGCGAGAAATGGCTTCCGCAGACTCATCACCGTCAGCGATCACGACAGGAGCAATTTCAGAGAACTCCAGCGAGACCATTCGCAACTTAATGGATGGATGCTCCTTGAATGATTCGTAAACCATGTCTCGAACACGTTGTTCAGCCGACTTCTTGCCAGCCGACTCCGTGTCGCTCGGTGAATGGTCATCTTTCTCCGTTGAACGCAGTCGGAAGTAGTTGCCAATTCCCTCCTGGCTGTCTTCTCCCAATGTCAGTCGTTCAAGAGTGAACTCGTCCTTAAACTGATCCTTTAGTGCGGCAGAAACCTCAACCGTCTTCTGCGGCTCAGTGGTCTGGAAAGAAACCATCGTTCCACCCGTAAAGTCGATGTCATAGTTCTTTTCGCCGCGAATGAAGAAGGCGATCAGACCAACACCGATAATCACAAGGGAGATCGTACACCACATGACCTGATGCTTCAGGAAGTCGATTCGTGTTTCGCCGATCAACTGGCTCATGTTCAGCTTCTTCAACCAGCGTCGCTTTTCAGCGATGTCGAACATCAAGCGACCAACAAACAGAACCGTGTACATACTGATGGCAAGACCAAGGAAAAGAGTAACCGCAAATCCTTTGATCTGGTCAGTTCCAATCGCAAACAGAATCACGGCTGTCAGCAACGTGGTAATGTTCGCGTCAAAAATTGTGATGAACGCTTTCTCGAACCCGTTCTGAATCGCCATTCGAATGCTGGAGCCCTTCGCGATTTCTTCTCGCATACGCTCATAGATCAGAACGTTGGCATCGACCGCCATACCGATCGTCAACACGATACCAGCAATACCTGGCAGAGTGAACGTGGCATTGATCGCCACCATCGCTGCGATTGTCAGCAACAAGTTCAGCATCAGAGAAATCACGGCCACGATCCCTGAGAATCGATAGTAGGCCAACATAAAGATCACAACCGCAAGACCACTGATCAGCGTCGCACTCACTCCTTTATTACGAACGTCAGCTCCCAGAGTCGGGTCGACTGTCGCTTCGCTCAGAGGCTTGGGGTCGATCGGAACTTCCAAAGCACCAGCGTTCAGGACGTTCGACAGCTCTTCCGCTTCTGCTCGCGTAAACCCGCCCGCACCGCCGGAGATCTGACCACGATTCGTAATCTGCTCATTGATGTTCGGTGCACTGAAGACCTTCTTATCGAGCACGATAGCCAGCTTGCGAGGAGGCAGGCCCGGCTTTGGAGCATTGCGTCCCGTTAACTGACCAAACAGATAACCACCGGTCTGATCGAAGTTAAAGCTGACGACGATCGCACCGTTCTGATCAAAGTCCGGCGTTGCCGAGCGAAGATACTTACCCGTAACACTTTCGTCCGGAGGCTCAACCAGCAGAAGATACTCTTCGGTTTCATAGTTCTCCATCTTGCCGTTGACTTCACGAGTCTTCTGGACGCTGCGACGAATCACGGATTCATCGAGCAACTTCGGAGCACCATTCTTCTCAAAGGCCGGGATCCAGCGGGCTACGATCTCACCATCCATCTCAAGAATGGTCTGCGACTTATCCAGTTCGTTAGCCATTCGCACAAACTGCTGGTCAGTGCTGTCCGCACAGATGAAGAATTCGAGACTTCCCAAACGAGTAATTTGGCGTTTGATTTCATCGACCGTCTGCGGATCTTCACCGGGAACAATGACTTCGATTCGGTCACGACCTACTTTACGAACGGTCACTTCTTCCGTGCCACTGCGATTGATTCGCTGGCTAACGGCACCCACCATTCGATCCATGACCTGATCGTTGACTTCCTTGCCTTCAGGCTTCACCTGAAACACCATGTTGGTTCCACCGGCGAGATCGATCCCGAGACGGAAACGCTTATCAAGCGGCTCCCCCTTCATTAACGATGTCAGGAACGGCGAGGCACCGATAGCTAACGTGAAGAAGACAACAGCCAGCCGACCCGTCCACTCCTGAACCTTCAGGGCTTTCGCAACGACGTAGGCCAACACGAAGGGCAGGACAAGAATAAACAGCGTCAACAGCGTGAACACAAACGGACTTGTTCCCGAAGCCTGAGCGGCCGGGATAATTTCGGTCGCCGTCTCAACGGTCTCCGCAGCCGCCTTCGTCGCGGCATTGGCAACTTCTGCAGCAGCATCGGGTGCCTGAAGAGCGAGGTTCAGCAATCCATGGAGCAACTGAGACATCAGAGTGGGTTCCTGGGGAATTCGCAAGGACCAGGATTCACGGCTTTGACCGGGCGAATCCGAGCAATGAGCAAAGAAAAATCAGCCGAAAGTGGCGTATATGTATCGAATTGTCACTGTTTAGCACAATTCAAGTCACAGAGATGGTCCACAAACCGGAAAACAGTGGTCTTCAGCCCGCCCTGAAGACGGCAAGCTGACAGAAAACCGTGAACGCCGGCCTGTGGCATTCCTGAAATTATGCGGGCTACGTCGCAGCAGCGGGAGTTTCCGCCTTTTCATCCAGTTCGCCCTGAATTGCTGACCGAAGAAAGCGAACTCTCGTCGTGTCGTCGACTCGAAGGGTCACTTGACGGCCGTCCGACGAGATGTCGACAACAGTCCCAATCAGACCGCCAGTCGTCACAACCTTGACGTTTTTCTTCAGGTTGCTCAGAAAGTCCTGCCGTCGTCGCTGCTCTTTTTGCTGAGGACGAAGCAGGATAAAGTAGAAAAACACCCCAATAATCAAGATTGGGGCAAACTGAGCAATCGGATTCGGAGCGTCCGCCGCCACTCGACCAGCCTCTGCAGCTCCGCCAGCGGGAGCCGCTCCAGCAGCAGGCGCAGCACCGGCTGCGGGTGCGGACGCAGTACCGTCTTGAATCCAGAACAGCAGTTCAGAAAACTTCACGTAAAGCTCAAACCAGGACACGGCAACCACCTGTAAGAAGGCTTAGCAACCGGAGACCGAGGAACAGACCTCGGCGATTTCGACTGCACGATTCAATCCGTCCGCGCCACAACCACGAGCGGGCCGCAGACTTCGGGAGAAACCGCGTATCATAGGGGCAATCGCCCTCAGTTCAACGTCCGGTGCCTCTATCCTGCCGGAACCAAGGAACAAGTCTGCTCAAATGGAAGCTTTTGAAGCTGTAAATGATCGAGTTCCCTCGAATTCCGGGAACCGACTCCGCGAATCGCGATGGCGATCAGGACTGCCTGGCCAGCCTGCCTTCGCGACTCGAAAGCAAGCACAAGTCCCCTCGGCACCCTGAACCTGAGTTTACCCGGCGGGGCTGAGTTATTCTTTGCACGATTTGATCCGAGGCCCGGTTTTCACGGGATCCATCATACAGATTATTACCCCCAATCGTGGCCGCGCACAGAATGGGTCCCCCGGAGGTTACTCACACTCTGTGGATTCGCCCAAAACTTCCGGATACCCTGCGACCGCCTGCATTTCAGCGAATTGTCGGAGCCTTCAATGACGCAGAACACGAAACGATTTTGCACATACCTTGTGGCGGTTCTCGCGACTGGCTTCTTCGGGCGAGCAATGAGTTTTGCCGATGAGGTTCTACGAACCGATATCCCGGACGACCAGATGGGACCCTACGTCGATGAACTGGCTCAGGCTCGAAAAATCGTCACCGAGCTGAAGGTCATCGTGATCGGGGGAAAGCCAACCTACAGTGTGACATTCGTCGATAATTCTCAGCAGAAGCCATGGGTCATTGAGTTCAACATCAGCGAAGCGGCTTTCAAAACCAGCTCCGAAAAATACGAGGGCGATGGCTTTGCGATGACGATCCATGAAACCACCACGATTAACCGCAAGCAACGCCATTCGGCCGTTTGGGTTCAGGATCCCAATGCGGCTCCAAAGCTGACTCTGCCTGAAGGTGACATTCCCGAGTCCGGACAAGTCGGCCGTGATCTCCAGCCCTTGAACGAACTGATGCGGCGCACTCTGAAGGAGAACAACATTCCGGGTGCAACTCTGGCTGTCTCTTATCGCGGTGAGCTGTTATTTGCTCGCGGCTTTGGATACTCCGATGTTGACACAATGACAGCGATGCCGGCCGCCGCCAACATGCGTATTGCCAGCGTCTCAAAACCCATCACTGCCGTGGCGATCCTGCTGCTGGTTCAGGATGGAAAGCTCAAACTCGACCAACACGCACTTGAGCTTCTGGCACAGCATCCCTCCTATTCGTTCAAGACTCAGGATGCAGTCAAGTCAGATCCTCGATGGTCGACAATCTCTGTGCGACATCTTCTGAACCATTCAGCCGGCTGGGATCGAGAAAAATCAAAAGACACCGTCTTCCAGTTGGTTACTGTCACACAACAATTGGAACTCAAGAAGCTGGCTCGAAACAATGACATCCTTCATTACCAGTTTCGACTGCCTCTCGATTTTGACCCAGGCTCGCAATACGACTACAGCAACGTAGGCTACTGTATGCTCGGACGAATCATCGAAGCGGCTTCCGGACAGACCTACGAGCAATTCGTAACAGAACGAATTCTCTCTGTTGCCGGGATGACTCAGACTCGACTCGGAAAAACCCGGCTGCCCGATCGTGCCGCTGATGAGGTGCGTTATTACACACAGAAGATCAGCCAGGCTCCGGCCGTGTGGGAACTGGCCACGAAAAAGCAGGGAGCAACCTTCGAAATGGTGGCCCCAACATACGGCCAGTGGGATCTGGAGGTGATGGATTCATTCGGAGGATGGACTTCAACGGTTCAGGATCTGGTGCAATTCGTGGACGCGATCGATTCGGAGAAGTCGCCTTTGCTTTCGGAGGAGTCGCGCCGACTGATGCTGGAGTCGCCTGCATTCACTGACCGCTCGTCCGCCGCCGTTTGGTACGGACTTGGCTGGAATGTTCGCAAGATCGACAACACCGGGCAGCAGAATTTTTGGCACACGGGATCATTCGCCGGCACATCTTCTCTGCTGGTTCGCCGGCATGATGGCTATCGCTGGGCCGTCATCTTCAACGTCGACCGAACTCGGAAGGGCGACCGCTGCACGGATGTTGTCGACCGCGATCTACACAAGGCCGTTTTGGAATCTCATCCACGACGTTAGTCAACCGATGATTGATTTCACTCCGCTTGACCCAACAGAAGGCTGATTCGCGGCTGTCACAAATGAATCGGAATAAATCTCTGCATTTCTCCGGGGCGAGGAGTTTCCGGAGGATCGATCCACGGAATCAACTGCTGCTTCTGAGAAAACTCCTGAACGGTCGACTTGAAACGCTTTGTCAACTGAAGCAGAACATCTCGTTCTGTATTGCCTTCCGCAGAAATCCCCTCCAGATTCGCGATTCGCCCCGCAAGTTTTGTTGATCCGGAAATCGGAGAAAGAATGGCGATGCAGTTGAAGACCGGGACCGATGACGGTCCGGATCCGCAAGAGGATTCACTGAGTTGAGGCAATTGTTCCGAGGTCATGACGTCATTCTGAAAGCATCAATCATCAAACGAATATTCCACGGGCGGCATAAATTGAGGCCGAGTGTTCGCGGGATGTATCATACAGATTATTGCCTCAATCGTGGCCGCGTACAGAATAATCTGTCGGCGCAGGAAAATGCCGAGCGATTCAAGCCTGTCGAATCGCTCGGCACTGGAACAGAGTGGACGAAGAGGGAGGAGCTTCGCCCATCGCTTCCAATTGTATGGTTCTTGACTCTGCGGCTGGCAGGTAATTACCCCGCCCACGACGAGCGATGCAAACAACCAGAGACCGTCAGGCGCCTGACACGCAGGCGCGGACAGTGATATCACGAATCGATCAACCGACCACGAACATGTACGTTCGCGGCCAATATCCAAACGTCAGAATCGTTGGCAGATTAATACGTTGGCAGAGTGTCCATCATGACCATCTGCTGACTGGCCTGCGGTGCGTAGCCGGCAACCTGTGGCGCGAGGTAAGCAGATTGAGGAACGCCCGGACTATAAGCCGACGGATAGCCTGGAGCCATCGCTCCACAGGCTCCGGTTTGGCATGGCGAGCAGCCACCACCACCGTAGCCGCCGCCCATAGGAGCGTAGCCGCCGCCGCCACAGCCGTGACCGAGCAGACAACAGCCGCTTAAAGAACTGACCATCAACAGGCCAGCACAAATGCTTGCGAAACGAGACATCAGAGAGCCTCCGGGGTGTCACTGAGATTTCAGCAACAGGGCGGGATGGTGAACGGTCGCGACCTCATGAGAACGAACCTGAGACATTGGAATGCGGAGTTCCTGGTCCAGCCTCAGATCAGAGAGAAGAAGTCGGCGAACATTCGAGAGGAGAGAACGAGAGGAGATTTGAACTGCAGGAACCACAGTTCGAGTGGGTGGGAGGTTAAAAGAAACCGGCAGAACAGGTCAATAGCTTTTTTTGCTGGCAGGAATAGCCTTTCCTGCTTCCGCACCACAATTCTTCAGAAACCTTTTTCTGACTTTGGCTCAAGTCTTCAAATCACGCATCAGCACGCATCAATCTGCCCCTTGGCTTTTCTTCGCTCCGAACAGCAAAATCAAAGGCCTGTAACGAAAACACCTCCGAGAAATCCCGGAGGTGTTTTGATTTTTCGACTGACGCTTCAGGGCTAATCCCCAAACGCCGCATCAAAGGCTCGGCTGGACGGCTGGAAGTCCACGTTCTTGCAGAACTGAGCTGCTTCGGCCGCTCCATGTTCGCGATCCATGCCGCTGTCTTCCCACTCCACAGATAACGGCCCCGTGTACTTCGCCGCATTCAACGCGCGGATGATTTCTTCAAAGCGAACACCTCCACGACCAACGCTGCGGAAGTCCCAGCCGCGACGAGCATCCCCGAAGGAAATATGGCTGCCCAGAATTCCGGTCCGTCCATTCAGCGTGACCGAAGCATCTTTCATGTGTACGTGATAAATTCGATCCGGGAAGTATCGAATGAACTCAACAGGATCAATTCCCTGCCAAATCAAATGGCTTGGATCAAAGTTGAAGCCGAATTCTTCGCGATGATTCAACGCCTGCAACGCTCGCTCTGCAGTGTAGATATCAAACGCAATTTCCGTTGGATGAACCTCCAGAGCAAACTTGACTCCGCAGTCCTGGAATACGTCCAGAATCGGATTCCATCGCTCAGCCAGCAACTGAAAGCCTTTGTCGTACATCGACTTTGGAGTCGGTGGGAAGTCATAAATCAGGTGCCAAACGCTGGAGCCGGTGAAACCATTCACAATGCTGACACCCAGCTTCTGCGCGGCGCGGGCGGTGTTCTTCATTTCTTCAATCGCGCGAGCATTCACGCCGGCGGGATCTCCGTCGCCCCAGACATAGTCCGGAAGAATGGACTTGTGGCGAGCATCAATATTGTCCAGCACCGCCTGACCAACAAGATGATTAGAGATCGCGAACAACTTCAGATCATGCTTTTCCAGCAGCTCGCGTTTGCGAGCACAATAGGCATCGTCAGACAAAGCCTTGTCGACTTCGAAGTGGTCACCCCAGCACGCCAGTTCCAGCCCATCATAGCCGAATTCGCGAGCCTTCTTGCAGAGTGTTTCCAGTGGCAGGTCAGCCCACTGACCAGTAAACAGAGTGACAGGACGTCCCATGATTATCTCCCGGAGTGTGTGTCAAGAAAAGAATGGTTATTCTGAGCGCGGCGAACAATTGAGCCTGACGTCTATCAGGTATCCCGCGAACACCCGGCCTCAATTCACACCGTGCAGAGAATAAGCCTGTACGTGGCAGGTTGCCGCTCGTAGTCAGGAAACAGCAGCCATTCAGAGAGGACACGTTAATCACATCAACAAAGAAGTCAAACGGTTGACCCCAATTGTTCAGTTTCGCGGTAGAACCGATCGACGCCGATCCTTACGATTACGCCGTCATGCGGCCCATCTCGGGCAGAGCGATTCGCCTTTGCAGGGATTGAAGTCGATGCGACTGCCCGATACTTCTGGCCAGAGAGCCCCATTTCGTTTTAACATCACGCCCATGATCGACGTGGTGTTCCTGCTGATTATTTTCTTTCTGGTCGCCAGCTATTTTGTCCGCAGTGAACACTCCCGGGAAGTTGCGCTGCCGGATGCACAACGAGGAAACCCGGATGACCCATCGTCGGAGTATCGCCTGACGATTACAGTCGAACGCGATGGGAAACTGTCCATCGCGGGGAACCTCGTCTCCGAAGAGACAGTGATGCAACGCATCCAGGAACTGAAGGCGTCAGCGACCGCCGCAGCTTCAACCGGAAAACAAATTGCTCGCCCCGAGGTCCGTATTCGATCCGATCGCGACGCGCAGTTTGCGGAAATTCGAAAGCTGGTCGAACACTGTGCCGCGAACGGAATTCAAAGCATCCGCTTCGCAGTCGCTAACCAGCCGAAGTAAAACATGCCCGCGTGATTTTGGATCGCAACGCGTCGTTAGAAACATCTCTTTCAAGTAGGTTCGGCTTCAACCGAACTACCTGAATCACGCTGCCGTCATGCGGAAAAACGTAAAGCGTGGAACCCCTCGCGACCACTCAAACTACGCCGCGCGTCGATCCTGAGATTTTGTACCCTCAGTTGACACTGTGCGAGTGATCCGAATCGTTGACTGTTGTGTTGATTGCGGTTTACCGGCTGGACCAAGTCGAAAGCTGAGGGCAGCAATCAGCCCACAGACAGCGATGGCTCCGAAGCAGCCAAGAATTGCGGTTTGATCGTCCGTAAAAATGCTCAAAAGAATCATGACGCGTCCCGCCTCGTTCAAAATTAGCTCTTGGTTTTCGGAGTACCAAATCGGCAAATCCTGCTCCTCTAGTTTCGACCATTAGCCGCTACACACTTCAGAAAGCCACTTCGGCCAAGAACGTCTTCTCAACCCTGCCGCGCCAGTTGAGCAGATTTTCCGAACACGAAAACTGGGCAATCTGACTGTCGCGGACATCTGCTCAGTAGAAACCCGAGTCGTAAGGTAATTCAGGAAAGCCGTAACGGTCGCGGTGAAGCTGCCGAATCAAACTAACTCTGTCCATTGAATCGAACAGGAGTGTCGTTTCACCAGCGACGATGTTCACGATACGGGCGGTTGCGAAGTCAGTGTGGTGTCCTGGGAGCATGTTATGAGAAGACCAATGAGCAAAATGCCACTGGCAGCTTTAGCCCTTCTTGCCATTCTGTTTATGATCTCTCTAAACGGCTGCGCTGATCAGAAGAAGCAGGCCAGGGGTCTGGTTCAGTCAGCTCTCAAGCATCGAGAAGCTCAGCGACATGCGGAAGCCATTCAGCTTCTGAACCGGTCGATTGCGCTCGATCCAGCGCTAAGCGAAGCATGGTATCTGCGCGGCCTCAGTCACGCGGCGTTGAAGCACGAGAAAGATTCGATCGCGGACCTGACGGCTGCTGTCAAATTAAAGCCTGAATGGAATGAAGCATGGCTTGCGCTGGGAGTTGCTCAGGATTCCTCCGGTGAAACAGCATTGGCTGTGAAGTCGTACTCGGAAGCAATTCAGCAGGGAATCAGAACCTCGGCCGCATGGTTTGATCGAGCAACAGCTTACGCAGAACTCGGTGAATCGGAGAAGTCATTGGATGATCTCCAGACCGTTCTGCGGATGGATCCTGATCATATCCGCGCCAGAATGATGCATGCTCTGGCCATCGCGGAAACACAGCCTGATGAAGCAATCACAGACCTGACCCATGTCATCGGTATTGATCGGGAAAACTCCGAAGCCTGGCTGCAGCGCGGTCTCTGCTGGAAAAGAAACGAAGACTCCGATCGAGCACTCGCGGACCTGAATGTGGCCTGTCGATTAACTTCAGCGGACTATCGTCCATGGCTGGAACGCGGTCGAGTGCTCATCAAACTCGGCCGTGCCGAAGATGCCATCAGCGACCTCTCACGAGCAGTTCAATACGGCACCAAAGATGCAAACTGTCCTTACGAGTTAGGGCGAGCCTTTGCGGCGGCAGGCAACGATGCTGGTGCGGAAGCAAATTTTGATCAGGCGCTGATGCTCGATTCACATCATTCCGACGCACTGCTGGCCCGCGCTGGATTGCGGACTCGACGAGGCGACCATGATCGAGCTCTGGCCGATCTGCATCAGATCTCCAGTTCGTCGACGAAGTCCGCGGGCTCAAAGGCTGGCAACTCCGATGAGCGTGACCCGAAACGACCGCAGCGAGTTGCCATCGAGAAAGCTCGTGCTCTCCTTGGTGTTGGGCAGTCAGAAGAGGCTCTGACAGAAGTCTCTGCATTGCTGGAGAACGCTCCACAGAACAGAGAGGCGTTGCAGCTTCGAGCAGAGATCTATGTGTCTCAGGACAAGGCTGAGGAAGCTCTTGCAGATTACGATTCGCTGATTTCACTTGGCTCTTCGTCAGAACAGAATATGCTCGCCCGAGCGCAACTCCACATCGCCGCGCAACGCTGGGAAAAAGCGACGCTGGATGTTTCAGAAGTTCTGAACAGCCATCCGAATTCTCTGGAGGCCTTGCAGATACGAGCGAAAATCTATGCTCAACAGTCAGAATACTCACTGGCGATCACGGACCTGACGGCCGCGTTGCAGTTGAACCCAAATGCCGCAGATCTGCTGCGTGAGCGTGCGGAGATGTTTGATGAGCTGGGTGAAACGGATGCGGCGACCGCTGACCTGCAGCATCTTGCGGAACTGCAGCCAGGCGACGAAATACTGATTAAGGATCTTGTCGCTCGTCTGCGAAAGCACCAACAGATTCCCGAAGCGGTCAGTCTATTGGACCGAATCGCACAGACCTCGCCCTCGTCAATGTCTGCACCACTCGTCTTGTTACGAAGCGAACTGCAGATGGATCAGGGAAACTTTGAGGGGGCTCGGTCTGGTCTGGACTCGCTGGCCGAAGCCGATGCGTCGTCAAAGGCAGCGGCTGTACTGCGTGCCCGAATTGCGGCTGCGGAAAAGAATGACGATCGAGTGATCGAGGCTCTAAGTCAGCTCTCCGATGAAGAATCGAATACCGAAGTTCGCTGGCTGCGAGCAACGGCGATGTCACGTCTCGGAAAAATGAATGAAGCAGAGGCAGAACTGTCTGCGTTGCTGGATGCCGAACCAGAAAACGTCGCCGCGATTCAGGCCCGAGCCGGTGTCTATGAAGATCTTCGTGACTGGATGAATGCGATTGGTGACGCATCTGCTGTGCTGGAACTGGACGCCACCAACGCTGAGGCACGCCGTTTACGCGGAGTTGCTCAGTTTCATCTGGGACGTTATCAGGACGCGATCGATGACCTCGACAGCGATGCTGTTCGTGCGATCGATACGGCTTCATTGCAGTGGATGAGAAGTCGCTGCTTTGTAGAACTGGATCAGAAGTTCCGAGCCCGCGAAGAACTTAACACTCTGATTGAGACAGATCCCGCTCACGAACAGGCACGCCTGATGCGAGCATCGCTGGCCGAACAGCAGGGAGAATTCGATGTTGCGATTACAGACATGTCTGTTCTTCTGGAACAACAACCTGAAAACGCGGATCTCCTGATTCGCCGAGGTCTGCTGCAGCATCGCGAAGGGCTCTACGAAAAAGCGATTGACGATTTTTCAAAGGTGCTGGAAACTAAGCCCGAATCCGCAGAAGCGTTGTATCGTCGAGGTCTGGCTCGTCACCAGTTGCAACAGGACGACGATGCGATATCTGACCTCGACGAAGCTCTGAAACTTGACGATAAACATGCCGATGCGTGGTATGTGAAGGGCAATATCAATGCAGGGCAGGGCAAGGCCTCTGAAGCCCTTGATTGCTATCAGCATGCAGTGGATCTTGAACCAGCTCATGCCGCAGCCTGGTATAATCGCGGCAATCTGCTTTTCAACGAAAATGAGATGGAGAAGGCTGTTGAGTCGTGGACGAAGGCTCTGGAGTTTCAGCCAAACCTTTTCCGAGCATACAATAATCGTGCGGCGGCTCAGGCCAAACTTGGCAAGTTTGAAGAGGCCATCGCAGACTATGAACGTGCGGTCTCTCTCAGCCCCGGGTTTGCTCGGGCATGGGATAACTATGCGTGGCTGCTGGCAACGAATCCTGATCCGGCCATTCGTGATACAACGCGAGCCGTCTTTATGGCGAAGAAAGCCGTTGAGCTGACTGGCAGCAAAGACTGGTCCTGCCTCAGCACGCTGGCCGCCGCCTATGCCGAAGCCGGCGATATGGATCAGGCTGCGACCTGGGCCCAGAAATCTCAGGAAGTTGCTCCCGAGGAACAGCGAGATGAAATTGAGCAACTCGTAAAGACATACCAGAGTCGCCGTTTGACCCGCCGCAGCACCTCGACAGCCATCCGAAACGACGCGAGCCAGAAACAGTAGCCAACAGCAACGAATGTTTTCTGCTACATCGGATAAGGATCGGCGAACGCTGCGAAGGCTCCCAGTCCACCGTCGACCTCCAGATCGGTTGCCGTGATAAACGC
>CAIXQV010000910.1 GCA_903921605.1 uncultured Planctomycetaceae bacterium | reverse complement strand
TGCCAGAGCTGTATGGTTCGGATTGCTGTCACGCGTGTAAACGTCTCCGGACGCCTTTCCTTCATACAGGGCCTGCAGCACGTCCAGATCCGGAACATCAAAGGCCGTCGTCTGATAAATCGGCGGCGCGCTGGGACTTGTGACCGACGCGCGAGGATGACCCATGCGGGAGGGGTGTTGATGAGTCATGTCGACGGGCTTCCTGTCCGAATGCAATGGTGGGCCGCAGAGCCTGCAAGTTCAATGCTCTGCCAGACGGATTAAAGCCATTGTCACATCACACCACCAGTGAGCAATCATCTGATGACAGCTTCATCAGTACCCCGGACGTGTCTTCCAGCCGGGAACAACAAGGGCTGGCTCATCGCGACCGTGTCGAAGAAGTGAAGCGGATTCCCCTGCCCTGCTCCCGGATAACGCTGACAGGGTTTCTAACGCAACACTTGATGAGAGCAGTCTATGCTCTTCAGCCTTACGGTTTTGGGTTCGGCGCGAGTTCACTCGCGGCGGGCAAGTCGGATGACGTACGGATACGAATCCAGTGGTCTGTCAGTTTCAGATTGTCAGTTAAACTAACGGTTGGCATATGGCACTCCAGACATTCGCGAGAAGTGATTGCGGATGTGCATTCAGAGACCTGATGTTTTTCAGGGCCATGACACTGCAGACATTTGTCGATGTAGAACTCTTTGGATTTCTCTGCTGGCTTGTGTGGATCGTGACAAGTCAGACAGTCCATTCGAAAGGAATGCGGACCTTCTGGAACGGAGTCCTGCTTCAGAAAGCAGGCACTCATAGCCATACCGACCGGTGCAAAACGAACCAGGACAGGTCGCTCTGGCGAAAGTTCTGAAGCCGTTAACTGATCGGCTCTGCGGTGGCATTCGCCGCAGCGATTGATCGACTCCAGTGGCGATAACTCAGACCATTTTTCAATCGAGAGTTCCTCGCCTTGTTCCATCGCAGCAATATGCTTTTCTCCGCCGGGGTGACATCTGTCGCACGACACGCCTTTGATGATATCCTGTTGACGAATTCGACCGCCGTCATGCGGCAGTTGCGTCACATGACACCCAAAGCATTCCATTGTTCTCGCATGATCGATCGGCCCACCTAGTGATCGTATTCCGGGAGAGCCAGTGAGATCCGCTCCGGGGGTTGCTCCTAAAACGTTTGGAGGAAACCACGAAACACTGCCTTCGATCAACTCCGTGGACCCGTCTGGATTAGTGAAGAGACTGACAGGCGTCATGGCGTGCTGACCAGATCCGAACATCCATTCAATTCGCATTGATTCGGGGTAAGCATTGGAGGTCATCCATAGTTGTTTGTCCCTTTCTTCAAAAGCGACCACTGGCCCGTCTTTCACGATCTGAAAGCTTCGCCCGGCAAATCGACTCAGAACCAGCGGGTCACTCGCTTCAATCAGCGTTTGAGTATGCGGCGCGTCCTTAAACTCCTCGCAAACATCCTGATGACATGACGCACAACGGTTCATAAGCGGCGGCTGGTGATCTGAGGCATGCATCGCAAACTCAGAGACAGAAACAGGCTTCTGAACAGACCACGATTGCAGGCACCAGATACCGACAAGAGCGAAACCCAGGAACGCAGTCAGTCGAATAGTTGTGTGTCTGCCTGGCATAGTAAAATCCTGAAACTCTGCGTCGAAGGAGGTCTTTGTCAATACTCGAGTGAACCGAGGATACTTTTGGCTGACGCTGTGAGGCGATGTCCAGGGAACTCATTTACCAATTGCTGCAGAACCGCCTGCGATTCCTTCGTTTGCCCGGACTCCAGCAATATCATCGCCATTGCATAAAGTGTTTCGGCGTCAATTGCTCCCAGCTTTTGCATCGCCGCCCGATGATCTCCGCTGAGATACAAGCGAGTGGCCGCAATGTCCGGCGTCTCATTCTGTGACAGATCTGTGTCTGACCAGTTCAAGACATCCTGAGCGATCGTGCTGACGGAATCGGATTGCGGGGTCGTCAGTCGCCATGCATCCAGTCGAAATCGACTGCTTCGCCCGCACAGAATTCGTTCATCATACCCCAGCGAGAGTTGGTTGCTGGCAAATTCCTGTCGCAGTTCTGGATTCGATTCGACCGGTAACATGGACAAAACTTTCAACGCCGCGACAGACATTTTCATGGCGCGAAAGACTCTGGCCAGACGCAGGCTCTCGTAGACGGTGTTCGCGCCGTAGATCACATCCCGTAGATCCGTATGCGTCGGACTTTCTTCACTGGTGGTTTGATAAACCCAGGTTCCACGGTCTACGAAATCTCGTAAGGACAATGTATTCACAATCTGTTGAGTGCAGCTACGATCGCCCGCTTTTCCATAAACAAGGCTCACCGAGTTCAGTGAAAGCGGCTTCCAGATTGTCGGCTCGATCGCTGTGATCAACTTCAAATCTTCTGAGGGAACCACCAGCGTCGTCGTTTTTCGCTCCAGCAGCGGCAGCCACCACCCTCCCCAGCTTTCATCAGTTCTGCGATGGGGAATCTGCCAGTTCTTTGACAAATCTGACGTCAGCAGCACATGAGTTTTCAAGCGACCATTTAACAAGGCTGTGCGTGGTGTATCGAACGCTTTGACACCTTTTCTGAGATGCCATGACAACAGCCCGGCTTCACGAATCCCAACGCAATGGGCTGTTCCCGTCAGACTTACAGATTCTAGTGAAGCAGAAAACGCGTCCGGTGAAAGGCGAGGATCGATTCCCCAGCCGAGGCCGCTGCCACATCCGCTCCACGGCTGCAAGGCCCATGTCGCCAATGCTCCCATCAGAACGCCAAGCACCAATCTCTCCACTCGCGTCCGCAGATGGATGCGTACTTCCTGCTTGTTAGAGACTTTTACTTTGTCAGGGATTCTGCCAGACGTCGTACCGCAGAACTGTGTCCCGAAATAAGCCATCATCATCGCAGCGAGTGGCAGATTATCCGGAGACATTGCGGCAAAGATCTGAGTGCCGGCGAGCACCAGAAAGAAGTTTCCAGCCTGACCTGGAAGTGCGCGGCAGCAGGACAAGCCGCACAGGAGTAACCAGGCGACGCATTCAATTCGAAGCGGACTATTCCACCACGGATTCCAGCCCGCCAGGCTCAGGATTGCAGAGGATTCTGCAGTCAGGGGAAATGTTGTTGTCCAGGAATCCGGCAACGTTGCCAATCCGGCGGGAGTCAGGCTGGCGGCCACCAGCAGCATCGTGATGCACAAAACTTTTGCGACTGGTCGCCTGATGGAAAGAGCCAGTGTTGGCACCGCAATCAAAATCCCCGTCACGCTGCGTGAACCAAGGTTGGACCAGCAGCACATCAGGATCAGCAGCCCAACAAACGCGCTTCGGCTGGTAGCACGGAACACCGCTTTCGTCAGAGTCAGAACCAGTAGAACGCCTATTGTATCGACACACAAAGGGGACGGTTCCCAAGCCTGTCTGGCGCAGAGGAGTGATGTTGCAATAAGAACTCCGGCGACAGCACTCCGGTGGACGGTTTGCTGAATCAGTGAACGTACCACAAACAACGCCGCAGATATCTTGAGGCACATCAGCAACAAGACGCCACCGTTGTCGAACAGCAGGTAGAAAACCAATCCGCTGGCCCAGTCTGCTTCTGCTCGAATCGAACCGGCCAGAAGTTTGCTGGTAGGAAACAGGCTGTCGGCGGCCGCTTCACGTCCCTTGCTGAGTTCCCACCAATAGTCGCTGCAGGAAATTGGATGCAGTGAAGCCAGTATTGCACTTGAGACTATGCACAGAAGGGTCAGCTTCGCGAAAGTTGAGTGGCCAACCTGCGTGGTATGAGTCGGCTTCATTCTTTCATTCTGCTCAGATTCGCGGACGAATTGGTGAGATGTGACGGCACGCTTTTCTGAAGCGTGCAGCATTATGGCACGGGCCGCTCAAGACTTCTGGACGTTTTGCACTGAACTTAAGTTTACGTGGCCGAAGATCTCTGTGCAACAGCCGAACACTGGCAGTCGAAGGATGTTGAGGCGGATGATGGCACACGAGATCGAATTGGCTGCGGGCTACGGATTTGACGCGGGAGTGGCTAACATTCGGGCACCTTTCCAGATCACAGAATCCAGCCTGCTGGATTTCCCCATTCATGGCTTTGTTCGCTTTTCAAGATAGCCACATGTCGCCGCCAAAGCTCCTGTCTTTACTGTTCCGCAGTTACATCGGGGGGATGTCCATGCAGGCGCTTCTGCTTGGTTGCCTCCTGGTTTGTTGCCCGGCCCTCGCACAAGATGACAAACCACAGTTCACTGACGTCACTGTTGACGTCAAAGTTGATTTCCAGAATTACTCCCCGCTGACGCCCGAGCGACATTTGCACCTGTTCATGGGATCTGGTTTGGCGTGGATTGACCATGATCGCGACGACTGGCCTGATCTCTATTTTTGTCAGGGCGCAGCATTCCCGACGGTGAAGACGGAACAGCCAGAACATAGCGATCAGCTCTTCCGAAATCGAAATGGTGTCTTTGAAAACATCACAGCTCTGGCAGGCCTGTGGAACTTCGATTACTCCATGGGAGCAGCCGTCGGCGACTACGACAATGATGGGTTTCAGGATCTGTATGTATCCAGCTATGGCCCCAATCATCTCTACAAAAATAACGGCGACGGAACGTGGTCGGAAATTGCGGATCAGCCGATACTCAACGACAAACGATTTGGAGCGAGCTGCACCTGGGCTGATGTGGATGCCGACGGCGATTTGGATCTCTACGTCGCCAATTATCTGCAACTACCACCTGATGATTATCCGTTATGCAGCCACGAAGAAGGCGGCAAAAGATATCCGGGCGGCTGTCACCCTCGCTTTCAAAAGCACGAGTACGACATTCTTTATCGCAACAACGGCGACGGAATTTTTACGGACATCTCTCAAGAGGCCGGGCTGATGTCCGAAACTCCCAGAGCGGGCCTCGGCGTCTTTGTCTTTGACCCGGATGATGATCGCGATCTGGACTTCTATATTGCGAACGATACCGTCCATAACCAGCTCTGGGTCAACTCCGGCCGCGGTACGTTTGTGGATGACGCCCTGGTGACTGGTGTTGCCGTCAATGGCTTTGGTGTCGCCGAAGCTGGGATGGGTGTCAACGGAGGTGACATCGACGGTGACGGACGAATCGATTTGTTCGTGACGAATTATTTCAACGAGACAAATACGCTGTATCGAAATGATGGAGTGGCTTTCACCGACGTCACTGCGGAATATGGCCTTGGTGCTCTCAGTAAACAGCGACTTGGATTCGGGACTTCATTCATCGACGTTAACAGCGACGGGTGGCTCGATATCTTCGTGGCGAATGGGCATGTCCAGTCGTATCCACCCGAGTTGGAACGCCATACTCCTTTCGCACAACTTCCGCAGCTTTTTCTGAACAGGAATGGTCAACGGTTTGAGGAGATTTCGCTGAAGGCGGGATCGTATTTTCTGAAAAAGGTCGTGGGCCGTTCCTCCGCCATGTCGGACTTTGATCGTGACGGGAGATCAGATCTTGCGGTTCAGCATTTGAATGATTCGGCTGCGATTCTGCGTAACGACACCGAGTCCAATAATCACTCGGTGACCATCGAGTTGATCGGCACGCAAAGTGACCGGGAAGCCATCGGTGCTTTCATGGAGGCAAAGCTTGGTGATCGCCTCATCGTACGACTTTGCAACGGCAGCGTCAGCTATCTGGCCAGCGACGAACGGCGTACGCAGATTGGTATCGGAGAGCAGACGGTCCTGGACAGCGTTACTGTGCGATGGCCAAGTGGCCTGACGGAGTCCTGGCGATCTCTGGGAACCCAGGGTGTCCACAAGCTTATTGAAGGACGCGGCGATGCAAGATGAAGCAACCGTTAGCGAGAAGGCAATTCCTCCTTCGCGAACGAGCAAGTCGTGGCTGCTGGCTGTCGTCATTGTCGTGGCGTCGTTGGTTGCCGTGCTGTTCTACGTTCGACAAAAGTACCTGGCTCCCGATTTTATGCAGCAGGCTTCGTCGGCTTTGAAGCGTGGAGATGAGGCCGCTGCGGTTTCCGCATTCCGATCAGAGATCCAACGCCATCCGGACTCGACGGCTGCAAAGTTGCGACTGGCGAAACTTCTGCAGGACTCCAGTCCTGATGAAGCCATTGAGTACCTGCAACAGATTCCGGTTTCGGACCCGCAACGATCGAATGCGGTCCAGCAGATTGCTGTGCTCTGCATACTTCACAACAAGACTTCAGAAGCAGAAACAGCCTTGCTGGAGTTGACGAAAAAAAGTCCCGGCAGTCTTGGCCCGCAATTGTCGCTGGCGGAATTGTATTTTCAGAATCAGAAGCCCGAGGCGGCACTCCCCTTTGCTGACAAAGCCGCCAGTATTGCACCGGACAGAGCACAGACATTTCTGCTGCTGGCGGAGATTCATGATGAGATGCTGCATCCGGAGAAAATGATTGAGCCGCTGCAGCAGGCGATTCGTCTGGAGCCTGATTTCTATGAAGCTCACCTGAATCTGGCTTACGCTTACAACAAGACCGGGCAGCCAGCAATGGCGGATGAGCAGGCTCGATGGTGTCTTCGGATTAATCCACGAGAAGTTGCGGCATTGCGAATTCTGGCATTGGCGGCTAGAGACCAGGGAGACTTCGAGGCTGCTAAACAGCATCTGAAGACAGCTTCACAGATTGAACCCTTGAATCTCGACTGCAGGATTCTCGAGGCGGATCTGCTGTTGTATGAGCGGAAGCCGCAGGAAGCTTATGAGCGGCTCCGGGAACTTTATGACCCACACCAACAGACCGTCCGTTATCTCGGTGCGTTAGCTCGAGCGGCCGCGTCGGCAGGGAAACGCGAGGAAGCCCGGGAGTTGCATCGACGAGTTGCGGAACTGCTCAAGCAGGCCCAGTAGTTTCCGTCAGTTCTCTGAATCCATCTCTGGCTGCAGGACTGACGGATCTTTCTCGTTCCGAATGCGAATCCAGTGATCGTGGAAGGAGGCGACTCCTTCCAGGCTGATGGGCGGCATATGGCATTCAATGCAGTTGTTTGAACTCTTTGGACACGCCGCCACGGTCTGAGTCTGATGGCAATCCATGCATAGCCGCTCGTAACGCGTTGTGTCTTTGGACACCTTTTCATGCGGATCGTGACAGGTGGTGCAACGCATGGCTCCGTCAGATTTCTGGAAGCACGGACTTTGCATGAGCCCGGCTGGCTGAAATCGAGGCAGGATTTTGGATTCTCGCACAAGTTCGGACTTCTTAATCGATTCGGGCAATCGATGACATCGACCGCAGGTTCGAAGTTCGGACATGGCATCAGGCCAGCTTTTTGCTGCAGAGAAGTCAGCATCTTCCTCGCCTGCTGTTCTGATCTCCACGTGGTGACTGGCCGCTCCGTGGCAGCTCTCGCAACCGACATGAGGAATCAGTTCCCGAATAGCTCCGTTCTCAACTCGGCCGCTGGTAGTGTGGCATTCGATGCATTGCGTCAATTTGCGACCGGATAGCACCCGGCCAAAATGTTCCGCGTCCTCGACTGGTTCTCCGAGATAAGCATGGCCCACGGTCAGATCCAATCCGGACTTTTGTGCGTAGTGGGTGACTCGATGTTCCAGGCCGATGGTGCTGCCATCTCGATGAGGCAGAAGAGTCAGGAATGTGACACCGTGGGTTCCGGATCCAAGAGCATAACTCAACGGGAAAAGCTCATCGCCAAATTTTGCGGGCAGCGAAGTTGCTAATCCTTCGGAGTCGAAATGGTAGCGAAACTGGCTCTTGCGAAGTGGATCATCGAAGGTAACGCCATGCAGTTGCTTTGCGAGTTCTGAATCCGTGGTCGCATGAAATGTGTGGGCATGGCCACTGGTGGAATAGAGATCAGAGATCTCAGCGTGACAACTTCGACATGAAGTCGTGCCCACGAAGGAAGCACTCGCCTTCGAAGTCGGACGACCGACCGAAGAGTTCTGAAATTCAGACTGTGAGTTATTCGGCACCTTTCGCAGCCACCAAGCCCCAAACGCGATGGCCCCGATTAGCAGCGTGGCGACGATGAGCTTCCTCATTTCAGGCTCCCACAAAAGAAAACGGCACGCCCAGCTTGAGAGCTGGGCGTGCCGATCAGATTTACACTGGTTCACACAGTCTGTAAACAGATCCCGTGAAAACTACCACTCACCCTGAATTTCGCCACCGCTTCGTGAGTGAGCAGCATTGTACGCATTCGAATCAACATTGTCGGACACGAACTTCGCCGAACCATCACCCAGCAACACCTGAACACCGCCAATATGCTGACTGGACGATGGTCGGAAACCCTGATGAATGGCTTCATCGTTCTCGCCATTCCAAGAAGCCTGATCAGCACGGTTATCATTAGGACCGCCGTCGCCGGTTCTGGCTGAAGTCGCACCAACTTGCAGGTGACCACCAGGATTACCACCACTGCCTTCAAATCCACCGGACATGCTGCCCAATGTACCGCCGCGGCCAAGTGTTCCCGTGATTTCACAGGCTCCTTCCACCATCCAGCGATAGCATCGGCCATTTCCATCAAGACCGTAACCACCACCACCTCGGATGGCAGTCCGGCGAGCTCGGAAGATTTCTCCGACAGCAATTGTGTTGCTTGTCCCGTCCTTGATGTCTGTCAGCGTGACCTTTAGCGGTCCGGTGTTCCCGTTCATTTGGAACACGGCTGCGAGCCTCTCGTAAGGGATTGTTCCCGAACCTTGCCCAAAGGTCAACTGGCACTGAGCACTTGCAGAAACGGCAGCCCCGTAGTTCGTGCCTGCGTGGGCACCGATGATCACTGGAGTGCTGTCAGATGGGCAAATATAACCGGCGAGCGGGGTTCTCGAAATGGTTCCCCATACCGCCTGAGACCCTGTGCAAGCAGGATTAGAATGAACACGTGAAAAATCAAGTTGATTGTACATCGTTGACTGTTCAATGAACGGCAGAATCATCACACGCCAGCTAAAGCCGCCTGTATTATCCCATGGAGTCCCGCCTGGACAGTCAGTGCCATTCGCCCAAGTCTTCAATGGGGGCAAACAGCTATGGGTGTCGTGATAGTTGTGCAAAGCGATACCAATCTGCTTCAGATTGTTCTTGCACTGTGTTCGGCGAGCTGCCTCACGAGCCTGCTGAACAGCAGGCAGCAGCAATGCGATCAGGATCGCGATGATCGCGATCACAACCAGCAGCTCGATCAGGGTGAAACCCGACCAGCTAATGGCCCGCTTTCCAGATTTTTTAGACGCAAAATTCATGAACTACCCCTTGTTAAAAAAATGTGTAGAGAACAGGTCCATACTGGTAAGCATGAACTATCGAACGCACTGACGGTACAAATTGAACCAAAAAAACGCAATATTTTTTGAAAAATGTTTGTTTTTTGGTCAGATGCTCAGGCATCAAGCTGCCAGTATAGGTGGCTTGTTCACCACAAATATGGCGGAATTTCGATGATGTTTGCAGCTCCCGCCCGAGTGTCGTGTCTCTCACCATTATTGGATTCTTCAGCGGTGAGTTTTGTTCAGTTTAACCCAAGGCCGAAAGGCTGCTGTGGATGTCGCCGCATACTACGCGTTTGCGTTTAACGGCGAGCCGCAGGCGGAGGCGAAATTGGGTCGACGACCATGGCGGCGTATTATTTCAAAATGCGACTAGCCGTAGGGTGTGACCACTTCGCGGCAGCGAACGCAGGCACACCAAAATGGCAGCAAAATGGTGTGCCCGCGCTCCGCTTGTCACACCCTACAAGGCACTCAGATTCAACAAGTGCGTTGCCCTGGGTCGACGACGCCTGCGGCTTGCCGTTAAACGATTAAATCAACACTCTACAGGCCAGGCCGGAGCAATCCTGGCCTTGCGGCGAAGGGTTAAACTTTGGGGGCGACAATTGTACCGGGAGGCTGTTGAAAAGGTGTCTGGAACTCCCCGTGTGAGCCGCCATCAGCGGACTGATGTTTCGCCGGTTGCCCAAAGCGTCAATTCTGCCCGTGCCAGCAATAAAGGGCTTCAGGAGAGATTGTTCCGCAAATGCGAAGGGGTTTGGCTTTTCGTGGCAGACTCAGAGAAGTGATAGTTGAAAACTTGCTGCGTGTTGATGACAATCTGAGTGGTAGGCCAAGGTTTTCTTGATTTCGTTTAACGGCGAGCCGCAGGCGGAAGCGAATTCGGGCAACGGCGTCTGCGGCTTGCCGTTAAACAGTTCAGTCAACAAGCCAACAGCGCCCATCGGCTGATTTTGCAACGTCGCTATTTCAAGGTTCGGCAGAACACTAGACTTCTTCTTGTCTATATTTCTTCACTGTTCTCACCCACAAAAAGGTCTCCCATGCGTCTCGTGAAAACCACATTCTGTTCATTGTTTTTGTCTGGTATCGTGTCAGGGGTTGTCGGCTGCGGTGGCACAACAGATCCTGCTGCAGGCATTGAACCGGAGAAAATGGCCCCCCCTGCTGAGAATCTGGGAGATAATCCAGAATATGCGAAGCAGTTTGGTGGCGGAAAGAAGTAGTCAATGGTTTCGTAGTACAGGCTCGCTTTGGAGCAACTCGAAACGTTGCGTTCCGAGTTACTTGAGTGGGCCCGTTTGATAGCCTAAAGCCTCAACGTCTTTCCTCCTCTGCGATTTGCAGAGGAGGATTTTTTTTGACTGAATGTCTGGTCGGCAACGAAGAGGTCCGTTGGTCGTATGTCTTGCGATGTTGTTGAACTATGGAACGGGCTCGAAATAGTCTCTGTGAATGGTGTGCCTGCGTTCGCCAAGGCGAACTTGTCACACCGTTGAACGCGACAATTGATTCAAGCCGGAACTTATTTCGGGACCGTTCCTTAGTTGACCAGTCCCTGCCGTCCCTGAATGACGGTGTAGGATTTTCCTGAGGCGACAGGACCAAGATCCTGAATGGCTCCACCGGGCCAGTGAATTCGCAGACGGTCGATGGTCTTGTCGGCTCCGAGCCCAAGTGTGATCACGCTCGAGTTGGATGACAGATATCCCGCATTTCGAGTCATGATATGCGTGGTCTTTCCGGAAGCCGTTTCCACTTCGATGAGGGTGCCCTCCGCAGTACGACAGCTTTGCGTGCCAATGAGATGCAATTGAATTCGGTTTCCAACTGCAAGTGAGTTATTAAGCAACAAGGCTGCGGGCGTATCGATCAGGCTCACCACAAGATCGTCGAGGCCATCGTCGTTCAAGTCCACTTGACAGGCTCCGCGAGAGTGCCAGGGTGTCTCGAACCAGCGACCGGCATCGCGGGCCTCTTCAAAACCTTCAGTGCAACCTCGCAGTAAGCTCGATTGCTGAGCCCAGTCTTCTGACGGCATCTGTGTCACGTGACCGTTGGCCACAAACAGATCGATGAAGCGATCGCAATCGGCATCAATTGGAATTGCTGACCAGCCAACGCGTGAACGGCTGGTGCGATCCATGATCGTTCCCTGCGTCGTATCGACGAAAGTCAGATTGCTGACCTGATGAAACAGAGCGTTTGATTCGTGTGAAAAATTTGTGGTCAGCAGATCAAGCAGTCCATTGCGATCGAAATCCGCACAGGCGACGCCCATTGAGCCCATTGTTTCGCCCTGACCATTGAATGCAACACCGCTGGTGAGTGCGATTTCTTCATATTTCCATGGAGATGTCTGCCGGAACAAGAGATTCCGATCTCCGTCATTCGCGACAAAGATTTCGACAGTGCCGTTTCCATCGAGATCTGTCGCGACGACTCCCATGCCATATTCTTTGTAGGCCGCAATTCCCGAGGACTCTGATCGATCCGCAAACTTTCCATTTCCCTCGTTCTCGAAAAGCAAATCTGTGACAGCTCGATAAGAGTGAGGATTGCAATGTATACGCACACCACCGGACTCGCAGACTGGCGTGGGAAGGCTACGAGGCGTGTCAGCATAACAGGCAATATACAGGTCCAGATCACCGTCGGCGTCCAGATCACTCCAGCAGCCCGTGGCACACCATCTGTCGCCCGAGAGTTCTCTGAGGCTTGATGCTTCTTCGAAAGTTCCGTCGCCCTGATTGAGATACAATGCGGACATCTGATAACCCGTCACGAGCATGTCATCGAAGCCGTCGTTATTGACATCAGCTACCGCACAACCGTGGCCGTAGCCGGTCCACTCAATGCCGGAAGCGGAAGTGACCGCTGAGTACCTGAGATTCTTTTCACTGCGATACAGCTCGATGCGGGACTTTCGGTTGGATGGCCATTCCACAGGATTGCCGCCGTCGACAAACACAAGATCGAAATCTGCGTCGCTGTCGAAGTCGATGGCCCCGACACCACCGCCCAGTGTCTCTGCGAGATGAAACTGTTGCTCCGGTCCATTGTCGTATGAAAACGTGACACCGGAACCAGTTGCTTCTTCAAATCGAATTCCGGAAGCCGACAATTGCTGGTCTGCCTCAGAAACGTATGTGGGCAGAGCTGCAGGTCGAATATCAAACTCTTTCAGGAGTCGACGGTCAGCCTGCCATGCAAGAGAACGCTCATGAACTCCGCCCAGAAAGAATCCCAGAGCCGTCATTCCGGTCAAACAGATCACCAGGAGTAAAAAGCGACGGTTCAGCATGGGTTGGGTATCTAACGGCCTGCGACAGCGGAGACGAGTCCAGCAACATCTTCAGCTCCGATCTCGCTGCACATTTCGGCGAGAGGCATGAGTTCTGATCTGTCCGAAATCTGTTCAATGTTCAGAGAAGCCTGCACAATGCGGATCACCGTTTCGAGTTTTTTCACCTGCGTGGACTCTTCTTCGGTCTTTTTAAGTCGTCTGAGAATCTCACAGTATCGAGACCGAAACGACTTATTCAGCGGTCGCTCACGAACGGCCTTGTGCAAGGCGATTTCTGCATCGTCCCATTTCTCCTGTTCGACAAAAATCAAACCCTTTGCGTACCAGAACTCGGCTCGCATTGAGGCAGGTTCAGAGTCTGGCAAAAGTCCCTGGGCCGCCGAAAGATTTCTATCGGTGGCGTAAGCAACCGCCTGAAGAATTGCGACACGCTGATGCTGGCAGTGCGAATCCAGAAGCTGGATACACTCTCGATATCTTCCCATCGCGAGAAAGCATCGTGCCAGACCAAGGCGAGACTCGACATCGTTCGAGTCGGCAGCAAGACTGGTTCTGAGCCACTCCTCTGCTGATGAGGCTCCTCGACTGTCGATCGAGGACAGTCCAAGAAACAGAACAACGAGATCTTTCGGGGGAGTTCCAGACTTCGACCACTGGATTAGCCGTGTCTGCATTTCTTCAGCATCAAGCTGCAGGCCAGGCAATGTGGCATATTGTTGTTGTAATAATGCATTCTTTGGAGATCGCCGCACTCCTTCCGAAAACAGCTCATTCGCGACGCGAAACAGACTCCTGGACAAGGCGATCCGGCCCGCTTCAGCAAGTTGTTTTTCCGTAAGCTCCTTACGATGTTGATCGCCAAGAGTCAGCGCCAGTTCAATTTCAGGACGTCGCAACGGCTCCGCCAGTTTGCTCAGAATCTCTTTGGCACGAACGGAGTCCGGGTTTCGCCCCAGAGCCTGCCTTGCTGCCTCCTCGGCCACAGCCAAATTCGTCTCATTCCATGCGACCGACGCTTCGTACTCCAGATCTTCAACCGCCGGTCGGTTAAGGGTCTGCAACACAAAACCGGCGATCAAGAAGAGTATGGAAAGAAGGATGGATTTCATGACATCAACGTCTGATTAACAAAGGCACTCGTCAAAGCTCGATCACAGCTTAAAGACCCGCAAAGACATTGGCGAGTCAGCATCAGACGACTCGGCAGGATTTCTTCCGGGCAGTCTCCAGTCATTAGTCTGAAGTACAAACACTGCGGGAGACGGCTTTCGTTTTCCTGTTCGGAGGTCTGCTGTTGAAGCGAGTCCATTCTTTCCGCTCATTTATGTTCCTTGCCCTGTCTGCCACAATGACTTGCCGGGGGTATTATTGCCCGATGGTGTCCAGAACTTTCTCCGCCACGCGAATTCCTTTCCGATGTCTGTCGTTATCGAAAGGACTGGCTGGTGAAGGTTGCGTGACCAGACAATGACTGCCGAGCCTCCTCGTGAAAACGATCAGAGCGTGTGCGTAGTAGATCGTGACAGCCTCTGATAGCGTCGCGCGAGCAGGAAGAAGACCATCGACCAGCAACCACCGAACAGAATGACGCTGTAATCCGGGATGGCAGTGATCATCAGAGCGATGATCGCAAAGAGTCCACCGATCAGATAGCAGCCGCCCCAAAGATGACCGCCGAGCACCAGAAGAATGACGCTGCTGACGAGGCTCATGATGCCGTACAGATTCACGTTCGGATCGCTATCGATTCTGACCATGATTTCCGCCGCAACATAAGTGAGTATGTAGCCGATCCACAGGCACCAGATCGTTCGCTCAACCGGATTCTGTGGGGTCAGAATTCCATCTCGAGCACGCCAGATGACGCCCAGCAGTAGCGAGTACTTTCCAGCATTAATCAGTGTTGCCTGAGTCGGCGTCAAAGGCACGAACTGCAGCAC
>CAIXQV010000909.1 GCA_903921605.1 uncultured Planctomycetaceae bacterium | reverse complement strand
GGTCCCGGGACGCAGAGCCTGAAGAACCTTCATTTTTTCGTCGCGAATTTCGCGAGCCTGAAACAGCGACGGCGGATCCATCGCAATCAGACACAGGAGCTGCAGTACGTGATTCTGCAGCACGTCGCGCATCGCGCCGGAGGTGTCGTAGTAACCTCCGCGAGCACCTTCCATGCCCTGCGACTCCGCCACCGTGATCTGAATATGCTCGACATGATTTCGATTCAGCAGCGGCTCAAAAATTGCATTACCGAAGCGGAACAACAAAATGTTCTGTACGGTCTCTTTGCCCAGATAATGGTCGATACGATAGATTTGGCTTTCCTGCAGACGACGAGCCAACTGGACGGTGAGTTCCTGAGCTGATTTGAGGTCGCGGCCGAAAGGTTTTTCCACGACGACTCGCAGACGAGAATCTTCCTCCCGCGGAGGAATCATGCCGGCTTCGTGCAATCCTTCCACGGCTGGTGCGAACAGATCAGGAGTTGTCGCCATGTAAACAACACGGGAGGAATGTCCGCTGCCGCCCAATGAGGTTTCAATCTCAGACGTTGATTGATTCAGCCCGGCGTATTCGGCACTGTTGCTGATGTCGAGTTGTTGATAGAACAACTGCTTCGCAAAGATCTCCCAGGCAGCGTCGTCGAATTTTTCGGCACCGACGCGAGACCGAACCGTTTCTCTCATCTCAGTACGGAACTCATCGTGGCTTTTCGGACGACGAGCGACTCCGATGATCGGACATTTTTCGGACAGGTACTGCTGCTGTGACAGGCGAAATAATGCCGGAATCAACTTGCGTGACGTCAGATCTCCGGAAGCTCCAAAGATCAGGATCGTCGTGTCATTTACAGTCGCCATGAACCAAGTCCTTCCGTATTCCGTCAACTACTCTTGAATCCGTTCTCATCGTCATTTGCGACGTGACGGCCGTTGGCTGATCAGGAGCCCACAATCCGTTTCAGAAGTTCCGGTGTCACCTGCCGGAGATCATCCATCACACGCTCATGGGCGCGATTGAGGTCATCCCATTTGTGACCGCGAGAAACAATTCCAAGGCATTTTGCGCCAGCCGCCAGCGCGGCCTCAATGCCCGGTGGAGCATCTTCCAGCACAATACAGCGGGAAGGATCGATCCCCATTCCCTGCGCGCCCTTGAGAAACACGTCCGGGTGCGGCTTTCCTTTCACGACATCGCGACCTGTGATCACCGTGCGTATGATATCTTTTGCCTCGAGCTTCTCCACGGCCAATTCGACGTTCTTCGGCGGGCCGCTGGAACCGATTGCCATCGGGATACCTTGTGTGTGCAGAGCTTTGATGAGTTCTCTGGCCCCGTGCATGTGAGGAAAATCATTCGCGACGAGTTCTCGATAGAGGATTTCTTTTTCTTCATCGAACGCCGCAATTTCTGAGTCGCTGGGAGGATTCGGCCATGTATCGCGAATCACTTCTCGGCTGGTTCTTCCAAACCCCGCGGCAAATTGAGCTTCCGTGCATTCACGCCCATGACGCTGACAGCAAATCTGCCATGTCTTCAAATGTGCGCCGTACGAGTCGATCAGGACACCATCGACGTCAAAAATTACGCCAAATTCTGGCTGCAGCATGAGTCCAACACAGTTTCTTGGAGAGAAAACAAATTCTTCAAAACTGTGGGAAGTCTAATGACTTCAGGCGGCACGTCCAGGGCAGCGCAGCGGGATGAGCGCGCCGCGGCTGATTCAAACACTCGACCGTACGACGCAAACAATCAAACCAGCAATGTTGGTGCAGGAATAGAATGTGAAAACGAGTCTACCCATCACGGGGCGGGCGATTGCCCGAGGATCGCAGAATCATAACAGCAGGGTATCGGCCATAGTCCCGTTACGTTTTCTGTTGGAGCCTCTCTGTTTAACCCGTGGCCCGACGGCCATGTTTTTCTGCTCATGGCCTTTCGGCCAGGAGTTAAACCCTGGACAGTCCGAGACGATAGATTACGGCGATGGGCGCCCCGGTGGTCTCACTGGCGCTGGACAGCAGTCGACAGGACAGACGTCATGGTTGGCAGGAAATTGACCGGTGCATTCTTTTTCGCAACCACTCAGGCGTTCCTGGATCAGCTTTCGAATCATGCCGATGAATCGAGGATGAGAGCCGGGCGTGCCAGCTCGATGCATAGTGATCCCGTGTTCCTCACAGGCATGTTTTGCGGCATCATCAAGATCGTAAAGCACTTCCATATGATCGGAAAGAAATCCGACGGGTGAAATCACGACAGAAGTGTCGCCGCGATCCTTAAGTTCCTGCAGGTAATCCAGAATGTCGGGTTCCAGCCATGGGTCTTCCGGACGTCCGCTGCGACTCTGGTAAACCAATCGCCATTGAGAAGGCGGCAAATGGAGTGACTCTGCCACCAGTCGACAGGATTCCCGAAGCTGCTTTTCGTAGTCCGAAGTGCGGGCCATGCTCATGGGAATACTGTGAGCTGTAAACGCGATCTGCACTTTGTTCCGCTCGGACTCCGGGAATTTCTGCAGTGCGAGTCCCACTTGTTCGCTCAACACATCAATAAAATCCGGGTGGTTGTAGAAGACTCGCAACTTATCGACATGGAGTCCTGTCATCTCAGGCTGCTGCAAGGCCGCC
>CAIXQV010000908.1 GCA_903921605.1 uncultured Planctomycetaceae bacterium | reverse complement strand
GTGCCCCATGGCATCCCATGAAACCCACGTGAGTTCGCGAGACCGATGCGGATAACCCCAACTCCCGAATCAACTGCAAATCAGCACCGGGTGCCGTAAACCCACTGCAGGAAACAGTGATCAGGTGAGTAATCTCATGAGCACCGATCCCGGATTCACTCAGAGCTTTTCCGGCCGCAGAGACCACCAGCGTCCCCGCTTCTTTTTCATAACGCTGCATGCGTTGCGATGTGGTTGGACCACGATCTTCAGCGGACTTCGCAAACTCGTAAAATCGTTCGGCCGTCGCCTCGCCATCGGAAGACGACTCCAGCAGTACGCTATGACGCTGATGAACGCCGGCACGCCGATACAATGCCTGAACAAGTGCGGGAACATTGCTGGATTCCGCAGCATCGGCTGCAATGCAGGTCGTTGCGAATGTGGCGGCCCCCTGCTGAGAAATACAGTGTTCAGGCAACGCTGTTCCGAGACCTAAAATGACAAACGACATCAGACACTTTCCAGTGCCCGAGGCACTCGATTAATGCGACCAACAAGATGCTGTGTCAGAGACGGAAAGACTCGACAGGCGGCGAAAACAGGTGTCAGCAACCATGGCTTTCGAAGTGCGGCGGAAAGAAGTCGGCACACTTTCTGTTCGCCACTGACGATGGTTCTGAACGCCGACTCCCAACCCAACTCAAGATTTCGAGACCACGTTTCTTCAATTGCAGTTTTGACCAGAGGCATCACTGTCCGAGCAGCAGATGCGGCCCATGCCATCCCTTCTCCGGTGAACGGTTCGATGTATCCCGTAGAATCGCCTAACAGGAAAATCCGGTGCCCGGATACTCTTGATACCGAGCGCGTCAGTGGGATCGTGCCTTTAACGACCGCATCTGGGAGATGAATCGGCACTGGCAATCCTGCCGTTTCGAAGATACTAATCAACGATGCACACGCAGATTTACTCTGCTGCAAATGACCGGGATCGATTGCCGCTGCGATGTTCAATTGTCGATCTTCAATCTCCACAACTCCAGCATAGCCTTGCGGAGAAATGGCCATCAGCACAGCCCCCTTTGGAATCCAGCTGTCGCCGTCACAACGAGGAATCACCGCTCCCAGACCGATCCGAGATCCGCGCTTTGGCGGAGAAGAAAACTCGGGGAAAAGGTGCAGACTCGGATGCCCCAGCCCATCACAAACCAGGACGACACGAGCATAGACTTTTGTCTCCATGTTCTCGCTTGTTGAAGCGTAGACATCAGTTGCGGCAGTGTTCGGGGAACGAGACTTCAAGGTGATCGTTCGAAATTCATCTGTGGAACCCATGTCAGAAACGTCAGTTGGCACTACCGTCGCCGTGGCCTGCTCAACAACATCGCAACCTGCTTTCCGGGCTTCACTCAGGAGACACTGATCAAGTGACTTTCTTGACACGGCGATATTCTGAGGCATCGCTATATCCAGTTTTTTTCCGGCGTAACGAATTGCGAGCGACGACGTCCTTGTTGGCGTAAGTTCCCGAAGACAGTCCGCAAGGCCAGCTTCATTGAGAATCGCCAACGCTCGTCCATTG
>CAIXQV010000907.1 GCA_903921605.1 uncultured Planctomycetaceae bacterium | reverse complement strand
GTCCAGCTTTCGATCCGCAAAGGCTCGGCCAGCCACGACGTAACATTCTTCTCGCCACAGGATGTTCTGCATTTTCGAAATCGCCGTCAGCACGGGTGCCGGATCTTTTGTTGTCAACGCCGTGGCTTCCACCAGTTCGCAGGCCAAAGCCTGACGAAGGCCCGGCAGATCAGTGACAATAGATTCCAGTAACCGTAGTCCGGCAGCCAGATCATTGTCACGCGTCGCCCATGCACGATCTGCAGCGGCGGCGATTGGTACGATCAATGCCGCGTTCCCAAAGAGTGCTCGCCCCTGACGGAGTGTTCCATCAGGCGTCAGGACTTCCGGAAAATCGCGTCCTGCCAGTCGAGCCGTAATCGCGAGGAATCCACTGAGTTCATCCAGCAGGATTTCCTGCTTCAGCTCAGGCGAAGCATTCATGGCTTGCTGAATTTCGGCAGTTCCGCCGGCGCGAATGACACGAGCCAACAAAATGGTTTCCAGCAATCGCCTGTCTTCAGCGATCCTGGCGTACTGTTCGATATGTTTCCGATAGTTGCGATACATGGAGGCGAATTGAGTGTCCTCGGGAACTCGCAATTCTGCGGCCAGTTGCTTCTTGAACCCTGCCTCATTGGCCGCCATTTGATTAATCGGTCCTCGCACTTGAGTTGTTGACGGAGCAATCGCGGACAACTCTGCTGACAGCCGAGTGATAACAGCTGCGGCTTGTTCTTTCTTTCCGCTGGCGACAGCAGCTCGCAGTACCTCAGACACCGACAAAGCCGTGTAAACAAAGGAGCTTCGATCCGGTACGTCATCCTGCACGAGGACGGATGACGCTGGCAGGACCGCTGCCGGAGACACTGGCATCTGTCCCATCAGAGTCATACAGGCATCGAAACGAGCCACATCTTTTGTCGCCGCAGCAACCGCAGCTTTGACGCGGAGTACACTCACAGCATCACTTCCGTTGACAGCACTTTCAATCAGAGCGAACGTCTCCGGCGCGGCTTTCCGTGCGGCAGCAATTTCCGTGAGTGCGACAAGGGCATCGGTCAATGTGCGAGGATCCTGTGATGTCTTCGACCAGGCAATGGCGGCCTCCCAGCGATCATGAAGCCCCAGATCAATCGCGACTCCGGCATGCAGGGGGTTGATCCAAAGCAACGCATCGAGCACCATCGGACCTGCAGTGCTGGCGTCTCGACTATGACTGGAAGTGAAGGACCAGGCTGTTGAAGCAATAGCATCTCGATTGTCGGCAATTGTTGTGTCCAGTTGTCGAGCCGCGATGACAGCGACTGCGTCCTGGAGGCGACCGGCATTCACCATGGCCGACGCAAGCCCCATGGCGGCCTCCAGCCCAAGCTTGCCTGTTCGAGGAAGTGTTTTGGTTTCGCCCAGAGCATCCGCCAGTGTCTTGGCGGCCGAATCAGTATCGCCTGCAGCAATCGCACGCCAATGTCGAGTCAGATAAGGTTCGATGCGGTAATAACCGCGGCCGCCCTCGATCACCACACTCTGATTAAACTCCTGAGCGCCTTTGGACGTCTGATTGAGTCGTAGAAAGACGTCGCCGGTCATCTTGCGAGCCCACGCTTTGTCCCGAAGATTCTGCAATCGGGCCATTCCGATCATGCGGCTGGCGTGAGCTTCCACTTCGATGTGAGGATTCACGGCATCAAGAGCTGCCTGCGCTTTCCTTTTTTT
>CAIXQV010000906.1 GCA_903921605.1 uncultured Planctomycetaceae bacterium | reverse complement strand
TGGCACAAGATGATGACCGGACTGGCGATCCCCGGCTGGACCTCAATGATCATCACCGCGTCGTTCTTCGGCGCGTTGAATGCACTGGGGATCTCCATTCTGGGTGAATACGTGATTCGGATTTATGATCAGGTTCGCAGTCGTCCGGTGTTTGTTGCAGACAGCGTAAAGAATCGTATACAGTTGCCTCGTCAGGCGGATCGCCCAATGTCCAGCAGCACGAATGAAAGTGTGGATCGCCTTGAGGCCCTGCTGGAATCGCTGGAGAACGAGTACAGATCGCCGAAATTGTCGACAAGCAGTTCTCACCAGCCGTCGTGAAGGAACTCGACGAACATGCAGAGACGTTCAACGGAAGTTAACAATAGACATTTGTAATTTCGGGCAGTGTCCCGACATGACTCAGGGACCGGTCCCTGGAGGAAAACAATGAAGATCACTATGATCGGAACTGGTTACGTTGGGCTCGTGACAGGAACCTGCTTCGCGGAAAGCGGCAACGATGTCACATGTCTGGACGTAGACACGCGAAAAGTGGACCTGCTGAACAAAGGCGGCGTGCCAATCTATGAGCCAGGTCTTGAAGAACTGGTGAAACGTAACGCGGCCTCCGGACGCCTGAAGTTTACAACCAACTACGAAGAGGCGATCAGCAAGGCAAAGTGCGTCTTCATCTGTGTGGGAACACCTCAGGATGAAACAGGCGCGGCAGATCTGAAGTATGTCAAAGCTGCGGCTGAGAACATGGCTCCTTATCTGCAGCCAGGCACGATCGTCATCTGCAAAAGCACTGTCCCGGTCGGCACCAATCGCAAAGTTGCCGAATGGATACGGTCCAAAACTCAGACACAATTTTCGATCGCGTCCAACCCGGAGTTCCTGAAAGAAGGCGCGGCGATTGACGACTTCACGAAGCCGGATCGAGTCGTCGTCGGTGTCGATGATGCCGAAGCAGCTGATGTCCTGCAGGAAGTTTACAAGCCGTTCCTGCGAACAGAAAAGCCATTCATTACAGTCGGCATCGAGAGTGCCGAAATGATCAAGTACGCGGCCAACTGCATGCTGGCGACGAAGATCAGCTTTATCAACGAAATGGCCAACATCTGCGAAAAGGTCGGTGCGGATATCAATGAAGTCCGCAAAGGTATCGGCCATGATGCTCGAATCGGCTTTTCATTTCTCTTTCCTGGCGTCGGCTACGGCGGCTCCTGCTTCCCCAAAGACGTTCGCGCCCTGGCTTCGCTGGCTGCAGAGTACGGTGTCGAGCCGCGAATTCTGCGAACTGTTGATGAGACGAACGATCAGCAGAAGCACGTATTGTTCAGAAAGCTGTCGGCTCACTTCGGCGGTGATCTGAAAGGTCGCACGATTGCCGTGTGGGGACTGTCATTCAAGCCGCGAACAGACGACATTCGAGAAGCTCCGTCACTGGTATTGATTCACAGCTTACTGGAAGCCGGTGCCAAAGTTCGTGTCCACGATCCTGTGGCCCTCGAGAATGTCCGCAAGGAAATCGGGGATACCGTTGAGTACTGTATTCACCACTACGATGCCTGCGAAGGCGCGGATGCGATTGCGATCGTGACGGAATGGAACGAATTCCGAAATCCGGACTTTGACTACATCAAGCTGAAGATGAAGGCTCCGGTGATCTTCGACGGACGCAATCTTTACGACCGCCGCAAGATGGCAGCTCGCGGATTTACGTACAGCGGAGTTGGCCTCAGTGCATTGCCACCGGCGGATGTTCCGAAGTCATAGAGCCATCAGATTCGCCGCGAATGCGGCGGCAGCATGTAGCCCCACGCTTCAGCGTGGGGTTAACGTGTTTCCCCATCACCCCGGCCGTGAATACGGCCACAGCAGATTAACGCGGCCTGAAATACAAACCGTCTTCCGCCGTTCCAGGGTGGACCTTGTCTGTCGGCCATGAGTCGGATCGTTGCGCGATCGCCCAAAGCATAAAGTCGCGACATCAGTCTCTTCGTATTGCTCTGAATTCTCATCGGCTCTGTGTCAACAAACGGCCCCAGACACCTTTTTCCTGACTCCGTCGCTCAACGAAAACCAAACAAAAACAGCCGACAGGAATTCTCCTGCCGGCTGTTTTTGAATTTAGGATTCGCCCAAAGGCGGTCTCTCGTTCGTCACTCCGCCACGAAGGCTAGTTACGAGCTTTGGTCTTATCAGCCGTTGAGTCTCGCTTGGCTCCTGTCTTTGGAGCAGCCACTTCGGCTTCGCCTTCAGTCGCTGGAGTCGCTTCCAGTTTTTTGCCCTGAATCAAAGCATCAACGGCGTACTCAAGATTCGACGCGGTGATTCCGCCCTCAACAAGACCTTCCTTGTTCACAATGAACATGGTTGGAACCGATACGATTCCATAGCTGAAGTCGCCCGGCTGTTGGCCTTCCGCCTTGGGAGCTTCACGAAGGCTTTGCCATGTGATCCCGTTCTGCTTCAGATAAGCCGCTACTGATGGCAGATCCGTATCCATGTTCACACCAAGAATCTCAAAGCCTGCCTTCTGGTGCTTGGCATAGACTTCTGAAATCGTCTTCAGATCTTCGGTAAATGGCTGAGCATAAGATGCCCAGAAGACGACCAGCAGAACTTTGCCTTTGAACTGTGACGCCGCCAACGGCTGCCCCTGCAATGTCTTTCCGGCCAGCGTCAGTGGCTTGCCGGTCAATGTCAGACGTCGCATTGCTCCCTGAGCTTTCACGCCACCTTCGGTTTCCGGATAGTTCTTCGCCAGTTGAGCATACCAGGCTTTGGCATCTTCAATGCGCCCCATCAACTCATAGCTGATGGCAAGCTGAACGACGGCATCTGGAGCATCTTCGGACTTCGGCCATTTGGAGGCGAATGCTTCCAATTGTTCAAACCACCACTTCTGAGTCAGCTCGCGAGCCTTTGCGGCATCCGCCTGTGGTACCTTTTCGTCGTTCTTCAGTCGCACCGCGTATTCAGCCATCAGGCGACGATAGTAGATATATCCCAACAACGCCTGATTACTCTTGGCAGCATCCTGCAGGGCGATCAGGCGAGGCAATCCTTCCGAATAGAGTCCGGACTGTGTTGCTGTCGAAAGGCTGTCTGTAAACTGCTGAATCCACTGCTGACGTTCTTCATCATTGCGAGACAGCCCAATCAGCTTCTCACTCACGTTAGCTCGTGCCACGTTGTAGTCCGTGAAGGCCTGAGCAGGCGCGTCCGGCTGCGGGCTGGCTTCGTCAATCTTCTGGAGATCAGCCAGCAGCTTCTGCATTTCGGCGGACATCTCGGGAGTACCTGGTGTTTCACCGGATTTGCCATCGGGAATCCCAGGTGTCATCAAAAGACCACCAACCTGCACCATATTGTTGCCCGAGTTGATTGGAGTCGGCACCTGCAACAACTTCCAGACATCGCCCACCTGAACCATTTCGCCGACAGAAATCAGATCAAGCTTTTCACCGTTCTGAACATAGGCCATTGCGTTCTCGTAAACAGTCATGTCACCGGATGTTCCCAGCTGTTCTGCCAGTATCAGTCCCGGAAGCGGTGGATCAAATCGGACCCACTGACTCTTGGAATTCAGAACCTTGCTGTCGGAAACAGCAGCCTGAGCCAGCTTTGCGAGATCGGCTGTCGCCGCCTGCACTTCTTTGGCCTTGGCCGCTGGTAATCCAAGTGCTTTGATGTCCGCATCGTTGATCATCACAGTGCTCAGAGCCTGCAGGTCACCATTGATCAGAGCTTCGACAGCGACTCGTGCAGATTCCTGAGCTGAGATGACTTTCCATGAATCGATCTTGCCATCTTCGTTGGGATCAAGACCCCAGCGAGTTCCACCCCAGTTCATCCATCGATACTGATCAGCGCGAGTTGCCTTCTTGGCTTTGAAGTCGCCGTTCGTGTCGATCTCACGGTACACTTCCAGCCCCAGATGGTAGTAGCGGTACATATCCGGAAAGCCATCACCATTGGCGTCAGTAAACTTTCGCAGTACTTGATTGGCCGGGTTCGTGACGACATAACTTCCCTGTTCAAGCGCGACGGCACATTTCGGGATGTCAGCGGCTTCCGGAGTGTCGTATTCAACGCTCTTCTGCACCGGAGTATATCGCAACAAAGATTCCGGAGTCTGCTTCTGAGCCTGAGCTTCCGCGATACCGGTCGCCCAGAATGAACAGATCAGCCCCACAAAAGCGGCCACACCAGCTTTGCCTGCTGATCGAGAAAAATGTGCTCGAAGAGCACCTTCGCACTGCGCCAGACCACGATCGTTCACTGCGCAGTCGTGCTGGCGAAAGGTTCTTTGACGCATCCCTGCTACTCCGTCCAATTAAAATCCGGGGTTTTGATCAATCCGCAGGGTGATGAGCAAGCTCCCAGCCATCACTCAGCGGCAACATCTGCCGGAGTCTAATCGAATTCCGGATTTCAAGTCATCCCCGATTTTCACCAGCGCGAATTGCCTTTGTTGAATCGAGTGCCAGGCTGCAAATTCCGGCCATCACGAACATCATTCCGCATATAAAGAACAGCATATTCCATTCTTTTACGCCCGGAGTTTCCCCAAGGATCTTAGCGTATATGTTAGGGGCAATTGCGGCTCCCAGATTGCCAAACATATTGGCCCAGCCCATGATTGAAGCGGTATAGGGCCCCCCGACATCCTGGGCATAGGCCCAGACCGCCGGAATTCCCAGATCGCTGCAGAATGTGGCAAAGCTTAACGCCGCAATGATCATCCATGGCAGCCACGGAGATGGTGGTGCAGTGGGATTCAGAATGCCGGGTAAAAGACACAACAGAAATCCCGCGGCTGCACCGAAACGAGTGATCATGACCGGCAGTCGACGAGACCACTTGAGGCCGAGGTGTCGAGTCACCACGTCTGTCAGCCATCCTCCGCAAAACATCCCCACAATGCCGGCAATTGTTGGAACGGCCGTCATCGCGGCTCGCTTCTCAATTCCAATGTTGTGAATATCTGCCAGATACTGAGGCAATTGGGAGACAACAAACAGCCAGCCTATATTTGTGAAAAACTGCTGCATGCTGTTCCCCCACAGGCTCAAGCTTCGTAAAGCTGCACCCCAGGGAAATGGGGCAAGCACCGCTGACTCAGTACTGCCGGTCGCGACTTCCATTGAAGGCTGAGCAGGTATGGCTGGAAGGGGAAGCGGATGCTCCGGTTTGTCTCTGCAAACGGCATAACACGCGATGGCCACTGCAATTCCTGCCAGCCCATAGCTCACCAGTACCGCTTGCCAGCCCATCCCCAATCGGCTGAGCAAAGCAGCCGTCAGCATCGGCGCAAGGACCGCGCCAAAACGGCCGCCAAGGGCGACAATCGAACTGACCAGTCCTCGCTGCTTCACGGGAAACCAGACTCGAATGAGTCCGGAACAAACCGGATAGGCTCCCGCCTGAGCAATCCCGCACAGAAATCTCAGAAGGAGCATTCCCCACACGGTGGAAACAACTCCCATCAGGCCTGTCACAATAGACCAGCCCACAATATAGATCGTCAAGACTCGACGTGGCCCCAAACGGTCGCTGAGCCATCCTGCGGGAATCTGACACAACGCGTACGACCAGAAGAACAGGCTCTCAAACCAACTGAACTGAACCTGAGTCATATTCAGGTCTGCTCGAATCGACGGTCGCAGAATGTTGACTGCGTAGCGATCCAGATAAAGCAAGCAGGCCGTCAGCGTCAAAACGGTCGCCACCGCATATCTTTGTCCCGAAGGTCCGCTGGGCACGTCACGGTTCGTCGGCGGAGTATTTGGACTCATGCAGGACTTTCTTAACGTTGTTCGTGCTGACTGTGAGCGACCCAATTCTCGTTTAACTGCGACTGTTCAACGCAACGCGTTCGTCGTCAAATCCATGTCTCACATGTCCGAACAATGACCTCTGCCGCCATTCCATGCAAACGAACAGAGAAAATCGCGGTTCGTAATTCAGAGAGTTCACTGCCGAAGACTCATCCACAGCGCACCTCTGATCACCGGCAATGACCACCGACTCCGAGATCCCAGGACACTTTGCTCAAGTTGTAAGCAACTCCGAATCAAGCCTGCTGATGCCAACTGAAGACCTCAGAAAGTCTTTCGACGGATTCGAATCAGCAGTTCATTAAGGTCCGGCCCGGCATCGGAATGTTCCGGAAGTGAACTGTCCTGCAACGCCTGCTCCAACTGGGCTGTCAAACGCTGATATTCACGTTCATGAAACGCAAGATCGGCAGCATCGAGCGTACCTTTCTCTGCACCGGTCGTCTTGAGAGTCACGAGTTCGTCAATGTACGGCAACCGGTACACGTCATTCAGCGTCACAAGATTCGCTTCAACAACGCCGGCCCGCATCAGATGGATTCCGGTCAGCAGCACTCGATAAACATACAACAACGGTTTTACTCGAGGAGGATCTTCCTTCTGAAACAGTTTCCACTGTGTTGCCGAGAATCCGAGGTAGTGATGCGCATGAAACTTCGTGACGCAACGAGCCGCCAGCGATCGCAATTCTTCATGCTCCGGAGTCGTGTGCACGATCAGTGGTGAAAGAACCTGTTCCAGCACATACCCATTCTTCTTCAGCATCAGAGTGAAGAATTTGTGAGCGTCGTGCGTCACCAGATCGAGTTCGAGGCCATCTTCAATTTTTGATTTCTCAACAGTCTCATGCGAAACCTGTAGTCCGATGACTTCCTCCAGCGGCAACACATGCACGCCTCGCAAATCAAAGTCTGAATCCGGCGAAGGAAAACCATACAGATGAGCGCCGCTGATCGTCGCAAACAGCAGCGGGTACGGGTGCTGCTGCACCTGTCGAAGGAGTTGAGGAGGAAAGATCATGGGACCGGAATCTTTTCAAAGGCAGACAAGCGATCGATCATTCACCGAATTGAATGACTTCGTCGCTGAGACAGGAAGGCACGCTCAAAGTTCGGTCTGATTCCAATGATCTGCCCGGACTCAACAGCAAGAGCGGCGTCAGAGACCGGGGCTTCCGGGGATCCAGATCTTAAATCCGCTGGATTCCTGCGTCGAGTCGCCAGTCTTCCGAGCAACGCGCCGCGCTTTCATGCGGACGTAGGGTGGAACGAATCGGCCACGATAGCCAAAATGAGAGACATCAACATTGTAGTCCGCTCGTTTGGGCTCTCGAAGATCTTCGATTACGAAACCGCTGACACACAGGCCGCCAACAATTTCTTCCATCCGATGCAGATACTCAGTCGCTCCCTTTTCACGGTACGAAGTATCCTGCTGCTTCGGTAACGGCCCTTCCTGATAGTACTCAACCCCAATCACAAACTGGTGACGCTCATTACGATGACTGATCTGCAGACTCACAGGTTGCTTGTGCTGACTGATGTAAATCCCATGATCACGAATCACCCGCGAGACTTCGGCATACACGGGCTTCAGGCTTGGAACGTAGCATGTGCTGACCGGCTGATGGACGATGTCAAAGGATTCATCCCCGAGCATGCTCAGGTCATCCATTGAAGTGTGTACGGTCTGGATCTTCAGGCCTCGCCGCTTGGCTTCCTGATTATCAAGCTTCAGCATGGACTCACTGAGATCAACAACGGTCACATTCGCGCCGGCACAGGCATAAAGAATTGCCTGCCAACCGCCGCCCGAGGCAAGGCACAGCACATTCAGGCCAGCAACTGAGGCCGGCAACCAGCCGCGGCCGTCCAGGGTTCTGAGCGGTTGCCGACATTCCTCGTCCGTGGCCACGCGAGCAAAAAGACTGCCGGTGTCGGCCAGGTGATTCCAGGCCTGCTGATTATTGTTGCGATATTCCACTCGAATCAGGCCCAGTATTCATCCTGAAGCTTCTGCAGTCGCTTCAGTGGTTCGCGTGCGATTCCCTGTGAGTTCACCATGGCCATTGATGCGTCGTCAGCAGCGTCATCTGACCAGCTTGTACAGTAAACGCCGACGACACGTTCTTTGGCCAGACACATCATGACGGCCTTTTCAACCCAGCTTGCCTGAGCTTCTTCAAGGCTTTTCCCGTAACCGTTTGCTACGGAAGGAAGTGTCAGCATCACGTTGATTGGCATCTGCAGCAAAGACCAATGGTCCAGCAACTGTGACAAACTGAGACAGTCTCTCCACAAGGTCGGCGAAGGAGTATTTCCGAAACGAATATCCAGATTGATTTCACCCAGACGAACGCCGCACCTTCGCAGTGTGTCGGTAAACTGAATTGGTGACAGACGATTGCGAGTCTGGCTGAGATATTCGCCCCACGGCTGGACGACACGCAGACTGATTTGAGTATGCTCATCGACCTGACGAGCCGCCTCAATAGTGCGAACCACCAGATTCATCCGCTGCTCTTCGTCGAGGTCCGCAACTCCACCACGATTGGCACCAGTCACAACTTCCCAGTGTCGAATACGTCCGACATATCGTCCCACAACGGTTTCCACAAAGTCTGCCGTGAAGCTTTGAAGGTTGACCAGATCTCCAGTCCAGCTTCTAAGCCACGATGGTAATGAATCCTGGGAGAGATCCATCAGAGGGCCACCCATCACAAACAGTTTTCGCTCCTGAGCCCAGGCAACAAGCTCATCCAGTCGTTCCCACGTGTATTCGCCGTCGTCGTGCTCCAAAGTATTCCAGCGAGTATCGACCTGCACAGCATTGAACGCGCTGCAGTAGGCATCTGCATCATCAGGAATACGATTCAGGCGGCAGCCCAGAAACACAGGAAGATGAGCAGAGCGATTGCGGCGATAACCCAGCCTCTGTTCCACATAGTGCTGACACAGCAGGTCGGTGGCCCGAGAAGAGAGATCCATTGAAAGCAGCGCGGCCCCGGACGACAACTCGGGGGCTTCAGTCCGCAGCACAGCGGCGCGGAAGGAACGGTGAGCATCGTGGATCAAATTATCCAGTTGCGGGGATGACACAAGTCCTGCCCCACTCCACGCATAAAACTGATTACGCAGCCGAGACAGTTGTCCACGAGCAAGCTCGACTTCCAAACCATACGGATCGGCCTGCTCGCGAAGGCTGGTTGTATGGACAACATGTACGCTTCCGTCGAATCGAGGCCAGAGTAGTCTCAGTTGACCGCTCTCTGACTGCATGCGTTCGCATCGCAGGATATTTCCGTTCAAAGTCGCTCGCGCAGGGATAACGCGGCCATCGTACATCAAAAAGTCGACCAGCGACTGAGACGATGCGGCCTGCAGGAGATCCGGGCGTTCAACTTGAAACTGGATAACCCCCATGAAACTCCCCGAAGCCTCTTCATCAAAAAAATCCCGGCGCCCTGTCGCAGTCTAGGCAAATGTCGGTTCATTGTTCAAACGCTGGGTGCCTTGTAGACTGCAGTCGGTCCACAAACATCGGTTCTATCCCCACGTTTTGCCTCTGAGATCGTCGTCCATGTCGTCCGTTGTGCTCCAGAGTTCCATTCCAGGAATCCCCGTTCGGCGCGGAAAAGTCCGCGATGTCTTTGATTTCGGCGATCGCCTGCTGTTCGTGGCTTCTGATCGAATCAGTGCTTTTGATCATATTTTGCCTAATGGCATTCCCCGCAAAGGGGAAGTTCTAACTCGGCTCAGCCTGTTCTGGTTCGCTCGTCTGGGAGTGGCTCACCACCTTATTTCGACCGACCTGACGACCCTGCCGCTGCCACCCGGGACGGATATCTCCAGCCTCGCAGATCGCAGCATGGTGGTGACGAAAACCGAAGTCGTGCCTGTTGAGTGCGTCGTCCGTGGCTACCTGTCAGGGTCCGGCTGGAAAGAGTATCAGAAATCCGGAACCGTGTGCGGTATTAAGCTTCCCACTGGTCTCAAAGAAAGCAGTCAGCTTCCGGAGCCGATCTTTACGCCCGCAACGAAGGCCGAAACGGGCCACGATGAAAACATAACATTTGAGCAGATGTGCGACGTCGTGGGATCAGACCTCTCGCGTCGACTGCGAGATCTCAGCCTTCAGGTTTATCACGAAGGCTGCTCACATGCGCAGACCAAAGGCATTATCATCGCCGACACAAAGTTCGAGTTCGGATTGAAGGGTCACGACATTATCCTGATCGACGAAGTCATGACTCCGGATAGTTCACGATTCTGGCCCGCCGATGATTATGCTGCAGGCCGAGGACAAGCGTCATTCGATAAGCAGTTTGTAAGGGATTGGCTCGAACAATCAGGCTGGGACAAAAACAGCTCGCCTCCGGAGCTTCCCGAAGCCGTTATCGAACGAACCTCAAAACGTTATATCGAAGCCTTTGAGCGACTGACCGGACAGACGTTTTGAAGGTGTTCGTTTCCGGACCATTATGCTTTGGACGGTATGAATCGAGGCCAGGGGTTCGCGGCATAAATCATTCACCGCATTGCCTCAATTGTGGCCGATCACAGAATGACTGCTGCGAACCATGTCCCATGCGACTATGGCGTCACGCACACTTCGAACATCATGAATTCGCAGGATGTCAACTCCCTGTTCTGCAAGTGCGATCGATACGCCAATCGTTCCGGATTCTCGTTCGTCGACAGAACGGCCGAGGATCTTCGACAGGAATCGTTTCCGCGAATGCCCGATGAGCACTGGACGCTGCAAGTCCCGTTGCAGGCGAGACACAGACTTCAACAACTGCAGGTTATGTTCGGCCGTCTTGCCAAAACCAATTCCAGGGTCAACGCACATTCGTTCCGGCAGGATGCCGGCCATCAGACAGCGATCGACTTGTTGTTGCAGAAAGTCAATAACTTCCTGAACGACGTCCACGTACGTCGGATTCTGCTGCATTGTCTGAGGCGTCCCCTGAATATGCATCAGGCAAATCCCGGCATCGTGCAGCCGACAAACTTCCAGCATGTCCGGATCAAAAGTCAGGCCTGAAATATCGTTGACAATTTCGGCACCCGCTTCCAAAGCCTGCCGTGCAACTTCGGCCTTCGTGGTGTCGATTGAGATCGGAGTTCTAACCCGCGTTGCCAGTTCACGAATCACGGGGATCGTTCTTCGCAACTCTTCCTCCAGCATGACCGGTTCCGCGCCGGGGCGAGTTGATTCGCCACCGATATCGATAATGTCAGCTCCGTCGGCTTCCATCTGCAAAGCACGTGCGACGGCATTTTCGACAAGCTCAAACTGGCCTCCGTCAGAAAAACTGTCGGGGGTGACATTCAAAATCCCCATCAACAACGGCCGACCGGTGGGTGTAAGATCTCGCGTTTTTAGTGTCCAACGATGTTTCATACGTTTCAATCGAATTGAGTTATTGCACGCTGGCGAATGTTGTGTGATCTATTCTTCAGGAGCCATAAACGGAGGCCGGGGGTTCGCGGGAAATATTATTCAGATCATTACCGCAATCCTGGCCGCGCACAGAATATCAACTTGTAGTTCCGGCTTCAGTCGACTTTCGACGGTGCACCCCGCCGTGCTGGCAAGTCGATTGAGTCTCCAAACTTAATTGATCGGCCTTATAGCAGCCTCGAGCAACGTGAGCCGGAATCGCGTTTACAGGCGCTGGCGGGCCTCCGTGTCTCCCGGTTCTTTGGCCAGGAAATTTCGATTGATGCCCTGCCACGGGCGAATATCAATCTGATACGGTCCATGTTGATCATCGAAGCCGCCGTAGTCGTTGCGAAAGGCTATCAGTCGCTCGATCTTTTGCACGACGGTCAATTCTCCAGGATGAGTCGAATCCGGACCTCGCCCCCAAAGAATTTGTGATCCACCTGCGGTCTTTAATTCGTATTCAAGTTCGTTGGCGTTCTCAGTCAACGCGACTCGGCGAGGAACCACGATGCTGACCAGCTCCAGTTCCTTCCACCAGGACTTACCGTCCTTTTGCTTACTCAGGACAGCCGCCAGTCGAGCAGCACCCGCCACGGCGGGATCGCCCCATGATTCTCCAAGCTTGCCCATCGGAACACTGGAAACACGTTCGATAACAGGAAACCTTTCGACGTCCGCGTCAGCAAAATCCTGAGCCGGAAGCAGGATTCCGTTCTTGTCGATCGGATAATGTCCGTCGATTCCTCGAACCATCGCCACTGGTTCACGGTAAATCACTTCCACCTGAACTCGCGCAGGAAACGACTTCCTGACACTCACAACTTTTTGAATCCACGGATGAGTGTGGAATGCGGCAGCAATTCTTTCGCTCAACGTCGGGTCCTGTAAGGATTCCTGATCCTTCAGTCCTGCGAGTTCAAAAACCTGTTTGGTCAGGTCCGGTGGAATCCAGCGAGGAGGCGGACTAATCGTGACTTGTTCCGGGCCGATCAGATACTCCGGCCGCCCGTCGAGTTTTGGCAGGCGACTGATCACAACGGGAATCATCAACAGTGCCAACGCAACGAACGCTGCCGCGATTAATTGACGCGGCTGAAAGAACTTCGACTTCGCTCGCTGCAATTTGGCTGGCGGAGCGACTTCCGCTGGTTTGGAGGCTTTCTTACGAGTTGTCCCGGGGCTTTTTGCCATTCACATCGATCTCCAAAATTCAGGGGCCGGGAGCTCATTGCTGTTGCATGGGTCAACAAACGCCGGGGAACTGAACGACGTCGCTCCAGGTATTTCCGTTCCGTCTCCTTCGAGTCTGTCACATAAAACTGTGGCGGCGACACGGAAATTCATGAATGCTCGGCCGCACCGAAGCAATCTTGTCCGAAGTTGCATCCAGGCGGAGTTTGCCGCCTGGAGAACACTTATCGATTGATCACGGCACGGCGTTTATTCCTGCACCTTTGGCTTCGAAACTCGACGTTCAACACTGGTGGTCGGTGATGGTGAAGCAAACTCTCGCGGCTGCGTCTCCAGGTTTGGAGCGTCTTTCGCGTGAGTTCTTGCGTCAGCTCGCAGCTTGGCATCCTCGTAGGCTTCACCGGTCCATGAACCTTCGGCCAGATGGACATTGTTCACGTCCAGCAATGTGCCGGTTGACAGATTCAAATAGGTAATCGCTTTGTTGTAAGCCACCAGCTGTTCATAGTAGGCGCGTTCCGCATCCGCCATGCTGGACTGAGCCCTGACAACCACGTCAACAATCGCGGTCCCGCTATCCACTTCGACTTTGAGCAATTCAACGCGTCGTTCAGCAGCGCGAAGTCGATTGAGGTTCGATTGAGCGGCCGCCCACGCGACTGAAACGTCCTGAATGGAGATTGCAATCTCATGGGCAATGCTGCGTTCCTGAGCGTCCAGAACTGCATTCGCCCTGGCAATCAGCAGTTCATAATTCTTGACCTGGCTACGAGCCTGACGAAAACCGATGGGCATACTCATTTCGACACCCATCGTCCAGGTGTCCAGATTGTCACCGGTCATTGAACCGTAGCCACTGCTTCCATTCTGAGAAATCAGCTTGTCGCCGAAGCCGTTGACACCGTAGTTGCCAACGACGTCCAACTGCGGACGTACCAGACTGCGAGCAGCATTGAGCTGCAACTGAAGGCTCTTAACCTGCCATTTCTGACGACGTAATTCGACACGCTTTGTCAGACCGTTGGTCAGGCACGATTCCCAGTCCGGTTTGAATTCGACCTTTGTTGGTTCCATGGATGGGCGAAGAACCGTCCCGTCGTTCATAGGCAGTCCCAACGCCCGACGAAGGTCGCTCTCTCTGCGGTACACCTGGTTCAGCCCAGTTTCCACAAGCGATCGTGTTCGATAGAACTCATCACGAGCCTGCAGCTCTTCAGCCTCTTTCAATGTGCCGATTTCCATCTTGGCCTGCGCCACACGCCAGGTTTCAAAAGCACTCTCATGAAATGAGACGGCGTTGTCGTAGTTTCTGTAGGCGAAGTAAAGATCCCAATAGTAATCTTCAATTGTTCGCAGGCCATTGGAAACGGCCCGTTCGAAGTCTGCCAAAGTGATGTCCTGGTTAATCCGAGCAATCACAACGCCCTGACTAACACCCGCGATCGCTCCAAAACCTGGCCGACTCGGGCCTGCGACGCGAGTGAACTCCGTGCCAGCACCAGCCAGCAATGGCTGACGAACTTCTGCGCCCAATGATCCCGTGTAGGATGAAGGATACAATGGCGTGCCGATGTCGTTGCCCAGATAGTTCCAGTTGTGATAGACCGAAACGGCACCACCACTGGCCAGCGACTTATCCAGCCCGCTGCGAAAGATCCCCGTGTCCTGCCCCAGAATCGTTGGCGCCAAGGAGTGAGATCCCTGGGCCGTACGCCCCCAGTTCATGGAGGTCGAGAATCGAGTATCAAAGTCGGCCAGAGCCGCTTCCATACCTCGACGACCGAACAGCACGCCGGTTTCCTGAATCGCAGAGTCGTATACAGATGTTATTTGATCCGGACTGTTCAGAACAAAGGTTTGGCCGACGCCACCAACGGCCGATGTTTCCACCGTTTTGTTGTTCTGCAAGGCAAGCAGGATGGCTTCATCGAGATTCATCTCGCGAACTTCGTCATCAACGCGCCGCTGAAGACTGCGAGGTTCTTCCGTCACCTGCACGGCCTCAGCAGTTTCATTATCAATCAGCGGATGTTCGATCGCAGTGTTGTGGTCCTTGTACCACTGAGTTGGCTTGTCACCATCTGCCCACTGAAGATCTCGCGAAGCAACCTTCTGTGTCGCCGAACACCCGGACACAAAAATGGAGGCGCACAATGCCGCCGAGACAATTCGACGGGAAAGCAGACCCGGCCGAGACTGATCGACACTGTTCAGCAAAGCCGCTGGCTGAACTGAAAGACAACCGTCTGAAACCCACGTGAAGATTCCACGAAGGTGCTCAACATACTGTCTGAGACGAAGCATGGGACATCCTTGTCACTGCCGAGAGCGACGGAAGAGATCGGGCACCAGAGTATCTCTGATTAACAATCAGCCCGGACTATGCTGTGACTGTTGTGAACATCCTTGTTCCAGCAGTCACATTCCTGAAGGTACTGTCATCACAATTGTGATGACACAAGTCGCCAACAGATCTCAACCTGATGTCCTATCGTCGCGCTGATCGGTGTTGCTTGAATGCTCCGCACAGGGACCATACTCCCTATAGGACATTCCAAGCATCCTCTTCACAAAGACGGCTTCACCGGCATCATTGCCCTCAACGGCATGACCGGCAAATTGCAAAGCATAGCCACCCAGGATGCAGACAATTGGCCAGTACCATGCAGCACCAGCAATCAAAGTCCACGGAGTTGCCACAAAAGTCAGTGGCACACCGAGCACATGCAGAAACTGATTGACACGGTTACGGTGTCTGGGCAGATAGTTCCGCAGAAACGCTCGAATCATGGCTCAAGCTCTGGCAAGTCGTCATCGTTGTCAACTTCAAGCTTTGCACGTTCCGGGCGCGGGCGCCGGAAGATCGCAACCACGTCATCGACGGGTACGACAAACAGCAAGTTGTCGGATTCGAAGTCAACCGGAATTGCGTTCTTGGGGTGAAACAGGACTTTGTCGTATTTCCGGATTGGGAAATCTTCGTTGCGTTCAACCTGAACGCTGATCTCCACGACTCGACCTGTAATCGTCGGAATCTCCGAACTGTCAGGCAGCACAATTCCGCCGCGAGTCTGAGTTCTCGGTTCGTCCTTGCGAATCAAAATTCGCATGCCCAGCGGTTCGACGTACTCTGTCACTCAATCCTCACTGCGATCTTATGGATCAATTTATTTCACAGGTCAGCGGCACGACGAGGAAATACAGAGGAGATAACAGGGAAACCAGAACTCCGAGCCCCCACATAGGCTGCTCGATGATCTGAAATCGCTGATTCCGCTGAGATCACGCCGGACTCTTCATCCTCTGCTGGATCTGCAGAAACGGGCATTCCACCATCAGAATTCGAGTTGCGCCGTTTCTGTTCCATCTTCTCAAGGATAGATCCCAGCGGCCCCGCAAGCAAGCTTGGCAACAGAATCACATCACCCCAGAGAGCAGCGAAGATCAGGCCGCACATAATCCAGCCAAATCGACTAATCAGAAGAAGTTCAACCGGATAAAGAGTCATCATCCCAAACCCAATCGCCGCACTGGTCTGCCACAACGCTGGCCCGCAATGCTCCAGAGACTTAGCAACAGCATCCTGACGCGGAACCCCGTCCCGCAGAAGTTGCTGGAACCAGGTCATCAAATGGAGTGTGCCATCGACAGCAATACCCAACGCGACAGATGCCGTAATCATCGTCCCGATATCAACATGGATATTGGCCCAGCCCAGAATCCCAAACATAATGGCAATCGGAAACACATTGGGAAGCATGGCATAAATTGCCGCAGAAACACTGCGAAGCTGTATGACCATCACCAGACCGATCAGTACAAAAGCCATTCCAAAGCTGCTGATCAGACTCTCCAGAAGTGCCTGCTGAGTTCTTAAGAAGATTGGCACAAGCCCTGTCACCACATGCGACGGAGTACCTTTCGGGAAATCCTTCAGCGTGTTCTCAGCAATCACAGCCAGCTCGTTAGTCAGGCGACCATAGTCATACTCGGACATGATGCTGGATTGACAAGTGATTCGCCAAATCTCATCACCTGCCACATTGAGTGCCTGATCGCCGGAATGCTTCCAGTCGGCCGAAGTCTTTGCGACGGCCAGCATTGACGACAATGCACCGGCATCTTCGCCGCCTTTCTCAAGCTTCTCGTGAATCTTCTTGCCGATCAGGTTCTCTCTCATTTTCGCATTGCGACGATCCATGACGCTCATGGATTTCGTGTCTGGCTGTTCCAGATTGATGAACGACGCCAGAGATAACGTCCCGCTGACTTCGGAATGCGCTCTCAGGGCCTCCTGAACCTGCTGAACTTTGCGAGCACGATCGAGGAACGGCACACCTTCCTGCTGTTCCTTGCTGAATCGCACAATCGTATCGACGGACGCAATGCCGGAAAGATTTTCTTCAAGGAAGTTGTAGTCTCGAACAACCTTTGACTCCTTAGGAAAATACCGAATGACTTTGGTTTCCGTGCGAAACCAAAGGAAACCCAACATGCAGGCGGCCGTGATGACAAAATTTCCCCACATGTTCAAGCCGCGAAAACGGCTGAGCTGTCGTCCAAGACGATTCCAGAAGGCATGCTCGTTAAGCTCAGGGGCAGGCGGCTTCGCAGGCCAGTACAACATCATCGCTGGCAAAAGATAGATGATGCAGATAAACGAAATTACGCAGCCAATCGACGCATAAATCCCAAAGTCACGCACCGGCACCAGGGAACTCACCATCAACGACGCCAGCCCGATAGCCGTCGTCGCGCTGGCCAGAAAGCAGGGCAGCCACGCAATCGACGCAGCGTGCAGAACTGACTTTACGGGATCGTCCGTCCCCGAATTCTTCCAATAGTTACAAATGTGAATTGTGCCAGAGACTGAAATCACCATGAGCAGCGTTGGCATAACAACCAACACCATGTTCATGCTGCCTCCAGTCGGGGCAACAAGAGCAACGGACGCCACCGCCGACAACACGGAAACGGTCTGAACCAGCACACACAAACGAAAGCTCTTCAGCATCAGGTAGCTGAGCGTGACACTGACGATGACGGACAACAACAATGGTGATCGCTTCAACAGATTCCACGCCGGAGCAGAACGATTCCAGCCCGCGTGCTTGACCGCTTCATTCATCATCGCCCCGGCGACTGGTCGCCCCCCAAGGTGCAGGGACTCGTCATCTATCCCAATCTTGCTCGCGGCTTCTCGAATGGCCGTTAAGGCAGCCATATGGTCGTCGACTCCGGCCCGAGTAAAGCTGACCGACACCGCAGCCATCGAGCCGGGAACAAACCACGATTCCGAGATACAGGCTTCATTCTTCAGGTCAGCAATTCGAATCTGAGTAATCGCTTTGCGAAACTCCTCCGTCTTCGCTGAATCCAAATGAGCTCGGGACCAGGAGAGCTGAAGATCGGCGTTCTTCTGACCGGCGACATATTCCTTCAAAACGTCATTCAGCTTCCACGCATCTTCGTCGTCCACAGTCAGATGGGAAGAATCAGGTTCAGACAAACTTCTATTCACGAATTCAATCTTCAGACCGAATCGTGATTCCGCGAGCTTCTGAATCTGGTTTCGAATGTCAGCAGAATGGGGCCGCGCCGCTTCAGTCAATGAGACACACAGAGGACCTGAGCCAATCAGCAATCCCTGAGCACGATAAAGTGCAGAATCAAACGGGATCTTCTCCGCCAGCATGCGCTGCAACAAATCGGTCGGCTGACTGACTTCCTGAACGTACGCAGAACCGCCTTCACGGACACCGGACTTCTCGATGCCTTCCAGAGCCGTGGCCAGCTTCTGAATTCGAGGATCCGTCAGAGTGCAGTCGTCCCAGGAAACCAGAACACGATCTTCTTCTGGAAACAGATTCTGGTACCAAGCCAGAATCTTTGACTGCGGATCATCGCTCGGCAGCCAGCCGGCTACGTCGTTTTCCATACGAAGCTGCTTCAGCGACCAGATCATCAGCGGAAGCGCAAAGACGACTCCCACCATCAGCCAGAGCGAATATCCATTGCCCCAGCGATCCCGCCGCTCAAGAAACGACTTCATCCGTGTAGCCTGTTCTTCAATAAATTTCTGCCGCCTGCGTGGTAATACCCAGTCACAGTGATGCAAATCGTGCTATTGCATGGACTTTACCAGCGAGATCGTCCCGACAGAGTAATGAACGGAACGTGAGTTTCAAGTTTGCCAGCACTCCGGGGAATTCCGTATACCCGAAATAACGCCTCCAACACTCGTGTCAGTCCGCGAGGCATGGAGACATAGGAAGAATGCGAAGAATTTTCCGATGGCCAATTTTCCGAGGGGCATCCACTCTTAAAATGTGAGCGTTCAATTGAGACGATCAGCAATCAACGTGTGACGAGAGCTTGCAATAAGGCCTGTGCATACAACCGATGGCCAAAATCATTGGGATGATTCAATCCATTTCCAGTGAGGTCGAAATCCGGCTTCTGTCGCAGCATTTCAGTCCAGACCTGAGTCACATCCGCCAAAGCCACTCCCGGTTGAACCAGCTTCTTGAGTTCATCCCGATAAACTTCAAACATATCACGAGGAGTATGAACCCATTCTCCATTTCCCAGCATTGTTGACACCAGCAGAATCTCAATCTCAGGATCTGCCTTGCGAGCGTTATCAATCAGTAGTTTTGTCTGGTCGAAATACCATTGCGGATCTCGTCGACCCACATCGTTCATGCCATAGGCCACAATCAGCAGATCTGGCTTTTCAGCCAGCAGCTTGTCGAGATCAGCAACACCATTGGCAATACTCCACCCGCTGACAGCTCGATTGACAAGTCGCACATCACTGTCAGAGAGCACTCGCAACTGAGCCACAACAAGCTCCGGATACCCCGGTTGAAATGGAGGGGCCGCAGTCTTGTCGGATGCATCAAGTCCCGTCGAGATACTGTCACCACTGACCCCAACAGTCAGAGGTTGACCAGACGCCAGAGTGGAAAGCGTACGAGGCAATGTTCCGTAGGTTATGGTGACATCGTTCAACGGGCTGGCTGTCATGTCTCTGCGATAAGTCACTTCCACATTGTGATCGTGGAACCATCGCCCCGGTCGGTAAAGCAAATTCTGATCGGGGTTGCCCATTCGATGCTTGTAGCTATGAGGTGCTCCGACAGGCAGGTAAAGATCGACATCCTGGATGGGAAGAACGGGACTCGCTGTCTGAAACGTCAGTACATTGCTTCCCGGTGACAACTGAAAATCAGAAGACGCCTGATACTGATGTGAGCGATCTGCGGTGGTCACACTCAGTATTTCAGTCGGTTGAAACGCCAGCTTGGCTTCGATCGGTGCTGAGGCATCTTTCTGCAGCAGCACGCAACTTTCGCGAGTGACCATTTCTGACTTCCACGCTGGACTCATTAGCGCCATGTC
>CAIXQV010000905.1 GCA_903921605.1 uncultured Planctomycetaceae bacterium | reverse complement strand
TACGGACTTGCCGCGCGGTTCGTTTCGGGATACTTGATTCAACTGACTGCGGATCTCAAACCATTGGAAGGTCCTGAAGGCCCAACGGCTGACTTCACCGATCTGCATGCCTGGACGGAAGTATTTCTTCCCGGCGCGGGATGGGTGGGGCTTGATCCGACATCCGGATTGCTGACAGGTGAAGGCCATATTCCTCTGGCGGCCACACCGTCGCCTCAGACGGCAGCGCCAATTTCAGGCGGTGTGGAAAAATCCGAAGTCGAGTTCGGCTTCGAAATGACGGTGACGCGGATTCATGAAGATCCTCGTGTCACGAAGCCATACACGGAAGAGGCATGGCAGCGAATTGACGCGACGGGCAAAGAAGTCGATCGACGACTTGATGCGGCCGATGTGCGATTGACCATGGGCGGTGAGCCGACCTTTGTCTCCATCGACGACATGGAAGGTGCGGAATGGAATACGGCGGCAGTCGGGCCTCACAAACAGCGACTCTCTGATGAGTTGATTCGTCGACTGCGTGCGAAGTTTGGCCCTGGTGGTTTGCTGCATTATGGCCAGGGAAAATGGTATCCGGGCGAATCACTGCCTCGCTGGGCTTATACCTGCCTGTGGAGAAAAGACGGTCAGCCGATCTGGAAGAATCAGGCGTTGCTGGCTGACCTTGGCCTGACCGCCGGCAAGACCGACCATAAAAAGCCGGTCGCTGATGAGAAGCTGGCGGCAGAATTTATCATTGAACTTTCAGACCGCCTGCATGTGGAAGATCGCTGGATCCGTCCGGCGTACGAAGATGTCTATCACATGCTTGAGGTTGAACAGAAACTGCCCGTCGATATTGACCCGGAAAAATTTGATCCGGACAACAGCGAAGACCGTCGTCGACTCAGCCGAGCGTTGGAACGCGGCATTAGTCGGCCCGTGGGATTCGTCCTGCCGTTGACTCGTGCGTGGTGGCAGGCGAGTGCAAAATGGACCAGCGGCTTCTGGCCGTTTCGCTCGCACCGACTGTTTTTGATTCCTGGTGATTCTCCGATGGGCCTTCGCTTGCCTCTGGAATCATTGCCGCTGGCTGGTTCCGAGCTGCCTCAGGTCTACATGCGAGATCCATTTGCGGATCGGCCACCGCTGCCGGGCTATGCAGAAATCCGCAAGTCTGCGGCCGAGCGTTTAGCAGCTCAGAAGCGTGACACGGAAAAACCGCCGCAGCGTCTGGTGATGCAGCGTCTGGGAGTGATTGGTGACCCATCCGAGTCCAGCGACGAATACGCGAATCTGCCGCTGGGTGCAGGTCCCGTTGTCCGCACGGCTTTGTGTGTGGAACCTCGTGACGGGCAGTTGCGAGTTTTCATGCCGCCAACGGGCACTCTGGAAGATTATCTGGAACTGGTGGCAATGATCGAAGAGACCGCTGAGTCTCTGAACACGCCGGTCATCATCGAAGGCTATCTTCCGCCGCATGACCCGCGAATTGAACTGCTGAAGGTGACTCCGGATCCAGGAGTGATTGAAGTCAACATTCACCCGGCTCACAACTGGGAGCACTTGAAAGAGATCACGGAAACCGTTTACGAGGAAGCTCGCCAGTGCCGCCTGGGCACCGAGAAATTTCAGCTCGACGGTCGCCACACGGGCACGGGTGGCGGAAACCATCTGGTGCTGGGTGGTGCAACACCGGGCGATAGTCCATTTTTGCGCCGGCCGGACTTGTTGAAGAGCCTGATTGGATTCTGGAACAATCATCCTTCGCTGTCGTATTTGTTTTCGGGGTTGTTCATCGGACCAACCAGTCAGTCGCCGCGCATCGACGAAGGTCGGGACGATGCGATGTACGAACTGGAGATCGCGTTCCGACAGGTTCCGGAAGCGGGCTGTGGCTGGATTCCGAACTGGCTTGTGGATCGAGTTTTCCGCAATCTGCTGGTGGATCTCACCGGGAATACTCATCGCGCAGAAATCTGTATCGACAAACTTTATTCCCCCGACCATGCCGCCGGACGACTGGGACTTGTCGAATTACGCGGGTTTGAAATGCCGCCGCATGCGCGCATGAGTCTGACTCAGCAACTGCTGGTTCGCGCCATGGTCGCGTGCTTTTGGCAACAGCCTTATCGCGAACCACTGATCCACTGGCGAAATGCGATTCATGATCGATTTATGTTGCCGTATTATCTGTGGAAAGATATCGAATCGGTTATTGGCGTTCTGAAATCAGCAGGGCTCGATTTTGAGGCCGACTGGTTTGGAACGCATCTGGAGTTCCGATGTCCGCTGATGGGCACGTTTGACAGCAACGGTGTTCATGTCGAAATTCGTCAGGCTCTTGAACCATGGTACGTTCTGGGCGAAGAACCCGGCGGCGGCGGGATGACTCGCTTTGTCGATTCGTCTCTTGAACGCCTGCAGGTTCGCGTGACGGGCATGTTCTCACAGGGTCAATGTATCACTGTGAACGGGGTGAGAGTGCCACTGCAGTCGACGGGAACTCAGGGAGAATACGTCGGCGGCGTTCGATATCGAGCGTGGCAGCCGCCAAGCTGTCTGCATCCAATGATCGCTGTTCACACGCCGTTGGTCATTGATTTGGTTGACGTTTTGAACAAACGATCTCTCGGGGGTTGCCAATACCACGTTGAGCATCCGGGCGGGCTGAATCCGGAGGGAATTCCCGTCAATGCTCTGGCAGCGGAAAGTCGCAGAGCCGGTCGATTCTTCAGGATGGGGCATACCGGGGGAGTTTTGATCCCTCAAATCCCGGACATCTCGCCTGATTTTCCGTGTACGCTGGACCTTCGACGCGTGAACCTTTGAAATGCGTTGTGAAATGGTGACGGAACAACTCATTTGATGATGGCGCATCGAAGTCCCACGCAACTCGATGACGCCTATCGGAAGACGCGGGAATGGCAACTGGACTGACTTCGAACGCACGGACAGAACTTACTTTTGAATGTCCGGCGTTCGTTTTCAACGAGGTCTTTGCCTCGGACGGCACGCCTCGACCTCAATGGCAAAAGTTTCTGAATGCTTATCGGAATGTTCCGCAGCCGGAATTTGCTCGGCGCAACGAACAGGCCGATCGCATGCTGCGCGAGAACGGGGTCAATTATCATTCGGCCACCGAAGGCGGCGAAGGCGCGCGGCCGTGGCGGCTTGATCTGCTGCCGATGCTCATGTTGTCGGCCGACTGGTCGGTCATTGAAGCGGCTCTGAGTCAGCGAGCCCGGCTGCTCAATATGGTCATCGCAGATATCTACGGACCTCAGCGACTTCTGGAGGAGGGACTGTTACCGCCCGAAGTGCTGTTTGCCAATCAGGAATATCTGCGACCGTTTTGCGGGCTGGGCCGTCCTGATATCAGTCCAATGTTTCTTTATGCCGCAGAACTCGCACGATCAGCGAATGGTCAATGGTGGGTCATGGCGGATCGCTCTGAAGCACCGGCCGGTCCAGGGTTCGCACTGGAGAATCGGATCGTCAGTTCGCGAACGATGCCATCGGCGTTCAAGCAGATTCCGGTGGAGCGACTGGCTTCGTTCTTCGTGCATATGCAGAACGCGTTGCGGCGTCGAGCGGTCCGGAATATAGAGAGCCCCCGAATTGTTTTATTGTCGAGCGGTCCCGCGCATCCGTATTACTTCGAAGATGTGTATCTCGCCAGATACCTTGGTTACACAATGGTGGAAGGTGGAGACCTGGCGGTTCGCAACGACACCGTGTACCTGAAGACTCTGTCGGGACTTGTCCCGGTCGACATTGTGCTGGGCCGATGTGCGGAATCCGGTCTGGATCCGCTGGAACTTGGCGGCTACGCCGCGCATGGCATTCCGGGATTATTGAATGCCATCCGATCGGGCAACGTGACCGTGGCGAATACTCCGGGCTGCGGCATCGTCGGGGCACCGGTGTTTATGGCGTTTCTGCCGCAGATCTGTGAACGATGGCTGGGTGAAAGCCTGAAGATGCCGTCCATCTCCACATGGTGGTGCGGCGATGCAAACAGTTTCAGCCTTGTGACCTCGCGCTTCAACGATCTGGTCCTGAAGCCAGCTTTTCAGAAGAGCGGTAACGAAGAATTTATCATCAGCGATCTGACGTCTGAAAAACAAAAGGAAGTGCGGGCTCGTGTTGAGGCGGCTCCGCATGCCTGGGTCGCGCAGGAGAAGATTTCACGTTCTGGTGTTCCGGTGTGGACGCAGAATGGAATTCGTTGCGGGCACGCCGCGGTTCGTGCGTTTCTGGTCGAAGATGAAGCGAAGTGGCATCTGATGCCGGGCGGACTGATTCGTATCGCCCCGGATTCGGGGCCGATGCAGTTGTCGGTCTCTGCCGGTGACGGCAGCAAAGATCTTTGGGTGATCGCCGAACGCAAGGTCGACCCGGTGTCGCTGCTGGCTCCAACGGACCAACCAGCGGAGCTTCGTCGGACGAGTGCTCTGTTTCCAAGCCGTGTCGCAGACAACCTGTTCTGGCTGGGGCGTTCGATCGATCGCTGTGACTTTCTGGGCCGCTTGATCCGAGCGCTTTCGGAACGGCTGGTCGGTGAAGGGAATGTGGATCTGACCGAGATTCGTTTTCTGGCCCGCGCCCTGAGCGAGCAGGGGCAGCTGGAACCGGGATTTGTTGTGGATGGTATGGAGTCGCAGCTTCCGACGTTGGCGGAAGCATTGCCAATCGCAATGTTCGATCCGACGGAATACGGTGGTCTGGCCAGAACAGTTCGCGATTTGACTCGACTGGCCTCTCTGGTCCGTGACTGGATTAGTCCGGACACGTGGCATCGAATCAACGTCTCTGCTGAAACATTTCGCACCGCGCAGACGAAAGACTGGCGTGATCTGGCCGATGTGGTTAACGTCTCGAATTCTCTGATTGGCGACCTTGCTTCTGTCAGCGGATTGATTGCTGATGGAATGAATCGAGGGCCCTCGTGGCGATTTTTGGAATTGGGCCGATGCATTGAACGAGCCGGTGCGACGGCTCGGTTGTTGCTGTCTGCAGAGATTAAACGTGGCGGAGCATCGCCAGGGACGTTGAAGACGCTGGTGGAAGTGTTGGATGTACGGATGACCTATCGGTTTCGCTACCGGGATAATCTGCAGCGAAACGCCGTGCTGGATCTCGCGATTACAGATGAAACGAATCCTCGATCACTGGCCTATCAGATCGAACGGCTGGTGCAGCATGTGGATCGTCTTCCGGGTTATGAAGCTCGTCCGTTACGGTCGGAAGAAATGCGATTGGTTATGGATGCCGCTCATGCGGTGCGAATGCTGACGACTGATGATCTATCGGCACCGACGCCGCGCAGTGTGCAAAGTGCGCTCAAAACGGTTGAAGAAACGATGTCGGTTCTGTCTGACACGTTAACACGAAAGTATCTGGTGCACTCCGGGACACCTCGACAGATCACCGACATTGCGGGAGGTTCGCAATGAAATATCGAGTCACCCATAAAACAAGTTATGCGGGCCAGGAAGCTGTATCGATCGGTCACAATCAGGCCTGGCTGGAATTTCGGCCGGTGGATCATCAGTTTGTCGAGAGCTTTTCGCTGACGATCTCACCCGAGCCGTCCGTGAAGACTCGACGAGTCGATTCGTTTCGCAATCCTGTGCATGCGTTTTCCTTCAATGAAGGTTATCAACGACTGGATGTGACCGCGACAACATTGGTCACGGTTCGTCCGCCTGACACTGCTCCCGCAAGCTGTTCCGCGGCATGGGAGTCCATTGCGGCGACGATCAAACAGCATGTTCAGAACGATGATCGCGATGCAATTGAGTTTGCGTTTGCGTCGCCGAGGATCAATTGGAATTCGGAAATGCGGGCGTATGCTCTGCAGTCGTTCACCGTTTCACGGCCGATGATGGAGGCCGTTCGCGAGCTGACGGCCAGGATTCATCACGATTTTGTGTACGACAGTCGGGCGACTACGGTGAATACTCCTGTCGCGGAAGTGTTCCGTTTGAAACGAGGGGTCTGCCAGGATTTCGCGCATCTGCAAATCGCGATGTTGAGATCTCTGGGAATTCCCGCGCGGTATGTGAGCGGTTATCTGCGAACAATTCCCCCCGAAGGTCAGCCTCGACTTGTCGGAGCCGATGCGTCACATGCGTGGCTGTCGGTTTATTGTGGTAGTGGCCATTGGACGGATGTGGATCCGACAAACGACGCACTGTGTTCGACGGACCATATAGCGCTCGCCTGGGGCCGCGATTACGGTGACGTGCCGCCACTGACGGGCGTGTTTATGGGCGG
>CAIXQV010000904.1 GCA_903921605.1 uncultured Planctomycetaceae bacterium | reverse complement strand
GGCGTGCTCGAATATCGCTGCGAAAGATTATTGAGCGGGCAAGATTGGTCACTTTGGAGCAGGCTGAGCGAGTCCGAGTCAGAGCCCGAAAATCCGATTTGAAGCCAAAGCTGCGAACCACGACCGAGGAAGTGAAACTTGAACTGAAACGGAGTCGTCGGCCCGCGGCCATCAGTACTGCATTGACAGGGCTGGTGATGTTTCTGTTGACACTTGCAAGGCTGGAGATCGTGGAAGAAGTGACTCTGCCTCCGCTGGTGGCCGGGTTCTCTGAGACGATTGAGCCCGTCGAAGAATCGTTACCGATCGAGCCGCCTGCTGAAGAAGTGGGAAAACAGCTCGAGCAGCCCATCGAAGAGCCTCCGGAAGAAATGGTTGAGGAGCCAGAGCCAGAGCCGGAACCTGAGCCAGCTCCAGAGCCACCGCCAGAGCCAATGCCTGTCGCTGAAACGGAGATGGCTGAAACAGAGTTGCCGGAGACGCCCGATGGAACAGTCGCTGTGGGACCCAGTATTACCGAGGGGGCAACTGCGTCGGCTGTTGATCATCGCAGTGATGCCGGCCGGAAGCTGATGGTGGAGAAATACGGTGGTTCTGCTGCGAGTGAATCTGCGGTGGGGCATGCTCTGGAGTGGCTTGCGGCGAGACAACGAGCGAACGGTACATGGGATTTTATTGATGTGGGCCCCTGTCGAAATCCTGGAACAGTTAATAATCCGATAGGCGGAACAGCCTACGCCTTGTTGCCCTTTCTTGCGGCCGGACAGACGCACAAAGACGGGCAGTATCGTAAGTCGGTATTGGCAGGTCTGGAGTTTTTGACATCCATTGGCGTGACAGCACCTGCGGGATATGACCTTCGAGGGGTTATCAACAAAGCCGATGACGATGAAGACCCCAATTACGCTTACTACGTTCATGGGGCCGCGACTCTGGCTTTGTGCGAAGCCTACGGAATGACCAAAGATCGCAAGCTGAAGCCTTTCGCTGAAGGTGCGGTGAAGTTTCTGGTCAATTCGCAGGATCCTCGCGGAGGAGGCTGGCGGTACAATCCACAGCAGCCGGGATCGACATCGGCTACGGCAATTCAGTTGATGGCATTAAAGGCTGGAGAGAAGGCTGGCATTAAAGTGCCGGACGTCACATGGAAAGGTGTGACTTATTACCTTGACAGTGTCGCTGTAGATGGAGAAGGGCGATACGGATACGAGATCGAGAAGAAGTCCTATGCGATCTCGGTGACTTCCATGGCTTTACTTAGCCGTATGTATCTCGGGAAGAGTCGTGATGACAACGACCTTCGCGCAGGTGTTGCGCTGATCGACAAGCGTGGCCCTTACGACAATCTCTATTACAACTATTTTGCCACGCAAGTAATGAAGAACTGGGGTGGAGCCGAGTGGGATCGTTGGAACGGGCGATTGCGAGATGACTTGATCGCCTGGCAGGGAGTCGAGGGCGACGAAAAAGGCAGTTGGGCGCCGCGCGATCGTGACGACTACAGCAGAGCCGGTGGAAGATTATTGACGACATGTCTTGCGACGCTGACTCTGGAAGTCTACTACCGCTACAGGCCGTTGTTGCCTGAACGGGCGGAAGCAGGAAGTGCTGAAGCCATATCTATCTCAGCGCCTGCTCCGAAAGCTCTTGAGTCGGAAGCGGCTGATCCGGGTCAGGACCAGAAAGAGCCGAAGTAGCTTTGCCTCCGCAGAATTCTATGATTCACATCTGCCCGAGTGATGTGGTTAAGATTCTGAGAGTGCCGAGTGAAAAATGAGCAGTCTGTCCGTTACGCGAAATGTAGACGACCAGAAGAATTCGACAACGCGATTGCAGTCGCTTGATGCTCTGCGTGGTTTCGACATGTTCTGGATTGCTGGTGGGGATGCACTGGCCACAAGTTTTCTTGGTCGATTCGATTCACCTGCAGCCATTCGACTCAAGTCTCAATTCGAACATGTGGAGTGGGAAGGTTTCCGATTTTACGATCTGATTTTCCCACTCTTCATGTTTCTGGTGGGATGTGTGATTCCGTTTTCGTTGGAGAAGTTTCGGGATGATCCCAGGTCTGCTTATGGACGAATTCTCCGCCGGACAGCAGCGCTCTTTGCTTTGGGCTTGATCTGCAATGGTCTTTTGAAGTTCGACTTCGGTAGTCTTCGATACGCGGGAGTCCTGCAGAGAATTGCTGTGTGTTACGGCATCACTGCAGTGTTGTTTTTGACTTTCAGGGTCCGTGGGCAGATTCTTGTGGCTGCTGCAATTCTGCTGGGCTACTGGGGGCTGTTGACTTTCGTTCCCGT
>CAIXQV010000903.1 GCA_903921605.1 uncultured Planctomycetaceae bacterium | reverse complement strand
GCAAGATGGGCTGGGTTCACGAGCTCCGTTTCAGTCCCGATGGGGCTCGCATTGCATCAACCGGAGAAATCGACATCCTGCTTGGGGTTTGGGATGTCGGTTCAGGATTGCAAATCACGCCGCTGGTTGGTCACGCTGGCCAGGTCGCTGGCGTCGCTTTCAGTCCCGATGGCACGCGGCTGGCGTCAGTCAGCGCTGACAAGACACTGAGGCTGTGGGACGCACGGACCGGAGAGAAAACGATGTCTCTTCGAGCCCACAGCACGAAGGTCCAGAGTCTGGCATTCAGCAATGACGGCGCGCGTCTCGCATCGGTCAGTAAAGATGGTACGCTCAAACTGTGGAATCTGGAGACAAATCAGGAAACCGTTGTCTTGAACGGCGTCGATCCACGGCCGATGGAAACGCATGGTGTCGCCCTTAGTCCGAATGACAAGTACGTCGCGTTCGGCGGTGCCGACCAATCTGTGAGACTGATCGACGGAAAAACGGGCGCGGAACTGCGGTCGTTCCACGGGCACGAAAGCTGGATTTGCGGAATCGCCTTCAGCCCCGACAGCAAACGCGTTGTTTCGGGAGGAGATGACCAGACGGTCAGGATATGGGACATCGATTCCGGTAAAGAAATTGCAACGTTAAAAGGACATTCCGGACGTGTGAACAGTGTTTCCTTCAGTCCCGATGGCACATACATACTATCCGCAAGCCAGGACGGAACCACCCGGTTATGGGACAGCAATTCGGGTCAGGAAATTAGGTCTATGGAGCCGAATGGGCTGCATATTTTCGACGCAGCGTTCAGTCCTGATGGCAGGCAAATCGCATCAGCAGACGCTGATTGGGCGATTCGTCTATACGATGTCCGGTCCGGCAGCCTCATCAAGGAATTGAAAGGACATTCAGCCGGCGTCATTGGGGTTGTATTCAGTCCGAACGGAAACCGAATTGCTTCGACAGCATATGACGGTGCATTAAAGCTCTGGGACACTCAATCGGGGCGAGAACTTGTCTCCATCATCACGAGTAGTCAGGGCGAAGCAAATGTTTTCGGCAGTGGAGTCCTCGACTTTGCCAGTGTTGCCTTCAGTCCGAGCGGCCGACGAATCGCGGCGGGCATGGACAACGGAATTATCAAGTTCCTGGACGCACCCACAGAGCATGAAGTCACAGTGTTGAGGGGCCATACCGACACATTGACGCAATGGAGCTTCAGCGAAGATGGTCAGCGGATCTATACTGCGTCCGAAAACGAAGAACTGTCGGGGGATCTGGCGACGAAAAAAACGGATCCCAATATCGACTGGAATCCACCGCTCACGCACAGACAGGTTTCCCCGGACGGTCGCTGGCTGATCGATCGCGATGGGAACAGCCTGATGCTCATTGATCGTGAATACAAGGATACATCATCAGAAGTGCGTTTTCGCGCCATGAAGGCTCGATTCGATCCGGGGTGGCATCTGGAGCAGGCGACAGCTGCTACAACAGCGAAGAACTGGTACGCGGCGACTTTCCACTTCGCTCTGCTGATGAAGAACGATCCTGATCAGACGGCATTTTACGATGGTCTGCAATCTTGTTTTCAGAAACTGAAATCGCAGTTTGAGCAACAAGAACTTGACCTTGAGCCCCACCTCGCCACGGTCGTCAGGGAATCACTCAAGCTCTCACGCGGCTACGAACTGCCCAACCTCAGCTTTGAGGAACCGGATATTCGGAAGAGCTCGTTTGCACTTGTCAGTACTATTCCTGGTTGGAAAACCTCGGATCGGGCATTTGAGATCTGGTCGACAGGCTTTTTGGGAGTCACTGCGTATGACGGCGACCAATTCGTGGAACTCAACGCCTACGAAGATGGAGTTCTGTATAAGGAATCAACGGGGATCGAACGTGACGCCGTGCTTGAGTTCTCGTTTGCTCACCGCGGCCGAAACGGTGACGACACACTGAAACTCACCATTATTGATCTGGGTGCTGACAATGCGGTGGGAGGCGGCGACGACCTGGAGCTATTCGCCAAAGAATACACCACCGGTAAGGACGCCTGGGCTGTCTACAATTCCAGGACGGAACCCGAGATCAAAGCGATCGGGAACAAAGTTCGTTTTGCCTACACTGCGATCCGTGCGACAGGTGGAAAAGGCCCAGAAAACACCGAGGGGAATTTCCTGGACTCAGCGGAGTTCGGCGTTGGTGTGGTGACTACGAAACACAAAGCAAATTGAGTCAGACACCTGCAGGTTTTCTTGTCTGCGGCTGCACCGCTTGGACTGCTGCAGCCCGCTGCAGCTTTCCGACCCACAGCCCTGCTGTGGGTCACTGTTTTGAGGAGCACTTTTAAGTTGCTGGTTCCGCAGCAGGCTGCCTGAAACAAAGCGGCAGCAGGCTGCAGCAGTCCAAGTGGGGAAAAACAGACTCGGTCTCAGGGGAGACCGAGTCCGAGTTGCACCTCAGCAGAAGTGAGCACCTTTTGTGTTCACGTAAACGGCGTAGAGTGACTGGCTGCCGGTCATAAACAGACGATTGCGTTTCGTACCGCCGAAGCAGACGTTGCTGCAGATCTCGGGCAAGTGAATCTGAGCAATCCGTTGACCATCTTCCGGAGCGAAGATGTGAACGCCGTCGTAGCCCTGTCCGACCCAGCCTGCACTGGCCCAGATGTTGCCAGCGACGTCGCAACGGATTCCGTCTGCGAAGCCAGCTTTCGTTTCACCGTCTGGCATGACCAGATTCATGGACGCAAACTCTTTGCCATTCGCCAGGCTTGTTCCGTCCAAGACATCCCAAACTTTGATATTCTTGGGAGCATCGGGATAGTGCGACGCCCCTGTGTCGGCAACGTAGACCTTCTTGTAATCCGGTGAGAAACACAGGCCGTTAGGCTTGTTGATTTCATCAGACATCTTGATGACCTTGCCAGTGCTTGCTTCGATCCGATAGATCGCTTCCTTCTGATAAGGCTGAACTGATCCGGTGTTTGCCAGCGTGCCTTCGTAGTCCATCAGGGCTCCGTAGCCTGGATCCGTAAACCAAATGTCGCCGTTTGGATGGACGGCTCCATCGTTTGGTGCGTTGAGCGATTTGCCGTTGTATTTGTCGGCCAGAACCGTACGCGTGCCATCGATTTCATAACGAGCCACACTGCGAGTCAGATGTTCGAAGGAGATCTGTCGTCCCTGCAAGTCAAACGTGTTGCCGTTGCTGTTGTTGGCAGGGTTGCGGAAGACGGACACATGTCCGTCTTCTTCCAGCCAGCGACGCTGTATGTTATTAGGGATGTCGCTCCAGATGAGATACCGCCCTGCTCCGTTCCATGCGGGCCCTTCGGCCCAGAGCATCTCTTTGCTGTGGAAT
>CAIXQV010000902.1 GCA_903921605.1 uncultured Planctomycetaceae bacterium | reverse complement strand
GAGCGCTCAGTCCAGGGCCTATTTCCACTGGTTGCGCGGAGCTCTTGCCACCTTAGAGCCGGTGGACCTCTCAGTTGCTGAACGTGAACTGCAACTAGCGGTTGATGGGAAGCTACGGACCTCGAATGATCGGTGCGTTGCCACGGCTGCTTTGGCTGAAATTGTTTCACTGTCCAAAGACCTCGATCGGGCCAGTTCATTATTAGACAAGGCTTTCCAGATTCCGCACAATGCTGGTACGGCTCAGCACCTGGAGAAGATTCGTAACAGAATTCGCGAAGCCAACTTACGATAAAATGCACCCGAGCTGCGGTGCTGCGTTGTTAAACTTTACTAAATCATTCGCGTCAGCCCCGTGATGGCAAACGTTAGGGCAGAAAACGACCAACATCATGGATGCAATCGATCACTTTGCCGTTGAGGCTGTGCGCTTTGAAGCATGGGCACATAGCTCAGAACCAGATTGTCGAACAGCTGTTCGTACAGCCCTTTTGCGCATCGCGAGTCTCTACTTGGCGGGGCTTCAACTGCCCCAGCCCGACGCGGGTGAACTAAACACTTTCAATCCTGTGGAGCCACTACCCCAGGAACAGAATTCAGGCATCGTCGCTTACAAAACAATTCCAATTGACATGTATGGCGAGATCTTTAATCCATTAGTCGTTCCACCTGAATCACCAGTCATTGGAAGCATTGTAGATGACGTGATCGGTATCTATCGAGACGTTGTGATGGGGCTTCGGGCGTATCAAACCGGAAATCGAACGGGGGCGATTTGGGAATGGAAGTTCGGTTTACAACATCACTGGGGTGAACATGCAACCGGAGCGATGCGAGCATTGCATGCGTGGCTCTCGTCGCATGAAATTGATATGTAGAAGAAATGCCCTTACGATAAAATGCACCCGAGCTGCGGTGCTGCGTTGTCTACACTTCACCAAATCATTCGCCGCAGCACGGTGAAGGCCGCTGTTATCCCAGTCGCAAGTAGAGCTCATTTTTTGGCCAACAAAGTAGGTTTACCGTGTTTGACATCACCATCAAGATTGAGCGTCCCCGTGTTGAAGAGTTGTTCGCACCGTACCGGACTCTGATTGGCCATGACTTTGATGGCTATCGAAACCATGTGTACCGTTGCGTCACATACGCGATGCACTTTCTGGGCAACGCAGCTGAACACGAGCAGATTGTGGAAACCGCGTTCGTTTACCACGACATCGGACTTTGGACAGATAAGGAATTGGCTTATCTGGAGCCCTCAGAAGCTGTCGCTCTCCGGGACAATGAAAAGCACGGCTGGGGATTGGATCCTGAGGCCCTGCGTGGCGCGATCCATTGGCACCACAAGCTGTTCAAGTACAAAGGAATGCATGCGGAGGTCATCGAGGCATGCCGCAAAGCCGACTGGATAGACGCAACGCAAGGTTGGTGCCGCAAGGGAATACCAGGATCGGCCATCGCCAAGGTCGAATCCACATTTCCGAATTGCGGGTTTCATAAAACCCTCCTGCGTTTGGCCGGGGAATATGGAGGTTCAACGCTTTTGGGCGGCTTCAAAGTCATGCGAGGAATTGTAAAGTGGTGACGCGTTTGGGAGTTCGTGGGATGACAATCCGTTCCACGCGGACTCGGGGATCTCGCGTTCTTTGAAATCAATGTCGCTTGCCGCGGCCCGGCGAACGGTGCCATTAGCCGAAAAAAACTACTTAACCTCCTCCACGTTGAAGCATTACAAAGTCGGATCCTATCAGTGCTTTCCGGAACGGCCTTTTCGGCCTTCTAACAACACTCTGTGCTTTGATTGGGAGATGCGGGATTACTTCTCAACGACAAGTCGATAGTGAAGCGCCACTTGTTCTTCCGTGAGACTCATCGGGTAAAGGGCCACTTCGTCCATCGCACCGGAGTACTGTCGCCAGTTGGACGCTGGATTGAGCTGACCAGCCAGAAGCCGATACG
>CAIXQV010000901.1 GCA_903921605.1 uncultured Planctomycetaceae bacterium | reverse complement strand
ATGGCTTCATTGTCGCTGCCATACCAGTACCACCAGCTGTTCTCCGGCAGCCGCAACCAGGCCGTCTGATTTTCATCGTCCTGTTCGAGGAACTGCTCGATGTTCTTGATCACCATATCACGGCGTTCGGCATCCTGCTGTTTGTGCAGCACGAGACCAGTCAAAGACAAACCGTAGACTGACAAGTGGCCTCGATCCCGGTAGAGATAATCAGTCATCGCGACATCGTTGAGATCGTGCTCAGACAGAACCATCGCCACGAAAGCGTCGAGATTATCGGCCTGCATTCTATAGTCGGTCTTGCCTTTGTACTTTTCGTTTTCGCGGTGCTTGTCGCCTTCACGAAGTTTGGCCAGTTCAGCAGCCTGATAGTTCTTCAACCATTCAATGCCACGTTGGAGAACGTCCGGAAGAATCGGCACATCGTTCTGCTGAGCCACGGTCAGACCATGGACCACCTGGGCTGTCAGGTGAGCCGAAGAGTGTTCTCCGTAGCCGGAGAACCAACCCCAGCCGCCGTCAGAAAGCTGCATCTCTGTGAGGGCTTTCACTCCGTCAGCCACGATGCGGTTCATCTCTGCATCATCGAAGACCGGATTAAAGTCTTTTGATTTGCCTCGCATCAGTTTGGCATCTTCGTCGATGTGCTCCTGAATCCATTTGGCGAGAGTACTGCTGCCCTGACCGAAGCCTGCTGGCAATTCTCGAATGTCACGAGTCTGTCGCTGAGGCTGTTCGCCCCAGTGCTTTGGATAAACGCCACGATAGGTTTGCTGAGCATCGAGGTTCGTTCGCTGCTTCTGGACGTCCGCCAGGTTCACTCCCATTTTCTGCAGCGTTCGTTGAGTCAGGACCGCTGGCAGGAAACGATTTAGAGTCTGTTCGGTACAGCCATATGGATACTCCAGCAAGTAAGGCAGTGAATCGATCATCGCACCAGCCAGAGTTGGGCTGTAGCGTATCTCCAGGCGAGACTGTGCCGGAATTCGTTCTTCCGGAACGCGGACTTCAACAGTCGCCTTTTCACCGTTGGGGCGAATGACGCCTGTGAAGCTCTCAGTCTTCAGCATTCCGTGAACCTGAACCGGGACCTTCACTTCGACGGCATCAGATTCTTCGTCCGTCAGAGCTTTCATGCGGATGGTTGTCAGTCCGGAAGCAACAACATCAACCGTCCAGTTGATGCGAGCTTCACCGTTGGCGGCCACTGTGACTGTCTGAGCGGCTTCATCGAGCAATTTCAGGTGACCGCCTTCATTTTCAATCACAACCTGAACAGACTTCTCGGACTTCAGGTAGTTGTGGACCACCGCGGACAACACGATCTGGTCACGCTCGGTAAAGAATCGCGGAGTCTGAGGCCGGATGATCAGATCTTTGCTGCTGATGATGTCTGAGGTTCCCGAGCCAACCCGAGTTCCATCGCCCATTGTCCAGGCTTTGATCTTCCATGTGGTCAGGTTATCCGGAACCTTAAACTTCACTTCGACGATCCCGCTTTCATCTGCCGTTGATGAAGCAACCCAGTAGGCCGTGTCGGCGAAGTTGGATCGCAGTGTCGGAGCTGCTGGATTCGCCGGTGCTGCCGGAGCCGCT
>CAIXQV010000900.1 GCA_903921605.1 uncultured Planctomycetaceae bacterium | reverse complement strand
GGTCAGCGCTGGGGACGGCATTGGCTCGACCTCGCGCGGTATGCAGATTCCAATGGGCTCGATGAAAATTTTCTCTTCCGTGAAGCGTGGCGTTATCGCAATTGGGTGATTGACGCAGTGAACGCAGATATGCCGTTTGATCGATTCTTGTTGGAGCAATTGGCCGGCGATTTACTGCCTTATGAAACGCTGGACCAACGGGATCGGCAGCGAATTGCGGCCGGGTTTCTCGTCGTTGGACCGAAGGTGCTGCTGGGTGTTAATCCGGAGCGTCAACGCATGGATGTGGCTGATGAGCAGCTTGAGTCCATCAGCCGAGCAGTGCTCGCGCAAACTGTTGGCTGTGCGCGATGTCATGATCATAAGTTCGATCCGATTCCGACGGCTGACTACTATGCCATGGCTGGCATCCTGACTTCGACGAAGGTCATGGAGCAGCGTTATATGCTCGGTGAACAACGCGTCATGGAGCGACTGGCGGGGCTCGGCGAACAGGGCGAACAACTCAACACGGCTTACGAAACGTACTGGCGAGAACGTCCCGGCCAGAATGCTCGGAAGGAGAAAGTAAAGGCCGTTCTGGAAGTTCTGAAGCAAGCTGATGAAACGGCGATTGCAGCAAAGCTGGCCTCTGAAGCCGATGGTTTCGCCGAGACCGCGAAAGACGCTTCACAGCTCAAAGAGAATCGCCTCGCCGCTCAGGAAGCATTGCTGAAGGAGCTGCAGGATCTGCTCGCCAATCCACCGCAGATTCCTCCGCGCGCGATGATGCCAATGGATTTGGAAACGCCTATCAACGAAACGATTCGCATCGCTGGCAAGTTTGATGCTCCCGGCGAAACGACGCCACGAGGATTCCTGCGGGTTCTTTATGACGACGCAATCACTCCGTTGCCGGACAAGCAAAGCGGTCGCATCGAATTCGCTCAGTGGCTGACAGATGGTACACGTCGATCGGGACAGCTGACGGCGCGAGTTCAGGCGAATCGAATTTGGCATCACTTGCTCGGCCGCGGACTTGTTCGCACGGTGGACAATTTCGGACGGACAGGAGAAACGCCCAGTCATCCGGAGCTATTGGATTATCTGGCCAGTGAACTGATTCAGGATGGTTGGTCATTCAAGAAGCTGATTCGCAAGATTGTGCTGAGTCGCACGTTTGCTTTGAGCAGTCATTATGAGCCCGCCAATTCGGACAAAGATCCCGAGAATATCCTGTTGTGGCGAGCCAATCGGCGGCGATTGGATCCGGAGTCATTACGTGATTCGATGCTGGCCGCGGCTGGTACTCTGGAATTAGTGCCGATGGAGTCGACCGTGGCGTATCTGGGTGATCAGGCAACCGCTGTCGGAAGCAATCCGGTGCGGCGAAAGACGGACTACAATTGTCGCAGCGTTTATCTGCCTGTGATTCGCAATGATCTGCCGGAGATCTTCGAAGCGTTTGACTTTACAAATCCTCACACAACCACGGGAGCTCGTCCCAAAACCACCGTGCCAACTCAGGGTTTGTTTATGCTGAACGATGCGATGGTGATGGCCACCGCGGAGATCACTGCTCGGCGAATTCTGTCCGAAACTGCCAGTCAGCCGATGGAGATTCGCATTCAGCGGATGTTTCAGTTGATTGTGAGCGATGGTGCAAACGACAATCAGCAACAGGCTATGCTTTCCTACCTTCAGCAGACGGAATCTCGTTTGCAAGCGGCCGGAGATGCGGAAGCGTCGTTGAAAGCATTGGCCATGGCTTGTCACGCCTTGTTTGCCTCAAGCCGATTTCAGTATCTGGAGTAAAAGATGAACTGCTTTAACTTCTATAACTCCATGAATCGCCGCTCGATGCTGGCTCGCAGTGCGGCCGGGTTTGCGCAGGTGGGGCTTGCGGCGATGGCTGGACAGGCCTCGCTGCAGGCAGGCGCTGCTTCGATGAACAGTGTTGATCGGCTTCCGCATTTTGCCGCGTCGGCGAAGCGAGTGATCTTTCTGTTTATGTGGGGCGGACCGAGTCATGTGGATCTGTTCGATTACAAGCCGCGTCTCAACGACTTTGCAGGTAAGGCGGTTACTCCGGAAGCGTTTGGTGGCAAGCAGCCTCCCGGCGGAACCATTCTGGGGTCGCCGTTCAAGTATCAGCAACACGGGCAAGGCGGCGTCTGGATCAGTGAGTTGTTTCCGAATGTCGCAAAGCACGCCGACCGCATGTGTGTTATTCGATCCATGCATACCGACGGATCCGCGCACGGCGAAGCACTACTGAATCTGCATACGGGCAACTCAAATCTTGTCCGTCCCAGCGTTGGTGCGTGGGTTAGTTATGGGCTGGGTGGAGAAAGCGAAAACCTGCCTGGTTTCGTTACCATTTCGCCTCCGCGAGGACACGGCGGAGTTCAGAATTATGGCAGTGCATTTCTTCCGGCCGTGCATCAGGGCACCGCGATCGGATCTGCAGAAACTCCGATAGCCAATGCCAGGATGGCGAATATCTCCAATCCGAAAATCGACCGATTTGCTCAGCGAGAGCAACTGGACCTGATTCAGGCGTTGAATCAGCAGCATCTCCAGAAGTCCGTGGCTGATCAGGGTATCGAAGGCTTGATCGCCAGCTATGAACTGGCGTATCGGATGCAGTCGACGGTGCCGCAGATTCTGAGTCTGGCGGATGAATCTCCGGAGACATTGAAACTGTATGGCGTGGACGCTCAGCCGACCGACAACTTCGCTCGTCAATGTCTGCTCGCTCGCAAGTTTGCCGAGAAAGGCGTTCGCTATATTCAGGTGTCAACGGATTATACGTGGGATCATCACACGAAGAATAACGAAGGCCTGGTTAAAGAATGTGCGCAGGTCGACAAGCCCATCGCAGGATTGTTGACCGATTTGCAGCAACGAGGAATGCTGGAAGACACGCTGGTTGTCTGGGGCTCGGAGTTTGGGCGAACGCCGACGGTCGAAAATGGCGACGGCCGCAATCATCATCCGGCGGCATTCACGATGTGGATGGCGGGCGGAGGTGTTAAAGGTGGTCTGACTTATGGATCGACGGATGATTTCGGATTTCATCCCGTCGAAAACCCGATGCATATGCATGACTTACATGCCACGTTTTTGTATGCGCTCGGGCTTGATCATAAGCGGTTGACGTTCCGCCACGCGGGTCGTGACTTTCGACTTACGGACATCTTCGGCAATGTGGCAACGGAACTGTTCGAACACAGAGCGTAGCTTCTACGGCACTGAAGGCTTTCAACAGCATGCCTTTTTTAGGCTCGACTGCGCCATGCGAACGATAGCCGGCTGAAGCCTGAACTACGAACCTTATGGCCACTAGATGAAGAGTCCACGTTATTCTGGCGTTTCGACTTCTACCAAAGGCTCCAGCGGACCTGGTTTGTTCGGAACTCGCGTATAAACCGATTCGTCCCAGGTGTGCAGCCCAAGCACTGCTCGACTCTCTTTACCGGCGACCAGGCTGCGATAAATCAGGACCTGGTGGTCACCGATGCGAACCCGGTAACCAACGGCTTCGTCCTCATGGACAACTCGGCGAGATTCCGTGACAGTCAGGCGAGCCCAGTCGGCGGGTGAATCGACACGACGTGGATGCCAGTCCAGAGCCAGAGGCAGCGTGACTCCACCACGGCCAATGCCAGACAGTTCCAACTGGCCATCGTGTTCTCGATAGCTACCCAGCGTATGCTGAATGCGGTCATCTTCCATCCAGACCGGGAATGTTCTCACCGAACGTGATCCGACCAGAATGTTGACTTCCCGAGTCACCGAGTCGATCGCACAGACACTGCCGTCGGTCAGAGGCAGTGAAGTGACCAGTTGCACTTTACGATTTGGATCTTTGCAGGTCACGCTGTCAGTCAGAATAGCGAAGCGTTCATGAGGAGCCAGCAGGACCTGTCGAACACGTTTGATCGCGGCTGAATCTTCACCTTCAATTTCCACGAAGACGGTTTCAGGATCGAGGAACCAGCAACTGCATTTCCACGTCGTTGGTGCGGGGACCGCGACGTCATCGACACGTACGGACCAGTTCCAGAACCCGGAAAAGATGGGCACTCCTGCCGCAGCCAGCATGATCTGTGCATCGCTCGAATGCCACTCCAGCGTGGCCACATCGGCATCCGGCTCAAGGCTGGATCGCAGCACCGCAAGGCACGACTGGTCGGATTCCCATGATGCCAACAGCTTCGGTTTCTCGGCTGGCGGTTTCTCCGCTGGCAGCTTTGCGCCTTTGGCTGGTTTTGACTCCGAATCAGTCTTCGCTGTTGCGTCGTCATCTTCGGCTTTTTTCTTCTTGAACTTCTTCGGACGAGGAACCTCTTCCGGCGGCAGTTCCTGGCATCCTTTCAGCAGTCGCTCGATTCGTTTTCGCCATTCTGTGCCGGAATTCAACAGCAGTAAATCCAGCACATGATTCAGAGTCGGATCGGATGCTTCTGGTGTGTCTTCTCCGGAGCGATGTTCCGAAGCTGGAAGAACCAGCATGGCCGTTCGTTCAATCAAGGCATCCAGACGCAACTGTGATTCTTCATTCCACAACTGCTGTTCGAAAGCGTCCGCCCAGAAAACGGATCGGGCCAGCGGAGTTAGCCAATCGGGAAGACGCTTCAGCAGTGAGCCATGCACAACACCTTCGGAATCGGTGCAGTCTTTCAGCACTTTCTCCAGAGCTTCTGAGCCGGACTTCTGAAGTGGCTGAGCCGTCTGCAGAGGACTCAATAGAAGACCGCAGAGCCAGCGACTCTCCCCGGTCAGAATCATCTGGCGAATCGGATCACTAGTGGAGTTCTCTGATTCAGTCCCTTCGAAAAGTCCTCCCAGAGTTTCTCGCTGCATGCCCTCTGCAAGAACAGTCAATGTT
>CAIXQV010000899.1 GCA_903921605.1 uncultured Planctomycetaceae bacterium | reverse complement strand
TGCCACTCATTCGCGCGTCGCTGATGCGAACCATGTCGCGAACTCCCTCCTGCAGCAGGTATTTCGGAATTGGCAACATGCCCCATTCCGGAATCCCCGGAGCTCCCAGCGGACCGGCATTCTGCAGCACGATGACATGATCCTTCGTCAGCCCCAGTGCGGGATCATCAATGCGTGCCTTCAGGTCCGGATAGTCCTTGAAAACTGCAGCCGGACCACGATGCTGCAGTAAATGAGCTTCCGCAGCGGCCGGTTTAATCACGCATCCGTCCGGAGCCAGATTGCCTCGCAGAACCGCCAGGCTTCCTGTCGTACAGATCGCATTGTTTCGCCGACGAATGACATCGTCGTTCCAGATTTCCGCTTCGCCGATGGCTTCCTTAAGCGACTTGCCTTCGACCGTCATCGCATCCAGATGCAACAGATCCGAAATCTGCGACAGCAAGGCATTCAGCCCGCCCGCATCGAAGAAATCTCCCATCACATATTTGCCGGTTGGACGCAAATTGGCCAGTACCGGCGTTTTCTGGGAGATCCGATCGAAGTCTTCCAGCGTCACGGTGACTGCGGTTCGTCCAGCCATCGCCATCAGATGCACAATCGCATTCGTGGATCCGCCAATCGCCATCAAGGTGGTGATGGCATTATCAAATGAGTCGCGATTCATCAGCTCGGTTGGTTTCACATTGTACCAAGCCAGCTCAACAGCTTGACGACCTGTCTGTGCGGCCATGCGAGCATGTCCCGAATGAGTGGCCGGAACAGAACTGGCTCCGGCCAGAGTCATCCCCATCACTTCCGCCAGCGCGGTCATTGTGGAAGCTGTGCCCATCGTCATACAGTGGCCGGGAGACGCGGCGATATGGTCTTCGAGTTCACACCAGGCTTCGCACGACATTCGACCCGCGCCGCGTTCGGCCCAGAATCGCCAGACATCTGTGCCGCTGGCCAGTTGCTCGCCATGCCAGGACGTTCGATTCATCGGACCGCCTGGCATCACAATCGAAGGCACATCCGCGCTGAGTGCTCCCATCAGCAACGCTGGGGTAGTTTTGTCGCAGCCGCTCATCAGCACCGCCGCATCGATGGGATACGTCCGCAGTACTTCTTCGGCCTCCATCGCTAGGAAGTTGCGATAGTACATCGACGTCGGCTTCATGAACGTCTCGCTGAGCCCCATCACGGGGATCTCAACAGGGAAGCCACCCGCCTGCCAGACCCCGCGCTTAATCTCTTCCACGCGCTGTCGAAAATGGGCGTGACAGGAAATGAGATCGTTCCAGGTATTTAAAATGCCGATGACCGGCTTCCCGGAGAAATCTTCGGTCGTGAAGCCCGCTTGTTTCTGGCGAGACCGATGGCCGAACGATCGCAGATCGTCAGGTCCCAGATAACGATGACTCCGAAGTTGCTGAGCGGTAAGACGTGTGCGAGATAACATGGGACTCTTGGGTTCCGTGAGTGTTTTCAGGTTTCTGTTTTCAGACGCCCGGTATTTGTGACAATTGGCATCGAAATCAGTGGGGCATCATTTCTCATCCCGCTGGAATTGTCGAACGAGCAACGTCAGGAACGGCCAGGAATCACCATGAGTGAACGACGACCGCCGTCGAAATCCACATTCCCCGATCACGACGGCAGCCGCTCCACAGGAAACATGAGCCGTCGAACTGGTTTTTTGTGGATGCGGCGTCCATTTGCCAGCAAAGAAGGTTACTCTGTGCCATTCTTTCTCAGGCAACCCGGGTGGCTCAGGCATTTCGCTGGGGAGCTCGTTTTCTGATCGCGACTCCAAACACTTAAACGAAACTTCGATGCCTCACGCCTCACATCACGACACGAATTCAGAATCTCCGCCGCAAACGACAGAGGAATCCGATAACCCTGTACCAAAAGTAAACATTGCCTGGTTGCAGCTTCGGATGGGTTGGCCGACCGTCGGGAAGATTCGGCTCGACCAGGAAAAGAAAGACTCAATCGCCGCAATCATTTCGCACTGTGAACAAACCGGGGTGCCGGACCGTGCACGGGCAGAATTTGATCAGGTGCTGCAGCGACTGGAGGAAGAACACGCCATGCGGCTGAGAGAGCTTGTCAAAGAGCAGCGACGAGCGGCAAAGCAGCAGAACAACCCAATCCAGATCATTCAGGAGACGAATGCCTCCAAAGTCCAGAAACGTATCGAACTGACTGAGGAAACTCCGCCGTTGATCGATGAATGGAAACAGCTGATCGTTCGTCTGTTCTGACATAGCGTTTTGGATTCCAATGTGTCCGTCGATGATGGACACATTAAGGGATGTCACCTCGATCCTTCGCGGGGATCGGCCGACCTGATAGCTCCGTCCTTCGACTTGCTTCAGGCAGCACCAGCCGAAACGTCTTGACGAAGAAGATACCGCCTTCCTTGATCCCTTGGGCGGCACGCTTTGCTGAAATGGCACGCAGCTTTGATGCAATGCCGCGCAGAGCCGAGCCGGAGGTGAGTCCCCTCCGGAATTACTCATGACCAACCATCGGGAAATGGGCGACAAAGACCACAAGTTGATCGACATCAACCTGTATTCGCGGCAAATTGTCCTGCGACCATGTCCAACACGGAAGTTTTCAACCCGTCGGGAACATGCGGCCAACCGGGTGACAAGCTCATTGCACCGCGATAAACTCCGGCCCCACGTGTTTCCCGCGTCGTAAACAACATTTTGAGACGACTCATATGATTTCTCCGAAGCGCGCGTTCCTGCAACGCACCGGCATTGTTGCAATGCTGATAGCATGCCTTTCTTTGACGATCTCTGGTTGCCAGAACGGCGGCGGGGATGAGATCCTGATTGGCCATTACGGTTCTCTGACTGGTTCTCAGGCGACGTTCGGGATTTCGACCGACAACGGAATCAAAATGGCGATCGAGGAACTGAATGCTGCGGGAGGCATCAATGGTCGCAAAGTGAAGCTGGTCACGTACGACGACAAAGGCGAGGCTCGGGAAGCCAGCACCGCCGTGACTCGGTTGGTTACGAAAGACGGTGTCGTCGCAGTGATTGGAGAAGTGGCATCCGGACTTTCTCTGGCCGCCGCTCCGATCTGCCAGGAAGGTGGAGTGCCGATGATCAGTCCATCATCGACAAATCCCAAGGTGACCAAAGTCGGTGACATGATTTTTCGAGTCTGCTTCATCGATCCGTTCCAGGGCAAAGTGTGTGCGAAGTTTGCTCGTGAGCACGAAAGCCTGAAGGCTTCCAAAGCCGCCATCGTGACCGATCAGGGCTCACCGTATTCTGTCGGTCTGGAAGAAGAATTCGAGAAATCGTTCGTAGCCCTCGGCGGCACAGTCGTCAGCAAACAGACGTATCAGGCGGGCGATCAGGACTATTCTGCTCAGTTGACATCGATTCGTGCTGCGGAACCGGATGTCATCTTTGTGCCGGGTTACTACACCGAAGTCGCCAGCATGATTCTGCAGGCGCGAAAGCTGGGGATGACTCAACCGTTTGTTGGAGCTGACGGATGGGATTCAGCAAAGCTTGGTGAGATTGCCGGTGACGCCATCAACGGC
>CAIXQV010000898.1 GCA_903921605.1 uncultured Planctomycetaceae bacterium | reverse complement strand
CCCTGAAAAGCTGATTCAGGAAATCTATAGGGTGCTCAAACCTGGTGGCCTCATTATTACGATGTGCCCGGACTGGGAATTCAACATTCGAATCTATTTCGAGGATTACACCCATCGCACACCCTTCATGTTGTCCTCGCTGCGAGATATTCAGCTGATCCACGGATTCGAGAACGTGAAGTGTGAGCGTTTCCGTCAGTTACCTATCCTCTGGAAGCATCCTTGGCTCATGCCCGTGGCAGAGTTAACGAGATTGGCGGCCCCACGCTTTCTCAAGCCACACAGTAAGTTTATCCGATTTTCCAAGGAGATCATGTTGCTTGCTTCGGCCAATAAACCCCTAAGTGTTATCTCGGAGGGTGTTCAGTGAAGCATAGCAACCGCATCGGTTTCATGCAGGGACGTCTGTCGCCCCAAGTTAACGGAAAAATTCAGGCTTTCCCGTGGTCTCATTGGCAAAGTGAGCTTCCAACTGCCGCAGCTATCGGGATCCCGCTGATGGAATGGACTCTGGATCAAGACCGGCTCTACGAAAACCCGCTGATGACCGAGGCAGGCCGTCAGGAAATAATTAAGCTCAAGCGGCAACATGGGCTTACCGTACCGTCCTTGACCGGTGATTGTTTCATGCAGGCCCCTTTCTGGAAGCTGGCGATGGAACGTGACGCACTGCTGCGCGATCTGCGAGCCATCATTCATGCTGCTGCAACTGTCGGCATTAGTTTTATCCTAATCCCTCTGGTTGATTCTGGTCGCCTGGAGAACATTAATCAGGAAGATGATTTGCGCGCTGGTCTGGCCTCGGTGGAGCTCGACCTGAAGGAGCAAGGTGTGCGAATAACTTTCGAGTCCGACTTCTCGCCCGAGAGGCTGGCGTCGTTCATTGATAACTTTGACCCCAAGTATTATGGACTAACGTTTGATATAGGGAACAGTGCTTCTCTGGGATATAACTTCGAAGATGAAATCGCCGCCTACGGGCCTCGTATCGTCAACGTCCATGTCAAAGATCGCCTCCTGAGCGGTACAACCGTACCCTTGGGGACAGGCAATGCAAAATTTCTGGAAACCATCGCCGCACTGGAGCATGCTGGTTATCGCGGCAACTATATCCTGCAGACCGCAAGAGCGGCGGATGGTAGTCATGCAGAGACATTGGGCAACTACAAGAGTATGCTGGAAAATTGGCTGGAGCAGGCTGCCTGATGGAGCTGGGACTCACAAATTCTCGGGTTCTGATCACCGGCTCCTCACGTGGAATAGGTTATGGCATCGCCTCTGCTTTTCTCGCAGAGGGGGCCACGGTCCTTCTGACCGGAAAAAACGAAGATGACTTGCACCGTGCGCATAGCACTCTCGCAAACCAATTTGGTGATGATCGCATAGAGATTTTCCCCGGCGATCTCGGCGATGCAACTATCCGGCACGGTCTAAACACTGCATTACTCCCACAGGGAATTGATCATCTCGTCTGTAATGTTGGCTCGGGTCGTTCGGTTCCAATCCTGCAGGAAACAACTGATGAATGGAGGCGCATGTTCGACACTAACCTGTTTCAGGCGGCGGGAATGGTGCAGGATTTGCGTAGCCTTCTGGCGGCCAGCGTGAAGCAGGGGCATGGCGCGAGCCTGACATTCGTCGGTTCGATTTGTGGAATGGAGGGGATCGGTTGCCCATTGGCGTACGCATCTGCCAAGGCAGCACTCTGGGCATACGCCAAGAATCTGGTTCGGCCACTAGCCGACGAGGGAATCCGGGTCAACATGGTATCGCCGGGGAATGTCCTTTTCCCAGGGTCGACTTGGGAAGATAAGTTGGCTCAGGATACCGTGAGGGTACAATCAATGCTGGACCGAGAAGTGCCGATGCGTCGACTGGGGACATTGGACGAGATTACAGCCGCAGTTGTGTTTCTGGCATCGCGGCGGGCATCATTCATCACTGGAGCGAACCTGGTGGTGGACGGTGGGCAAACAAGAGGATTGTGACATGACACAAAAAACCAGGGTTCGCGACATGTTCGACCTGACCGGCAGGGTCGCGGTGATTACCGGTGGTGCCGGACTCCTCGGCACCAATCATGCCGAAGCCATTGCCGAGTTGGGTGGTATCCCAGTCATTGTCGATATCGATCAGAACCGTTGCGGTCAGGTAGCGAAACAGATTGGCAATGAATTTGGGGTTGGTTGTATCGGCGTTCGTACCGACGTTACCGATCCGAAACAGGTTGCCGAGCTCCGCAACCATGTCTTGGCGGAATTGGGGCGCGTCGACATCCTTATCAATAATGCCGCCAACAATCCCGCCGTTGGTTCGGGTGGATTTGACCAGGTTCAGGGCTCCCGGTTGGAGGCCTTTCCTGTGGAAACCTGGAACCAGGATATCGCGGTCGGGCTGACGGGTGCCTTCTTGTGCGCCCAGACATTTGGGCCGATCATGGCGGAACGAGGCAGCGGCGTAATCCTGAATATCGCATCCGACCTTGCCCTGATTTCTCCCGATCAACGCCTCTATCGCAAACCCGGTTTGCCCGAACATGCTCAACCGGTCAAGCCGGTGACCTACTCAGTGGTGAAAAGCGGCTTGATCGGGCTGACCCGTTATCTGGCAACCTACTGGATAGAACAAGGCGTGCGCTGCAACGCGCTTTCCCCTGGTGGGGTTTATGTTGACCAAGATGACGCTTTCGTTCAGCGCCTGAGCCAACTCATTCCCATGGGCCGCATGGCACACAAGGATGAATACAAGGCGGCAGTGGCTTTTCTGGTTTCCGATGCCTCGAGTTACATGAATGGTGCCAATCTGGTGATGGATGGCGGACGTTCCGTGTGGTGAAACGTTTTCTGATTACTACTGCACTGGAGGAAACCTGGCGTGAGGATGAACCCGTTCTATTTCTTGGCGAATGGTGCCGACGGTACTCCCGCAAGGATCGCTGGTTGAAAATGGATGCCGAGGTGCGGCCCTATCACTGGGATGACCGCGCCAAGCTCCACGCCGATTATCTGTATCTGCAAGAATTCTATGAACGGATATTGCGGGATCTGACGGCCCAGCTCAACCAGATTCATGGCGTAGACCACGGACTGCGTTATTGGCGCATATTGATCGGTCCCTGGTTAGGCTATTTCGCCCAGATGTTATTCGATCGCTGGACATCCATTCAGCAGGCTATCGGTCAGCATGATCTGTCTGGAGCCATCGTTCTCACCGGGAAAGAAGAGAGTCTGATTCCTAACGACATGGCGGACTTCACATGTCTCTTTGTCGGAGACGAATGGAACCAGCATATTTACGCCGGCATTCTGCAGCAGTTCACTGCAGTACCCTGCACCAAGCAGCTGCGGCAGGGCATAAAAGGGCCACCTAAAGAAGCGCCATCCACTTCTCGAAGACAACAGACAAAACGGGCGCTGGCAACTTGGTATGCCCGGGCCGCGGGTAACTTGACGCGAGATCAGGACGCTTTTTTCCTGGTCACCTACTTGCCGTTTCGCGATGAGATGAAGTTGCATCGACGTTTGGGGCAGGTACCCCAACTTTGGCACTCGGTGTCACCCGTTCAGGTTGCCGCCGATGACAACCAGCGTCACTGGGTCGTTACCGGAGAAAGTCGTTCAGAATTCGAGATCTGCATCCGTGCCCTGATCCCCCAGCAAATACCGACCGTGTACCTGGAAGGCTATGATCAACTGGTTGAGCAAATTGCGAGCTTGCCATGGCCCAAGCAACCCAAACTGATTTGGACTAGTAATTCTCATAATTCAGACGACGTTTTCAAAGCTTGGGCCGCACAAAAGGTGGAGCAAGGTTCGCCATTGGTGATTGGCCAGCATGGCGGGCACTACGGGATGGGGCGCTGGTCGTTTATTGAAGATCATGAGACTACCATCTGTGACCGCTACCTGAGCTGGGGCTGGTCAGAACCGGGACAACCCAAGATCAAACTTCTAGGCCAGTTGAAGGCAAAACATCCCCTGGAAGTTAGGATTGCTGAGCAATCAGGCGCACTGTTGGTGACTGCCACGGTACCAAGACTCAGCTATTTCATGTACAGCGTTATAGTT
>CAIXQV010000897.1 GCA_903921605.1 uncultured Planctomycetaceae bacterium | reverse complement strand
GCTGCAGGCAGCGGCGAGATCGCTCGCAACATTACTCTTGTCGCCAATGCTGCAGATTCCACATCGCGTGGTACGGATGAAACTCTCCAGGCAGCGGCTGATATCGAGCAGATGGCGGAAGATCTTCTTATGCTTGTGGGAACTGTTCAGGAGGCCGTGTCTCCTGTCAACGAACGTAAGCGAGCCGCTGCGAGGGGATCGCGAAGAATGACATCAAGCCGTGAGTTCGATCCCAACCACGTCAAGATGACATAAGAGTGCAGGTCCCGCCTGCCGGGCGGGACTTCGTGGCTTGCCGCGAAGTTGAGTACATCTGATTTGCAAGGACTGGCCTGTGAGATGTTTCCGCGTCGCACAGGTTCGTCTTGCGGCGAAAGTCCTTTCCGGCAAAAAGGAACTACGTGTGAGAGAACGACAAATCGGAGGGCTGACGCCCTGCCGCTCGCCATTAATCAATACCAGATTCTCAGACAGTTCAAGATCTTCAGGGCAACACCATGCGGCTTAACAACATGACAATCCCAGTCAGGCTCTATCTCCTGATTGGAGTTTTTTCGGCAGGTCTGATTGGTTACGGAGTCTGGTCTAATCGAACTCTTTCCATCACCAAAGTGAATGGCCCGTTCTATGGGAAGATTGTGGAAATGAAGGATGTGCTCGCCGACATCCTTCCACCACCGGAATTTATCATTGAGAGCTACCTCGTTTCTTACAAACTGGCCGAAGCCATAGAAACGAAACAGCCATCGACAACAATTAATGAACTGGTCGAAACTCTGCGGAGTCTCGAAAGCGTCTACCATCAGCGACATACTTACTGGGAAGAGAAACTGGCCGAAGGGAAGATTCGTGCTTCGTTGATGGAATCGACCCATGAGCCTGCGATGGAGTTCTTCCGAGTCAGCAACGAGCAGTTTATTCCGGCGTGCCTCTCCAACGACGGCCCAAAAGCCGAAACGCTGCTGCGAGGTGTGCTGACGTCACTTTATGAGTCGCACAAGACTGAGATCGTCAACTTGTCAAACCTGTCTGTGGAGACTGCTTCAGAGATCGAAAAGGAAGCGGCAGAAGTTGTTGCATCCAGTATTAAGTTAAACGTAACGTTTGCTGTATCCGTCGTCTTCGTATGTGGTTTGTTCGGCTGGCTTACCGCTCGTAAGGTTTCTGGTGTCCTGCGAGGTTCTGCAGAGGCTCTGCGTTGCGTTGCCAGGGAAGAACTGGCGATCGTCGGACAGCAGATGCGATCCGATGCTCAGGAGACCAGCCACCAGGCGACGCTTGCCAGCGGAGCCGCGGAACAAGTCAGTGCGAACGCCTCCGCTCTGTCGCAGGCTGTTGATGAATTCAACACCAGCATTCGTGAAATCTCGGGCAACACAGCCAACGCGGCCACGGTCGCTGGTCATGCGGTCGAAGCCGCCAACAAGACAACTGCCACCGTCACAAAGCTTGGTCAAAGCAGTGCCGAGATCGGCAACGTCATCAAAGTCATCAACTCGATCGCTTCTCAGACAAACCTCCTGGCTCTGAACGCAACGATCGAAGCCGCTCGAGCTGGCGAAGCTGGCAAAGGCTTTGCCGTTGTTGCTAATGAAGTCAAAGAACTGGCCAAGCAGACGGGCCTGGCAACGGAAGACATCATTCGCAAGATTGCCATGATTCAGGATGACACTTCGGAAGCTGTTATGGCCATCGAACAGGTGACCGGCATCATTCGCCAGATCAATGAAACTCAGAACGCCATCGCCAGTGCTGTGGAAGAACAGTCCGCGATGACGGGCGAGATCAGTCGGAATATCTCTGAAGTCGCCGCGGGCAGCGGAGAAATTGCTCGGAACATTACACGAGTAGCAGACGCTGCTCAATCAACCTCGACCGGCACTGAAGGAACACTAAGTGCCGCCGCTGAGATTGAAGACATGGCAGAGGAACTGCTCCGTCTGGTCGGTGATGTCAGATCAGCGGTCAGCAGTCGATCAGAACGGACGATGGCCAATGGCAGGTCAATGGCACACTAGTTTCGTTTCAATACGTGGCTTTCAAGTAGGATGGGCATTCTTGCCCGTCGAAACCCAGTCGGACAAGAATGTCCAACCTACATTTCAGGGTTCTGCAATGAACTCGCTCAGGGTTTCTCTGACGTCTTTACTCTTGTTTTTCTAAACGTTTCCATCCCGATTCACACCAACTGTTTCGTTGAAAGTTGGAACCATGATCAAGCGTCTCTCGATTGCTGCCAGACTGCGACTGATTCTCGCGTTGTCTGTTTTAGGTATCGTTGTCAGCAGCGCGCTGTTCTACGACGCCATGAAGCGTTCGTCCGTGCATGGACCGGGATATCTGGAGATCGTTCAGGGCAAAGATGTGATCGCCGACATTCTGCCTCCGCCCGAGTACATCGTTGAATCACATCTCGTGGTCCATCAAATGGTCGTTGCCATGCAAAACAAACGGCATTCTGAAGTCACGCTCGGCATTGATCGGCTGCAGGTACTGAAGAAAGAATTCACGGACCGCCATGCGTTCTGGAATACAGATTTGAATGACGAGGAACAGCGGGCGATGATGCTGGAACAACTCTACGCACCGGCGATGGAATTCTATCAGATCGTGGAAAGTGATCTGATTCCCGCCTGCGAACAGAACCAGGAAGAAAAGGCCGTGCAAGTGCTGCTGGGCCCATTGACGGAGCAATACACATTGCATCGGGATGCCGTGAATTCACTGGTCACTTATACCACGGAAAAGAATATCAGGCGTGAAGCGGAGATTGTGGAGAGCATGAACGCCAGTACGAACCTGTGCCTCACAATCGTCGTCACCACAATCGTAGTCGTTGGTGGATTCGGAAGTTGGGTGATCAGCACGGCGGTTGCTCCTCTGCGTCAGAAAGCCACAATATTGTCCACTCAGGCAGCGGAAACCGGCAGTAGTGCTGACAACATTGCGGCGGCCGTGCGTCAACTGGATGACAGTATTCGAGAGATCTCTCAGAACGCACATCAGGCGGAGAGTGTCTGCTCAACGGCTAAAGATTCCGTCCATCGC
>CAIXQV010000896.1 GCA_903921605.1 uncultured Planctomycetaceae bacterium | reverse complement strand
GATGAGGTTGTGCCGTGGGATGAGAACACGAAAGTGATTGCGGATCGATACAAGGAACTGGGTGGCGAAATCATTCTGATCGGAAAGCCTGGAATCGGTCACGTCCATGGACTTGACGACTCCACGCCGATCATTGAGTTTATCCAGAAACACTCTCGCTGAGCCATCTGAAGATGCCCCAGATGTTCCACGATCGCGTGCATCATCGTAGCAAGAACCCCCGGCGTGACTCCAAGCGGTCTCCTGTCGAGCACTCTGTGTTGGTGGCTGTTGGCTCCGATCGTTGGCTCGGTCGAAGCTACGCCAGATCTACCGGTCGCTGAGTCCAGGCAGAGATCGCGAGATCGATCAGTTCCACGATCGGGCTTTCGACGGATTCCGGGACGGTCGACGGCACTGGTGGTTCGTCGGCGAGGTTTGACTCTGATTCGGCTGGAGTATCTTCCGGACCACCTTCGGTTGCCGGAGCATAGTCTCGCTCCGCCATTGCGATCAGAACCGGCAGGTCATTGATGGCCTCTGCATCATCAGAAAGCAATGACGCAACCAGAGGAGAGTCTGTTGCGGGCTCTTCGATTGAAGTCACGCTCGTAATCGTGAACGGCTGGGCCGCGCTCCAGGTCGTCATAACTCCGTTCGCGTTGATGGCACGAATCCAGACGCGATAATTTCCGGCCGCAAGCGCGGCGGGAGTGAATGAGTTCGTGAGAATGTCTTTCTTGTTGAGGATCACTGACGTTACGTCATCACGACGCAGCAACAGTTCATACTTCACGGCTCCCTCGACAGCCAGCCAGGTAATCAACGGCGTCCGGTTCGTCGAACTTCCCGTTGGCGTCAGCACGGTTGGCTGGCCACCGGCGATGAAGTCTTTCGGACCGCTCCATAGCGAGTAAACGCCTTGAGCACTCTTCGCTCGTACCCACCAGCGGTAGGTCGTTCCGCTGAACAGTACAGGAACCTGTGTCAGCGAAGTTCCCTGAACACTAATGTTCAACGTCAGCTCGTTTGTCTTCAGATTCTTCAGTTGAAACTCGTAGCTGGTAGCTCCCTGCACGCTGGTCCAATTGAATTTTTCACCCAGCATCGTTGGCGTGACATCACTCTGAATCGGCGCTGGTGCGATTTGAATATCGACTGGCGATGACCAACCCGCGCTGGTTCCGCCTGACCATGCCGCAACCCAGATTCGATATACGCCGATCGGCAGGGCTGCGGTTGGAGTGAATGTATTCGTGGTGAGTCCTTCCTGAAGAATCACCGGACTTCTGCCAGTTGACAGATTCGAGACCCAAACCCTGTATGTTTCGGCCCCGAGAACTGGACTCCAGTCGATCGTCGGGCGAGATGTTGGCTGCATTCTTGTCATCGGAAGGATCGTCGGTTTTGCAACCGTTGAAAACTGACGCACAGCCGACCACGCCGACATTGTATTGCCGGTACCCAACGAGCGCATCCAGACAGAGTAATTGCCAATGCCGAAGTCAACGTTAGGCGTATAGCTTGTGCCCGTCACGATAGTTCGATGAAACTCGTCCTGTGCCTGGTAATTGAGACTGCGTACCCAGATCTCATAGCCGACGGCCTGCGGGATCTCGCCCCACTGGAAGGTGACTCGATAATTCGATGTCACGTCAACTTTCGCGGCAGCAGCTGGTGCCGTCAGCACAGGAGATGCCAGACCGATCGTCACTCTGTGATCTTCGACTTCGCCATCAGGAGCAGCTCCTGTCGGGGTTAGGCCTCCGGCCGTGCTGATACGGACTCGGGCGTAGGACGTACCAATCACGGCGTTGGCTGGAACTGAGAACGTAAACCGCCGATTGGTATTGTTTGTGACAGCCGCACTGTCGATGATCTTCTCTCCGGGATCGGACCAACTGCCATTGCCGTTGAAGTCCACCCACGCGTCGACTCGACCGCCCAATGCCGCGTTACGAACCTTCACGACAACACTCGCATCTGTCCGACCGGCATTTACGGCTCCGAAAACGACACCATCTTCGTCTGCTCCGTCACCGCCTGCGAGAACGGAGTTCGCACCGTCCGCTTCGAGATCAAGCGTTTCCCCCAGCGTCGGCCCAAAATCGAAGTTGATGCTGACGCGACCTTCATGACGTGCACCATTGTCAGACTGAGTCACCGGATAGGGGGCAGGGGCATCTCCGAAATCGCTCGTCAGCAACACGCGATCTTCCAGCAAATCCACCGTCGACAGCGTATGTCCGGATTTTCGGCTTCTCTGTCGCACTTTTACGAGTTCACTCGCACCCGAGCGTAACAGAGAAAGACAACGTGATATGATTGGATTCTGTGCCATTACCGATTCCTGACTGTTCCAGAGTCGCAGACCTTGTCGACTCTATTTATCGAACAATCGTTAAAATTGGCCCGACTCGGATCTTCGAACGGCGTCCAGATTTCTGCGTTAGCAGTGAACAAATCCGAAATTGAAGCAGTTTGTGCCGGAATGCTCTACGTGGTTGCAGGCAATCGCGGCATAGTCCATAAATCGAGTGTTTTCCTGTAGCAGTCGGTGAACGCTGTATCTGCGGCTTGTGAGATCTGCATTCAGCATGTCGCTGAAATTACTTTGTGGAGATTAACCCGAATGAGCCCAGGCGAATGCTGAAATCTCGGCAGAGTTTAATTCTGTTCTCGCTACTGCTGCTTGCGTTGGGGCTTCGCGTAGGCGCGGCGATTGTGATTGATCGCCACGTCCACAGTGAGGGCCGACAGTTTCTGATTGAAGGTGATGCAAACGGCTATTGGGAACTGGCGCAGAAGATTGCGAGCGGCCAGGAGTATTCCATCTACACTCCGCCCCGAAGGGTTTTAAGAACTCCCGGCTTTCCACTGCTGTTAGCGGCCAGCATCACTGTTTTTGGACAAAGTATTTTTGCCGCCAGCCTTGTCATGGCTTTTGTGGGAACAGGTTGCTGCTGGTTGACCTGGTTGTTGGCTCGTCGAGTCGCGACTGTTTCCGTTGCCAATGTGGCCCTGCTGATCGTGGCAGTTTCTCCGCTGCAGATTGGTAGTAATGTGCAGATTCTGTCTGAGACACTTTTTAGTTTCGGACTCATGGCTTGTCTGCTTCCTCTCACGAAACTCGTTCGAACAGGGGAGGCACTGACGGCGGGCAATTCTTTTATGGCCGGGTTGCTGACCGGCCTTACGACTCTGGTTCGTCCAGGCTGGATTCTGTGGCCGTGGCTAAGTTCTCTGTTGGTTATCGTCTGTAGCCATCAGGTCTGGCGGCGTCGGATTCTGTACGCTGCGCTCATTTTTGCAGGGTGTTACCTTGCCCTTTTGCCATGGGCCTGGCGAAATCACAACGTAACTGGCCACTGGATTTTCACCTCGCTGTGGTCCGGCCCCAGTCTGTATGACGGTCTTCATCCCGGAGCAACCGGCGCCAGCGACATGACTTTCGTGGATACCGAAAACGTCTTTTCGAAGATGTCGGAATACGACACGAATGCTCATTACAAGCAGAGAGCCTTCGAGTTTGCCGTCAATAACCCGGTGCGAACCGTTGAATTGGCGATTTTGAAAGCCGGGCGATATCTCAGTCCAACACTTAACGCCGCAGGCTTCTCAGGCGGCCCAGCTTCGCTGACTTGCCTTGCCTGGTACGCCTCTTTTTGGGGCTTGATCATCGTTGGGATTGTCCACCTTCGAAAACAGCCTGTTCTGATTGCTCTGTTGACCGGTCCAGTCCTCCAGTTCTTAGTGGT
>CAIXQV010000895.1 GCA_903921605.1 uncultured Planctomycetaceae bacterium | reverse complement strand
TGATGCTGAATCTGATGCTGAATCTGATGCTGAATCTGATGCTGAATCTGATGCTGAATCTGATGCTGTCATTCTGTGTTGGCAAGAGAGTGAACCGCCACAAATCGAAAATACTCTGCACGCGGGCGCCTTATGACAAATCGAATTAACATGTGACGCATTGCGGAGCCTGCATCAAAGAAATCCAACATAGGCCGGATTGCGAGTGCGCGCTCTTGCAAAGGGGCGAGCATAATATTGATCATTTCGACGATGCGCACCAACTGCGCCACGCTTCTCGCAACGCAGCATGGAAGCGATCTGCGTAGGCAACTTGATCGCATAGGACAGATGCTTGCAGTTCACTGCGAAGTCCAGATCGAAGCGTTTGCAAACGCTCGCGATCTGTCGCGAGTCCTGATGCGATTGCTGCAAAATCTTCAGGTGATTTTGCAACCCACTCTTTGTGTCCAGCGGCGTGCAAGATGCTCGTGCTGACTCGCGCCGAATGTCGATCTCCTTCAATCGCCACCAAAGGCACTCCCATCCAAAGCGCCTCACAGGTCGTTGTCGTTCCGTTATAGGGAGTGGTATCAAGCGCAACATGCACACGCGAATACAGATTCCAGTGATCTTGCAATCCTTTGGTATATGCAACAATATCGACGCGGTCACTTGCAATCCCATTTGATGCGAGTCTCTCCAGGAAGAACTCCCGACTGCCAGGATCTGCGATTGCCTTGCATTTCAGCAGCAGGCGAGAATTCAGAACTGAGTTCAAAGCCCCTGCCCACAGCGCGACTGAACGCGGCGTGATCTTGGCCGCTAAGTTGAACGAGCCAAAAATGATTGGCCCATCAGCCGCAGGCATCGCCGGCTCTGGGGCATTCTTAGGCGGGGAATAACAGAGGAAGCAAGGATCAATCCGCAAGAGACGTTCGGTGCAAAGTGCGTCGCTTTCCGGACCATCGGTGATCGAATCGACGACGCGCCACCCGACTGCAGGATGTCCAGTGGTATTGGGATAACCAATCGCTGAGACGATCACTGGTGCGGGCGAAAAATCAAGCGAAGTCAGTTGACCGCCCGATGTGTGCCCGCCAAGTTCGACCAGGACATCTATGTTGCGACTTCGAATCGCTTGATCAAGCGCCTCGTCTCCCATTGTCAATCCATCAACCCACTGATCACTCAGACTTCGAATGTCTTCACGCATCTCATCTCCAACTCGTGCCACATCTGTTGCAAAGATGGTCAGCGTGCAACCTTGTGGACGATTGCGCATGAACGACTCGGCGAAATACGCCACGGAATGCGTCCGCATATCGCCAGACAAAACGCCAATTCGCAGCGGTCGATCAGGAGATGGATCTGTGCGGGCTGGCGAATAGCACGTCCGAACGCACTGCGCATAATCTCGGTGCGCCTGTGATACAAATTCGACTGGAAAATCCGGATAATTCAGGCTCAAAAGCGAACTCGATCGAAGTCCCGCATCCTTTGGTGCCTTTGCGACCGCGCGTTGATATTCCGCAATCGCCTCCTCCACGCGCCCCGCATCTTTGAGAACACTTGCTAAGTTGCGCGACAGTTCCGGCCAATCTGGGCGCAGTTTCAGACCGCGTCGCCCCGCTTCGATTCCTCCAAGCGAATCACCAACCGCCGCGCACGCCAGGATCATGTTCAAATACCCGAGCAAATAGTTCGGATCAATATCGATCACCTTGCGTAGTTGATCGACCGCTTCTGCAGCACGACCACTATTCATAAGCGCATTGGCATAATTGTTTCGATACGCCGTCACATTCGGTGCGGTGGCAACTGCTTTGCCCAGGTGATGAATTGCTTGCTGCATTTCTCCTGCTCGAACAAGCAACATTCCAAATATCTGGATAGCATCCAAGTCCTGCGGCTTGCGTTTGATCAAGAATCGGACTGACGCTAATGCAGCATTAAGTTTCCCATCATTCGCATCTTTTATTGCTCGCTCGAGCGTTGTTTCCGAAGACATTATGGCATCCTGGTTGGATTGCGTGCAGAACGATATGCGATGAAGAACTATTGCAATCGTGCGAGAATCTTCGCCGCAGCGTTCGACGACAGCGTGGCAGAATTCCGTTTCTTGAATGGCACGGTCACCGAATCTCCTTCTGGACTGAGGGCTTTAACAGTGACACGCACTCTGGTGCCCCGTCAGATGTAAGAATTGAGGTTGAGTCAGGGGCTGGAAATAGAGGAACCGACCTTTCACAAGGAGGTTCCGATGAACAAGAAGTATATCGTGCGGTCGTCTGATGTGGAGCGTCAGGACTGCAACAATGTGGTGAGTGAATTGAAAGCAAGGTCGCAGAAGGCGCGCCGGGCTCAGATTCTGTCAAAGGCCGATGCGGATGGCCCGACGTGGACAGATGATAAGATCGGCGAAGCGTTTCGCTGCCAAGTTCAGACCGTTGAGAATGTGCGTAAACGCTTCGTGACGGAAGGCTTTGAACTCGCACTGAATGGAGAGAAACCCCAGTCACCTCCCACTCCGTCGATACTCGACGGCGAGGCAGAAGCGAAAGTCATCGTCATGCGACTGGGCAAACCTCCGGCGGGATATGGACGATGGACTCTGCGGCGACTTGCGGAACAAGTGGTTGAGCTTCAGATTGTGGAATCCATCAGCCACGAAACGATCCGTACTCCGCTCAAAAAACGGCATAACAAATCGCAAAACTGAGTATTTGGGTGATTCCGCCGAACGCGGACGCAGAGTTTGTGGCCTGCATGGAAGCAGTGCTGGAAATCGATGCGAAACCCTACGATTCGAAGAATGCTGCGGTGACCATTGATGAGCAGCCTGTGCAGCTCATCGGAGAAACCCGAGTGCCGATTCCGACCACCAAGGATCATCCTGAACGAGTCGATTACGAATACGAGCGAAAAGGCACAGCCCGCATTTTCATGTTTGCGGAACCTCTGGCCTCATTTCGGAAGACGACTGTCAGACCTCGGCGAAAGAAGGTCGATTGGGCCATTGAAGTGGCTCAACTGATGGACACGCGCTACGCTGACGGCGAAATAATCACATTGGTCAACGATCATCTCAATACCCCTACGAAGGGCGCGTGCTACGAAGCCTTTCCTCCTGACAAAGCCCGTGAGTATGTTCGTCGGCTGGACCTGGTTCATACACCCAAACATGGCAGCTGGCTGAACGTGGCAGCTGGCTGAACGTGGCAGCTGGCTGAACGTGGCAGAATGCGAACTCAGTTGTCTGACCAGCCAATGCCTGGCTGGTCGCCGCATCAGAGAATTGGAAACGCTGCAGTCAGAAAACAAAGTGTGGTCTGACAAAACCAACACCAAACAACGCGGCATCGACTGGCACTTCACTGTCGAAAACGCCCGCACAAAACTCAAGAAGCTCTACCCCGAATTCAAGACTGGACGGGGCCATAGGCTGAAATCTGCGACCGATATAGACTGGCATCAACCATGCTCGCCATCTTGCCCTGGTCCAGCTCGGCCGTTAGAAATTGACACACCATTTCCGCCGCTCTGCGCGGTTCATTCAGGACTTCCCTGAATGTCAGTTCGAGAACCGAAATATGGCTGCGATCGTCAAGTTTCCGTAGTCCGGTTTTTAACTCTCGGGCCCAGTATGCGGCCATTTGAGTATCGGAAACCAATGCGCCGGGCAACCCGAG
>CAIXQV010000894.1 GCA_903921605.1 uncultured Planctomycetaceae bacterium | reverse complement strand
CCGACCTTTGAGGCTGCCTGAATACAGTTCAGCCGCTCACTCGCGCCGATCTCAACTTCTTTACCGTTTACTGTCACCGTTGCCATGACGATCCCTGGTTCTGAATTTCAAATTTCAGATCTCAAATTTGAAATCTCAAATTACCCACAAAGTATCAGGAAAAGGTGTCAGGAACCAAAACTCTGCTGCCCCGCCAAATTCTGGCGGGCTTTCGATTCCGGACGCCGATTTTCCAAACTCGTTGACTAATGTGCTTCCATTAGCTTCTGAGCCGACGTCACCGTGGCTCGTTTGCTGTTGATATATTCTTCGAAGTCACCACGGAACTTGCTGATTGCATTCTTCACCGGCCATGCAGCACCATCCGACAAACCACAAATTGTGGTCCCAGGAATAATTCCCATTGATCCGGCAACTTCCATCAGCAGATCCAGATCCTCAAGACGTCCCTGACCAGCTCGGATACGAGTCAGAATCTTTGTCATCCACGCGGTGCCTTCTCGGCATGGCGTACACTGACCACAGGATTCATGAGACATAAAACGGCAGCAATTGAACAAGACATCCACCATGCTGGTCTGATCGTCAATGACAACGACCGCAGCAGTACCCAGCCCGAGGCAGCCAACTTTACCCGGACCCGCAAAATCAAGTTTCGTGTCGAACTCTTTGTCCGAGAGGAAGCCCATGCTGATTCCGCCTGGAACGACAGCCTTGGCTTTTCGACCTTTCCAAACACCACCAGCATGCTCTTCGATCAATTCGCGAGCCGTGACACCAAGTGGCAGTTCCACGCAGCAGGGCTTGTTGACATGACCGCTGACACAATAGAGCTTTGGTCCATAGCTGCCGGGGTCGCGAGGGTTGTTTGGATCGGGCGGAACGCCGATCGACTGAAACCACTCTTTGCCGCGATACAGAATTTGTGTCACGCAGCACAATGTTTCGACATTGTTGACAATTGTGGGCTTGCGGAAGAGACCTTCGATCGCCGGAAATGGAGGCTTAATACGAGGCCATGCTCGCTTGCCTTCCAGGCTTTCGATCAGCCCTGTTTCTTCGCCGCAGATGTAAGCACCCGCACCACGATGCAGCACGATATCCAGATTGAAACCCGTGCCCTTGATGTTCTTGCCCAGCAAACCTGCTGCGTAACATTCTTTAATCGCGGCATCCAGAGTTCGATAGCTGCGGCCGTACTCGTAACGAAGGTAGAGATAGGCGTTGTTGGATTTGATCGCATGGCAGGCAATCATGATGCCTTCGATCAGCTGATGCGGATCCTTCTCCATCAGGATCCGATTATTGAAAGTTCCCGGTTCGCTTTCATCAGCGTTGATACACAGATAAATCGGGCCTGGATGATCCTTGGGCAGGAAGGTCCATTTCAGACCGCACGGGAACCCCGCGCCACCTCGACCACGCAGGCCGGCATCTTTGACGACGTTAATCACGTCGACGGGAGCCATGCTCAGGATCTCTTTGATCCGCGCGTAGCCACCGTCGGCCATGTATGTCTTCAGCGACGTACTGTCCGGCTTGTTGATTCGAGCAAAAAGTACTGGTTCGAACTTCGCCACAACCGACCTCTGATCTGAATTGCCGCTGATTACAATTTTTCAATCAACGCAGCTACGGATTCTGCATTCATATCCATGTGACATTCATCATCCACCAGGATGCACGGAGCCCCCTCACAGGCTCCGAGACACTCTGCGAATTCCAGCGTCACCTTGCCATCGGCAGATGTCTGCCCGGGATGAACGTGGAACTTGTTGCAGACTTTCTCCAGAACTTCTTCACCACCTCGAAGCATGCACGAAATGCTGCGGCAGACCCAGATCCGGTGTTTGCCCAGGGAGTGTTTTTCATCCTTGAAGAAGTTGTAAAACGACATGGTGTCGTGAACTTCAGAGGGATGTAGTTCAAGCAGTTCGGCAATCTCTTCGATCGCTCCCGTTGAGACCGCGCGCATGGCGTCGTGCACCATGTGCAGGGCCGGCAGAACGACAGCTCGCTTGTTTGGATACTTTGGAAACTCCTGGCGAATCCGCTCTCGGAGTTGTTCACTGAGAACACTCATTTCACAACAGCCCCTGTTTAGCGATCCAGTTCCGCCGCGATAATGTTAATACTACCCAACACCGCCACCACATCGCTCAACTGATGATTTTTGATCAAGTGAGGGAACATGGAAAAGTGCATAAAGGAAGGCGGACGAGTTCTCGCGCGGTAGGCACGAGTTTCTGCGTTGCCAACGATAAAGAATCCCAGTTCCCCGTTAGGCGATTCCGTTGCCGCGTAGACCTGCTCCCGAGGAACTTCGTAGCCCTTGTTCGGCATGATCACCTCGAAGTGCTGGATGAGTCCTTCGATGCTTCGATACACGGACGGCTTAGCCGGCAGCACCATGTCGCTGTCAACCGCGATGTTCACCGGACCCGATGGGATGTTCTCAATGGCCTGTTCGATGATTTTCAGGCTCTCAAGCAACTCTCGCATACGGACGAGATACCGCGAGTAGCAGTCACCGCCCTTGGAACAGACGACGTCAAAGTCGAGGTCTTCATAGGCCAGATAAGGCTCGTCGCGACGCAAGTCTCGCTCAATTCCGCTGGCACGAGCGACCGGGCCGCACGCTCCCAGGTTGATTGCATCTTCCGGACTGAGGTAACCAATGCCCTTCGTTCGATCCACGAAGATGCGGTTCTTGGTTAAAAGGCGGTCGACGTCGTCGTAGACCTTTGGAAACTCTTTGATGAACTTACGAACTCGATTCACCCAGTCCGTATTCACGTCGAACAAGACGCCGCCAACTCGAGTGTAGCTGGTATGAAATCGCTGGCCCGAAGCCATCTCGACGATGTCGTAGATGTGTTCGCGCTGCTGGAAGAAATACAGGAACGCGGTGAAACCACCAAGGTCGAGGGCCGTTGTGCCCAAATTCAGCAGATGGTCATGCATCCGCATGAGTTCTGCAAGAATCGTTCTCAGATACTTGCAGCGCGGGGTGAGTTCAATGTTCAGAAGTTTCTCGACCGCGTGGTGCCAGGCAATTTCATTGGCCAGCGGTGACAGATAGTTCATGCGGTCGACGATGGTCACATACTGGTTAAAGTCCAGATGTTCGCCCAGTTTCTCGAAGCCGCTGTGCAGGTATCCGATATAGGGAACCGCATTGAGGACTCGTTCGCCATCCAGCGTCAACACCAGTCGCAGCGTGGTGTGCGTTGCCGGATGTTGAGGACCGAAGTTCAGCGTCCAGACGTATTCACGTTCGGCCGATTCCGCTTCCAGATTATCAACAGGAGTCAGGGGCATCAGTAGAAGCCAGGCAACAAAGACGATAGGAAACTCAACCTGTGCGGTACGGTGCCAGCCTTCAGTTTCGATCACTAACTCTGAGCGGCACCGAAGGCTGGCGCCTAACCGCTCAGGAAATCCATCAACTTCCCGCGCGAGTGATCACCGGGAAGTTATGACGTTCCCCACGACCCTTCAATGGATAATCTTTTCGAAGCGGGAACGAGGTGAATTCATCAGGCATCAGAATTCGACGAAGGTCCGGATGTCCTTCGAAGACGATCCCGAACATGTCAAAGACTTCTCGCTCCAACCAGTCACAGCCACGCCATAAAGAGTAGACCGTCGGCAGTTTCGGATCCGGCATATTGACTGCCGTGCGAACGATCAGACGCTCCCCTGAGGTAACGTTGAGCAACATATAGAGTACTCCGAAGCGATCAGTCGCTCCTTCATACTCCAGATAATCCACAGCGGTCAGATCGATCAACATATCGAAGCCGTGGTCTGACTTCAGACTGCTGAGCAAATCGAACAACTTTGCAGCAGGAACATCAACCCGACGATTGTCGCGAAAGCTGCTTTCCGACAGTTCAGTGCCAAATTTTTGCTGCAGAACAGACAGCTCAACCATTTTTGCCTGCTCCTCGATTCAATCCAGCCTGAGTCATAGCTGCGGAGAAACCGCCTAACTGAACCAAATTGGCGTCCTGAATACGATATCGCTCTTCGGATTCGAATGGCTCCGGACCCATTGGGGTGTCGCGAGCCATAAACTCCTTGCCCATGATCGTTCCAGTTCGACGAACCTTCGCCTGCATTTCCATCACAGCCGCAATCAGCTGCTCTGGACGTGGCGGACAGCCTGGCACGTACATGTCAACGGGAATGAATCGGTCGACCCCCTGAACAACGGCGTACGTGTCAAAGACGCCGCCCGAGCAGGCACAGGCACCCATCGAAATGCACCATTTCGGTTCCGGCATCTGCAGCCAAATTCGTTGCAGAACAGGCATCATTTTCATGACGACGCGCCCAGCAACAATCAACAGGTCGCATTGCCGCGGGCTGAACCGCATCACTTCGGCACCGAAACGAGCGAGGTCGTGCCGGGAAGCCGCTGTCGCCATCAGCTCAATACCACAGCAAGCCGTGGCAAATGGCATGGGCCACATGCTGTTGGAACGCGCCCAGTTTGCGGCTGCATCCAACTTTGTGAGAAATACGTTTTCCGGGAGACCTACCGCCATCGAAATACTCCCTTCCGCCAAGCATAAACCCAAGCCAGTGCAAGAGTTGTCATGAACACAAGCATGACAGCAAACACCGTATCCCGCAATTCGGGCGGGATTCCAAGTTCACTATAGGCACTCACGGCCCATGGATACAAAAACAGCAGTTCCACGTCAAAGACGAGAAACAGGATCGCAACCAGATAGAATCTTACGTCAAAAGGCTGGCGAGCATCCCCGACCGGGTCCATCCCCGATTCATAGGGCATATCCTTTACGGGAGTATGCTTACGAGGCCCCAGTAGATGTGCCAATAACAGGTTTGTGATCACAAACCCGACGAGAATCGCGCCGTAGACAAATAAGGGTGGAAGGTTGGGAAGGTCCACTTCAGATCCTCTACAAAGCCAGCAAACGTTCAGTGAGCGGTCAACGCCTGAGTTTTTTCCCCACGACCGCGGTTTCCTGCAGCCATGGCAACCCCCTAAGCGCACCGACCCCGGGCGCAATCTCTGCAGATGGTGAATATGAACTTGATCTCGGTGAATCAAGGCCAACAGCGGTCGCCTGAGGAATCATCTCGCTTTCGGAAATGCCCAGCATAAACTTCAGTCCAACAAGCGATTGTCACCCTGATTCGTTTCGGCGGGAATTCGTGACCGAACCGCGTTGAAGGACGAACAAAATCTGCAAGGCCCCGGGGGCCGATCCGATTTGTGGTTTTCAGCCTTTTCGGGCGTGAAGGTCAAACCAGCCTTTGCGATGAAACGGATTCCCGGACGGCGTCGAGGAAAGCAATGAGAATGGGAATCGTCGTTGGCGACCGTAAAAATAGGCGAGGTACATTTCGGCCACCTCATCAACACTATAAGTCGGAGTCTGAAGTTCTTTTCCAAACAGTCCGGAAGTATGTCCGTCGAAGGCATAGTCTACGTAGGCGCCCTCAAGTGGAGGATTCGGGCACTTGACCGATTTGAGCCTGGATTGATCGGAGATCTGAAATTTCGTGTACCCCATCGCCCGGAGATAGACCAGCATTTCCAGGCACTCCACCTTCTGCTTCGCGAGGTTATTGGGAGTCATCAGCTCAACACTCACATGTTCCGGTGTCTGGTCGAGATTCCTGAGCGATCGAATGCACATGACATCGGCACCTTCGATGTCAATCTTCATAAAGTAAGGCAGGCCAAAAGTGGCAACGAGTTCGGCCAGGCGGACGGTGGGGACAGTGATCTTCTGGAACGCCTGATTCAGGCTTCGATTCCAGTCGGGTAATAAAGTTCCCCAGTCATTCTTCTCGTCATTGACATAAAACTCCACGCTTTCAGTCTGATCCTCGACCAGTGCTTTATTGACGATCGTCAGTTGTCCCGAGCTGATGTGGTCGCGAAATCGTTCTTCGGATTGTTTGGCAAGGACGGGACTCGCTTCAACCGCAACAACTTTGAATCCCTTCTGCAGGTAGAAGTTGGTGTCACGGCCGATGTGCATTCCAATATCGAAAATCATTTTTTGCATTCTGGCCATCCACAGTAACGTCAAAATAAAAGTGAATTGATGGGGGCGGGGGCTATGTGCAGTCGGCGAGATAACTCGGAGGTGTTGTTCCTGGCGCGAACCGGTTTAAAGTCTTAAGTTACCGGATTCATATCCTGATCCACTCTTCCGGTGTCAGGTCGTTGTCATTCATCGTGGGATCATGGAACCATTTCCTCGGCGCGATTTTCAATCCGCCTTTTGCGGCCAGCCAGGCTCCCCACCAACTAAAGGACGAGTTGGCAATAATGTGATGAGTTGCTCGAGCCATGAGCCACAGGTCTGCGAGTCCCGGTCGGTCCAACTTGGCTTCCGGGAAGACCAGCGGTCTGATGGTAGGCAAATTTTCCCTGGCCCATGGTAAATCGTCGGAAAGTACCAGCACCGGACTGCTCGTCGGAAGGCGCTCCATGGCGGCCTCGTAGTAGTCCAGAGTACACTGGGCATAGATTCTGCTCGCTTTTGTGCTGCTGACGTAGTCACCGCGACGAATATGCAGGACAGCATAGTTCTGGTCTGACAGCTTTTGGCTGAGCTGTAAGGTTTCCTGGTCTGAGGGATCCGGAACTCTCAGCTCTTCTCGAATCTGTTGCTCAATCCCTTCGAAATAGCGATAAGTCTGAAAGTATCCCGTCAGTGTGACGGGTGGTTGAATGTTCTCGAAATGTGGGTCAAACTGGAAATGTGGTTCACGATAGATTCGCTCGCGACGAAGTACTGATTGCATGAGTTGAAGGCCGCGAGAAATCCAGGTGATATCCGACGAGCGGTGTTGTACATCAGCCTGAATCGGAAACTGATCCAGCTCGAATGTTCGATGGCGACCTTTGTCATAAAATGAAACATCCAGAACAAGTCTGGAATTTGTTTTGGACGCCAAAGATCTTCCTGCCGCATACTGAAAGAGCTGATTGCCAAGCCCGCCGGAAACTTTGAGCAGGCATGTTGGCTGAGTACTTGCAGCTACACCCATTGAATCCCCCTGGCCCTGAGAAGGGAACTGGATACTTGCCAGCCAGTGCAGTGGCTCATGCTGCGCGTTTCCGGGATTCGCCGCTTGTAAAGGGAATGACTGACTGGCAGTTTTGCTGATTCAATGTCAGCCACCTGCGCCGCTGGCGTTCAATCTGCTTCTTGATCATGCGGCGAATATCGATCAGTGGACCATGTCGAAACAGTTTTCCACTGGTCAGGTTACGGTCGATAGTCGTGCCAAAGACGGCCGAGTCTGACTTATCCAGAATGTCTTTCTGGATACACGCTGCCGGGTTGAGTTGCAGGATGCGGAGTTGCGAACTGACGACGGACATCGGGTTGAACATGACCTGATCAATCGGGTCAGCCAGTTTTTCCTTCAGGGACAAGAGTCGCCGAGCGCAGGAAGCGGAGATCACATATCCTGCAGTTCCACCGTGCCAGCTCAGCAGTCGCTGAAGCATGCTTCCGGAACTGAGCGATTGGTGTTCTTTGCGGCACACAACTTGTCTTAATGTCGTCTCCAGTTTGATGACATCAAAATCAGCGACTTCAAGATCAATCGCTTTCATCACACTTTTCATCGTCGTGGCCATCACGGCGTCGTCTTCAAAGACGGCAGCATGAGGCTCGCCGCTGGCCAGTAGCTTTTGCCACGCCAGTTTATGGCTCATAAACAGACCGATCTCTCCCGCATTGATAGGCTGGAATTCAAAGGTTGCTGCCACTGCAGAGGCAAGGTCCTCAGAACTCAGACGACGCCCCTCCACTGCGGAGATTCGTTCAAAAGGAATCCCCAGTAGCTCGGCCTGCCGGGTAAAGAACTCGAGTCTCTCCGTAGATCGGTCGAGGTTGATCAGGTATGACTTCATCAGATGCGTCCTTATCAGATGATGTGGGTTCAGATGACGTGGGCATTGAATTCACGTTGAGTCGTGCGCTCGATTGCTTCTCGCACACTGCCATCTGGAAATGTCGTCGCGATTGCCGCATTTCGACTGGCAACCAACGCTGATTTTTCAGAAAAGAGACCCAGCAGTTTCGTCGCGATACCCGGAGTGCGTACGCGGGACAACTGTCTCAGATCGATGGCGTTTCCATTACCATTCTGCAAAGCAGTATGCCGTCTTGCGTAGCGGCTTTGCGGGTTTTTATCGAGTTCGTAGTTGCCGAACCCCATATCACGCTTCAGATACTTCAGGTGCCAATAAAGATAGCCTGCAAACTCACGGCGAAGGGAGCCTCGTCGAAATCGCTCAAACCGCCGATCGTGAGCAAAATAGGTCTGATTCGTTACAGGAAAGAATCCGATGTCGCCTCCGCCGGAGATGGGATCGCTGTCCAGAATTCCGAGATTGCCGTCGGTGCCAGGGAACAAATTCAGCCCGGAAAAGCAGAACATCGTGTTCGGGCTGGCGGTTCCGTTTCGAAGCCCGTCAGTCACACGTTGAGTCGTCTCGGTAATTGCAAGATGGTCGTCGTCCAGTTTCGTCGCGTACTTATACCGTGTCGAAATCAGAGAGAAATTGTAGTAGTTCACCAGACTGTTGGGTGATGAAGGGTCCGTTTGAGCATGCCCTTCACTGCCAGGTGGATGCACCTGATCCAGATAGTGGATAACACGCAGCCTGCTGGGGCCAAACTCGGTTTGCAGCCTGAGCAGAATCTCTGGTGTCGCATCGGTACACTGGTTGTAGACCGCGACAATCTCATCAAAGAATGGCATGTGACTGCGAATGGAGACTTCCAGCCAGTCCGCCCCGTTCCTGATTCGCATGAAGGCACTCACACCCGGTCGGCGATCATCAACTCGAAGATCGCTCACCTGAAAGCGGTAACCAGAAACAGCTTCAGGTCCTGTAGTCATTTCAGGCTGCCGACCTGCGAGATGCGTTGATGGGCTGCAGGCCTGCGCACTCAGGAACAGCAAAGATGGTATTGATGTGGTCTCGATAGACTTCCTGATACCCGGCCGCAAGGATGCGAGAACGCACGCGACGCGCGGAGTCCGCAAGTTCAGCGGTGACATTCAGTTCCTCATGAACATCACAGAGTTCCACGATCATAAGTCGGGGGCGCCATCGCTTCAGGTCAAAGCTGCGAAATACACTTTCTTCAAATCCTTCCACATCGACGACAAGGACATCGAAACCGCTGGGGCAGGACTGCGCTCCCAGAATGGAGTCGAGTGTCTGGACTCGAGTGGTCTTTTGCTCCAGCCTTGAATCCATCTGGTTTTTGGCCCAGGGAATGTGCTGATAAGCATCGAATGTGGAAGCGCTCATGGTACTGAGCGATCCCATCTGCATCAGCACGGCTTCCCCTTCAGATTCGCCGGCGGCCGAATTCACAACTTCAACATTGTTCAGGCAATGTCTTCGACGACAGAGGCCCGCAAACTCAGGGGATGGCTCAACATAGATGCCTCGCCAGCCATT
>CAIXQV010000893.1 GCA_903921605.1 uncultured Planctomycetaceae bacterium | reverse complement strand
TCCATCGTGAATCATCCCCGTTGACATCTGCTTTCCTTTTTCAGTCCGTGGCTGGTCTATGGCGTATTATCGTTGACGACCGTGATTTCCCGAGCCCCCGCCAGGCCTCGGGCCGTACCGGTGGTTTCCACCAGGATTTCCGATCCGCTGACCGGAGGGTCCATTTTGGGGAACTGCGTGTAAGGTAAATTGATCACGCACGACTGAGCCCCGACCGGGTGAGTTCCAGTCAGCACCACGTTGCGATTTGTGGACGCGGTGTGATTGACGAACAGTGGTACAATGGCGGTTGAATGCGGCATTGTGAGCGTGATCGTGGTCTGAGTTCTGGCATCGCGTTTAATACAGTCCGGCGACGTGCTGCCCCAATATCTGTACCCCAGATTGTTCTTGCGGGTAATCTGCCACTTGCGGCATTTCACAATGGTGCCGCCTACGGTGACCACGAAGTTTTCGAACATGTACGGGGCCGAGACGTTCACATCCAGCGAAGCGGGCCACGTGCTGCCGGCTGTCAACGTGAGTCTTGTTTTGCCGAGGAACTTCAACCGTAGTCGGACAGGCTTACCCTGTTCGCCACTGATGACAGCTTCGTCAATCTTCCCCAGGGAATACGGATACAGGTACGCATCTTTGTGGAGCAGCAGATTGATATCGGGCGGAGCCGCATCGGTGGGGCTTGACGTCAGCGAGGTCCACGCTCCACCAAGAATGTAGGGCATGAAGTGAAAAATCACGTCCGGCGAGAGGAGTACACCGAAACCGCCGTCCCAGTTGACGTTCCCGGGCACACTCAATTCGGAGTCCGCAACGATTCGCCCGTTGAGAGTTTCCGGGTTGATCTGTTCTTCGTGGAACGACAGATCAGAATCCCCGTCCAGCTGAAACGCCGGATCTGCGGCAGTGAAGTCCCCGATCACGTTTGTCGGGCTTGTTCCATCGATCGCGATTCTGGAGAAGATCGTATCACTACCGCACGTATCAGCCATAAGAGAACTCCGTCAGCTGCAAAGCCATGGAAACCGGTCGTAACCTAAAAACGTTCGATCAGGATTCCGAATCGATGGCGGAGACTTCCGCTTCCTGAGCAGCACGGGCCGCCTTGATTTCCGCCAGTGCTTCAACGCGGAATGAGTCTTCCAATTCCAGCAGCGCACCTGTCAGGGCGTCCTTGTTCGGGTAGCGACCATGGACCGACAGGTCTTCCGCCTTGACGATGGCATAGGATCGTTTCACTTTGTCCGCCGAGCGTCCTGCATCGATTTGCTCCATGGCACAGACCATGTAGCGTCCATTCAGAATCTCGTTGCTGGTGCGGATTCGAGTTGCCATCGCCTTGCGTCCCTTGTATTGAATAACAGCTACGGTTTGACGTTCATCATCTTACTGATGAAAGCGTCAGCAACAAGATCGGCACATTCGGAAATCAGTTGTTCGTTGAATCCGGTATGCGACCGTGTGGGGATCCGTCCTTCTCCCTCCTGATGTATCGAGGCATTGATTCTGGACGTTCCGAACACGATTTCATCCAGAGTTTTCTCCCGGATCGCATCCGGAGCAAACGCATCCGTGAGCGATTCTTTGAGGCTTCCCTCATCCACGAGGATTGTACCGTGCCCCTTAAGAGCGACGGTCACGGGAGACAGTTTGGGCCATTGTTCCCC
>CAIXQV010000892.1 GCA_903921605.1 uncultured Planctomycetaceae bacterium | reverse complement strand
GGCAGGAATGGCCATTTCGTCGGAACGGATTCGGGACTTGTCGCGATTGTGAAACCGGATGGCAGTCAGGAACTCATCGAACGAGCCCACACCGAAAAGGGGGCCTATGATTCTCGCGACGGCATTCTGGCGACGGCTGTGGCTGACTGCGTTGATCTCGCCGTTGTGGGAACGTTGCGAGGGCAGATCAAGGTTTACGATCTGATTGATAGGACGGGGTCTTCGACTTTCGTCACGGATGCTCACTCGCGAGAGATTGTTGCCCTCACGATCACTGACGACGGGCAGCTCCTGGCATCAGCCGATGCTGACGGAGCATTGAGATTCTGGAAGCGACATCCGGATCAGCTGGAATTACTGCTTGAGATGACCGCCAATAAATCTCCGATTCAGAGCATGCAGTTCTCGCAGGACGGCGATCTCTATTTGCTTCGCCAGGGTCATCGAGGTGTATTGAGACTGGAGCTGGATCAATTGGCCGCTCATTTTCGAAACTGCGGTCTCGCGTTGCCGGATTAGCACGCTTGCGAATGTCGCTGAGAACCAAGTTCTGCATCCCGTGGGCTTTGGTTAGACATAATGTCCGTAAAACACGGCCCGTAAATGGCATGCCTGCGTTCGCGGCGGCGAAATTGCCACACCCTGCAAATGGCAACGTTTTACTGTGGGGTAGAACAAGTGAGCCTTAGCGAACGCAGGCTCACCGGCTGACTCTTCAAATTCATGCAAATCGCACGCTTTTGAGGGACAGCTCCTCAGCCCACTGATTCCCGCAGAGATCGCTGAGTCACCGGTAGAAGCGAGCCGGCGGGCGTGTCGGCTCCCGTTTTTTCAGGGCCTTGAAGAAAAACGAAACATTGTTTGTAACAACTCTGCAGTTCTCTCGCTGGTGAAGTCAGAGGCTGAAATGCTCAGCCTTATGAACAGACACCACCCGAGGGAGAACTTCGATGAAACACTTCAAGCTTTGCCAGGTATTGGTTTTCGCACTGGCTGTAACGGCCGTTTCCGTTTCCCTGGGAGATTCAAAGAATCGCTCGGGATCATTCAGCGGAAATCACGGCTCAGGGAACAATCAGTCGTCGAACAAAGGCAATTCATTCCGATCCCGGATCGGCCAGAACAACAACAATTCACACTCCAACAAAGTGACGCACCACGAAAGCAGCCCTGGCGGGAATCTCACGAACAATTCGCTCAGCGGTGGATTCAGAAGGCCGAGAGTTGAACACCATGAAGGGAATAACATTTCCAATAACAACTTTCACAATTCTGTGATTGGAAATCATTTTGGAAATCGCGAGCACCATGAGAAGAAGCCAAACGTTACGGTCACGCTTCCTCATAACCTTCAGCATCAGATTGGGAATGCGATCCAGAATCCTCACCGATTCCCAAATACACATCAGGGGAATGGAACGAAGATCAAACACGTTCCAGTTGATCTGTCGAATATCCTGCATCACAACGTCAATCAGCATCCGGGAAATCAGCACCACAACCAACCACAGATTCAGCATGTAGTAGCACATGCTCCGAAACATCTGATGACTCAACCTCACTTCAACTGGTGGGTCACAATCTGTCATCACCATTGCAACACGCACTACGGCAACTGGAATGTCACACAGGATTACTGGAATACCTGGACGCCCTGCAACTGGCACGTGGTTCAGTGTCAGCAGCTCAGCTACTATGTCGGGCTGACCTGTATCCACATCCCTGATATGCAGGCTTATGGAGTTCAGTCGGTCATTGAAGGTTCACCTGCTCATCAGGGAGGACTGCAGAAGGGTGACCTGATTGTGTCCGTCAACGGTCAGACTGTGCTTGACCCGAATCTCGTGAATACGGAAGTCCCTCGAGGACGCCTTGACCTTGTGATCATTCGAGAAGGCTCACCAGAACCAGTCTCGCTGATCGTGATTCCTCGCTTGGTTCAAGTCGTATCCTACTAGTTCTGAGAGGCTCCAACAAAACCGCGACAGCCACCCTCGGCGGTCGCTTTTCTCAATGATTTTAGTCTCACGCAAGAGGCACTCTCGATCTTATCAGGCGTTTTCAATAGTTCTGAAGTCAGTAACGAATCCACGCCATCGGGGTTAACCTCTTTGGCGTGGATTTGTGCATTTAGACACAGCTCTGATCAAAGCAAGAGGCGTGCTTGTCCCATCGAGCCCTGATCACGACCACTTCAGAGCTCAACAAAGATTCTGGCAACCATCGCGGCGAAACCTGCCTTAGAGTAAGAACATCGGACAGCAATAGAGTTCCGACCGCCACGCGATCACGACAACATGACGCTCGAGATGCAGATTCCGCCGATATGCGAGTGTCATTTGGGCTTCGGGCGTTGAGTATTGACGTATCAGGTCATGATCTTGCGATTTCCGACGTGTTTCCGGATTGAGTGATTTTCCGGAGAGTCCATAGACTCAGTCGACCGTTTCGGAAGACTTCTCAGGACGACGTCATGCGCCATTCATTCTTGATTTGTACGATCTTTGTGTTGATCACAACCGGCTGCACAGCAACATCCACGTCGAACACTGCGCGAACTGCGAAGGAGCAGATGTTGCTGTCGAACTCTGTGGATCAGTCGCTGGATAAGGTCGACTTCACACCGCTCTACGGACAGAACGTCTTTGTTGAAGAGAAGTATCTGGAGTGCGTGGACAAGCCGTACATCATTGGTTCGATCCGTCATCGAGTCATGAAAGCCGGTGGAAACATCGCCGCGGCCGCTGATGGAGCGGATGTTGTCATGGAAGTCCGCAGCGGCGGTGTGGGCACTGATACGAACGATTCCTTCGTTGGTATTCCTGAGATTACGTTGCCTGGAATGCTGACTCTTCCCGAAGTTCGACTCACGCAACGCAAGTCCCAGTTTGCGTATGCGAAACTGGGCATGGTGCTCTACGACGCAAAGACGAAGGAAGTGCTGGGCGATGGTGGACTATCCATGGCCAAGTCTGATGACAACAACTGGTATGCGTTCGGAGTTAATGTTCACCAAAGCGGGTCTTTGCAAAAGGATGTGGATACAGCGGCCCGAATTCCGCATGGCATGAGAACCAATCGCCTGCCAACGACTGTTGCCTTCGACGCGCCGGCCCCCAAAGAGCCGGGAGCCATTCGCTACGCCAGCGAGGCGGAAGAACAGAAGTCTGAAGAATAAGCAGACTCACTGAGATGGAAGAGCCAACGACCAGGGCATTTTCGTAGAGCGTCCTTCCGCTATGCCAAAGAATTCCACCGCGAGCACTCAGCATACGGTCGAATCGATCTATCTGACTGAGTCGCGTCGAGTCTTCGCCAGTCTGGTGCGATTGCTGCGGGATTTCGATCTGGCGGAAGAAGCATTACAGGAGGCCTTTGCTGCGGCGGTTGTGCAGTGGGCGGAATCCGGGATTCCCGAGAACCCTCGCGCGTGGCTGATCTCCGCCGGACGCTTTAAGGCCATCGATACGTTAAGACGGCGTGGAAAGCTTGATGAACTAAAGCTTGAGATCGCCGGGCGGATGGATGAGATCTCACAAGCCAATGCTTCGTCTTCGAATCAGGAGATTGAAGATGATCGGCTGCGTCTGATTTTTGCATGCTGCCATCCGGCCATCGATCGTCTCGTTCAGGTTCCTCTGACTTTGCGGGAAGTCTGCGGGTTGACCACAGAGGAAGTTGCGAGTGCGTTTCTGACAAGTTCCTCGACGATGGCCCAGCGAATTGTGCGCGGCAAAGCAAAGATTCGTGACGCGGGAATTCCGTTCATCATTCCCAGCGCCGATGATTTGCCGGAGCGACTGGAATCCGTACTAACCGTGATTTATCTCGTGTTCAACGAGGGATATTCGGCGTCGTCAGGCGATTCAATGACTCGGGCCGATCTTTCCGGGGAGGCCATTCGCTTGGGACGACTTCTGTTGGAGCTGCTTCCGGATCCCGAGGTGATGGGACTGGTCGCGCTGATGCTGCTGCAGGAATCTCGACGAGAAGCCCGGACGACCAGTGGAGGTGATATCATCCTTCTGGAGGATCAGGATCGCACTCTCTGGGATCGGAAGCTGATCGATGAAGGACAATCGTTAGTTGAGCAAGCCCTGACGACTCGCCGCTTCGGCGCGTACACGTTGCAGGCGGCGATCGTGGCCGTGCATGCGAGTGCGGAGTCCACAGCGACCACCGACTGGCTTCAGATTATCGCTCTTTATGATGCGTTGCATGCGATGAATCCATCGCCAATCGTTGAGCTGAATCGAGCTGTTGCCCTCGCGATGCAACATGGACCGGAAGCGGGGCTTGCGGCGATTGATTCCATCATGGAGCGGGGCGAATTGCTGAGCTATCACCTGACCCATGCCGCGCGAGCCGAACTGTGTCGGCGTGCGGGTAGAGTCCAGGATGCTCGAACCGCCTATGAAGAGGCCATTACCCTGGTGCGGCAGGAGCCGGAACGTCGTTTTCTTGAGCGACGACTGGCGGAGCTGAAATAGCGTTTCAGCGTCAGGATTGGAGCCGGCCGGGAATTTCGGAAAAAGATCCCGAGCGTTGTCGATTTGTGCCGCCGCCGTTCGACTACTGGCTGGAACTGGATCAAATTCGGTAAGAACGGATCTTCGGGAAGGGCCGAAATTTTATGTCAAACACTTCTAATACTGTCAAACTGCATCGCGTGCTGCGTGCTCCCGCGGAGCGAGTTTATCGAGCATTTCTCGATCCGGAGGCCATGGTCAAGTGGATTCCTCCCCATGGTTTTACGGGCAGGATTCATCACATGGACTTGCGTGTCGGGGGCGGATATCGCATGTCGTTTACCAACTTAGGTACCGGGAAAAGTCATTCGTTCGGTGGCACCTACCTGGAACTCACACCTAACGAACGAATTCGCTATTCAGACAGTTTCGAAGACCCCAACTTGCCCGGCGAAATGCAGGTCACGATTACTCTGAGAACCGTTTTGTGCGGAACCGAGTTGGAGATCATTCAGGAAGGCGTACCTGCGGCCATTCCTGTGGAGTTTTGTTATCTTGGCTGGCAGGAATCTTTGAATCTGCTGTGCCTTCTGGTTGAACCAGAAATCCCGGATCAGCCGTAATCTGCGAGAGTTTCGCGACTGATTTTTCTTCGTCCCATCAGTACCTTTCCTTGTAAGAGATTTCTTCACATGCAGCTCCCTGAACCACAAGATGAACATCGTTGGCTTTTGCAATTGGTCGGAGAATGGGATTACCATCACGAGTGCAACATGGGCCCGGATCAGCCGCCGATGAAGTCGTCTGGCAAGCAAACTATTCGAGCCTTGGGAGAACTCTGGATCCTTGGTGACATCGCGGGGACAACTCCCGGTGGCAGTGAGATGCGGTCCGTG
>CAIXQV010000891.1 GCA_903921605.1 uncultured Planctomycetaceae bacterium | reverse complement strand
TATGGTTCAGGCGATCGCGCGTAATCTTAAATCCAACAAATTTCTCAGCTTCCCCCATGTCCTTTGATTTGAATAATTTGATAATATCTGTGAATGTAACTACCTCAGTCGATGTAAATGTCACTAAAAACAGTTAAAAACCTCTGTGCTACCCTGCAAGGGTGACTGAAACTGTAACAACGAGCACAATCTCTCCGCGCTACAAGTGGGTCGCCCTTACCAATACGACTCTCGGCATTTTTATGGCGACGATCAACTCATCATCAACTGGATATTGAGTTCGTCCAAGATCACCGGTTACGTCCCACCTCCCCAAGTCTGGTCACGACAGCCGGATAAACGCTGACTTCAAATGAAAAACAGACCGTCCCTGCTTTGTGGAGTAGTTTGTTTGCCAACAGCGAAAGCAGGAGTTCACCAGAAGCATCATCAATGCTTCTGGCTCCCCCTTCATACACCTCACGAGTGATTCAAAATCCCCGCCAAGCTGGACCGGCGATCACCAGAGAACAGCAACAGCCAATCCTCGGCAAACGTGTTGATGACCGTGTCGACCGCGAAATCGTTATGCACGGTTCCGGGACGAACGGCATCACTCACCAGATAGAAGGAACCATTCAGGCCACCTGATTGAGATCCCGTCAAATGAGCGATGCGAGTGTTCACCGCAATGGCGGCGCTCCACTCCGCGAGAATCGCCTGGAGGGCTGTGCTGTTCGTGTCGAAGTTCGTCGTCCCCCCGATCAGGAGATCCCCACCGCGCGCTGCCGTCAGCTGGTCTGCACCCTCTCCACCAATCAGGATATTTCGCGATCCGGTAGCTCTTAGCGTGTCTTGGCCTTTACCTCCGACAAGAATTCCGTGCCCGGTGATCTTGTCGTTGCCGTCCTCGCCGAACATCACATGGGTCCTCGCGTCTCCAATGATGGTGTCATTTCCTTGACCACCATAGACGGTATCCAAACCGCCACGGGCATAGATCTCGTCATCATCATTGCCCCCCAGAAGCAAGTCATTTCCGTTACCGCCCCACAGCGAATCATTTCCGGGACCACCATCAACGATGGCCGGCAGCGGGATCGATGTGGGCAATGAGATCTTGTCTTTCCCTTCTCCTGCGTAGATCAGAATCCGCGAATTCGCATTCAGGTCAGGACTGACTTTGTTGTTCATTCTCACGACGAATCCGAGGTTCGTTTTCTCCACGGAAATCGCGTCGTTCCCGGTAGTGCCTCTGATGTAGATCAACTGCTGGCCAGGGCTGTCCGGGTCGGGCAGCAATTGAATCGTGTCCTCGGCCGGGGACACCACGTTCATGATGTAATCTTCAACCTCTCCATCAACAGCAGTTCCCTTCGCAGAGAGCCCGCCTGCCGAAGAGAGACGGAATCGAGCAGCCTTTTGGCCGGGAGAAGTGGTGTCCGGAACCGGCACGACAAAGCTGTTCTCGCCTGCGGTGAGCGACAGACCGCCAGCAGGAGTCACTCGTTCATTCGCATCAAAGACACCGTTGCTATTGAAATCGATGAACGCATCGAGTTTACCAGCTTGCGATGCGATGACGTTCATTCGAGCCCCGAGTCCCGAAATCAGCGTCGACGAGAATGTCACCCCATCATCGCTG
>CAIXQV010000890.1 GCA_903921605.1 uncultured Planctomycetaceae bacterium | reverse complement strand
CGCAAAGACGCTAAGGCGCAAAGTGAGTCTTGCGGGTGGTTGTCTTCTTTGCGGCTCTGCGCCTTTGCGTGAGTCTGCCTTCCGGTCGCTTGGCACGCTGAATTCAGAAGGTGTCACGCGAAGACGCTAAGGCGCAAAGTGAGTCTTGCGGGTGGTTGTCTTCTTTGCGGCTCTGCGCCTTTGCGTGAGTCTGCCTTCCGGTCGCTTGGCACGCTGAATTCAGAAGGTTCCACGCGAAGACGCTAAGCGAGTCTTGAAGGCAGTCGAGTGCTGGGCTATTCCGGGCTTACGTATTGAAAGCGAGGACGTGGTTGGCCGTCGATCTCGACCGTCTCCTGAAACATCGCGAGAGGTCGTACCCACAAGCTGCGGTCGCCGTAATCTGTGCGATAGACTGCCAGCTGTTCTTCGGTCTCACTGTGTCTCGCCACACCGAGCACGATGTAATCCTTGCCCTTGTAATGGCGATAGCGGCCTGGCTGAAGACTCATTGAAAATCCTTTGGCTTCCTGACTCGTATCCAGAGCGACCGAATCACATCGGGGATCGCGAGGAATCTCCAGACGCTTTATCGCTCCGGGACATCGATCTCGATTTCGGCGCCGTCCGGATGACCGTCGATCTGAGCGTGGACGTAGCCGCAGAAAGACCAGTACTTTTCTACCGTCGAAACGTACAAGTTCTCCGGGACGTAGTCGCCGCCGAGAATTGGCAGAGTCTTAAAGCCGAAGCATTCGCCAGGGCCGAGCTTCAGCCCGGACTCAACAGCTTCATCGACGATCCCCATCAGGAACCAGTCTTCCGCATTGTCTTCGGACTCTTCTTCGTCTTCGAAATCAGCAGCGTCTTCTGAGTCATCCTCATCAGAGCCATCAACCGAACTTTCCAGCAGTGCGAAGAATTCATCTGCGTTTTCGGCCACTTCGGACAATTCACCGTCAGTGACATTCAGCCACAGGACTGCGCCGTCTTCGTCCAGAAAAAACAGATCACCGAAACGATTCATGAGCCATGGCTCGATTTCGGCTTCATCGTCCAACAGCCACGACCAGGCGGACAGCATTTTGTGCCATTCGAGTTTGGTATGGTCAATCAGGTAATCGTTGACGTCCATCGGTAAGACAGTCCAGCATGCAGCGGCAAAAGAGCAACTCGGGTGGCACCGTTCGGGATTGCACAAAGAACGATGATTCAAAGGGCGTCGCATTGTAATCGAGAATGCCAGTCCTTGATGACGTCGAGCGAACGCGAGTTGGCGAATTGGGGAAAGTGTCGTGATTGAGACGCACAGGGTTTGCGGATGCGACAGTAAGCGAGCCAATGGGAGCGTGTGGTCGCCGTTGGGATTAAAGAATTCTTGCGGCCGAGAGACCTGTGAGGGGCCTGATTCGTTTCTGATTGTTGTGCTCGTAGCTAAGATCCCTCCCGCCGAGTGGATCAAATCCCTGACCGAAGTCTGCGAATGGCCATGTTTCCGGAGTCGAACTTCAAGATGAAAACAGCGTTTGTATCAACGATTGTGATGTCAATCATGGTGTTCACGAATGCCTTTGCGATGGGGGCCGATGAGCCTGAATTTCGGCTGCTCTGGTCTAACGGGGCTCCGGAAGCTCTGGGTGACAAGGATGCTGACAAGCCCGGTGTCTGGGTCTATCCGGCCACAAAGAATCCGAATGGTGCCGCCGTCATTGTCTGCCCGGGCGGTGGCTATGCGATTCATGCCACAGATCATGAAGGAGTTCAGCCCGCGAAGTACTTTAATCGAATCGGCGTGACGGCATTTGTGCTTCGTTATCGACTTAGCCCGTATCGGCATCCGATTCCACTCCAGGATGCTCAGCGAGCACTGCGATTAGTGCGAGCCAGTGCGAGTGAGTTTGGGATTGATCCGCATCGTGTGGGCATCATGGGCTTCTCCGCCGGCGGTCATTTGACTTCAACCGCGCTCACTCATTTTGACGCAGGGGATGCGACGGCCGAGAATGCGATTGATAAGCAAAGTTGTCGGCCGGACTTCGGAATCATGGGTTATCCAGTGATCAGCTTTGTCGCTGATTATGCTCATAAGGGGTCGGCAAAGAACCTTTTGGGGGACAAGGCCACCGACGAACAATTGCAGAGTCTTTCGAATGATACTCAAGTCACTAAAGACCTCCTCCCGTGTTTCTGTTTCACACGTCTGAAGACACCGGGGTTCCTCCGGAGAACAGTCTGGCATTTTATGCAGCCTGTCACAAAGCCGGAGTTCCCGCTGAGCTGCACATTTATCAGCAGGGACCCCATGGCGTTGGAT
>CAIXQV010000889.1 GCA_903921605.1 uncultured Planctomycetaceae bacterium | reverse complement strand
TTCCTCAATGTTATTAGCTCTGGCGTTGTGGATGCCGCTAAATCCGTGGCGGCTGATGGGACTCGTCTGGACGACGGCGCTCAACTGCGTATTGGTGTTTATTGATGCACAAAACGGGCTTCGTTTTCGAACGCTCTGGACCGTTGAGGTCTGGGTTCTTTGTGGCCTGATTCCGCTTTTGAGCGGACTCCTTTTCCGAAGAGCATGGCAGTCGGGGTCGATGGGAAGTCGCTATCTTGTGATGGCGGTCGCTCTGTGGTTTGCCTGGGTGGCGTCCAGTTATTGGCTGAGAGCTCAGATTTCCGGAGCCATTTCTGTCCCATTCGAGTTTTCAGTGCTTGCGGTTGCCCTGCTTCCTGTCCCCTTAGTCACAACGCTGACGGCGCCTTTGGCGTATGCAACCTACCGACACCGGTAGGCTAAAAAGTTAATTTTCAGTGTGATTGCCGAGCGGTTAGGGCGGCGATGTGGTCAAAAAGCATCTTTTCCGAACGGCACAGGCTTCAAAAAGCCTAAAAACCGTCACAGGTCTTCCTGGAGTGCGCATTTCGCCGCGACTGCCGCTTGAATCGTGAGGCGACGGGTGACAGAATCCACGACTTCCGGAAAACAGGGCGGTATCGTTCCGGAAGAACCAAATTCAGGTTGTCTGAGCAGCATTCTGGTGCAACGACCGGATTTCGTGTCAGACTGTGTTCCAGGGAAGGTGTCCACAAGGTCAGTATTTTTCAATTAGCTTAGAGTCCGAGGGCAACGATGAAGTTTCTTGAGGGACATACAGTCGGCATCGATTTAGGAACCACGTACAGCGCGATCGCGATGCTGGACCACGATGGAAATCCAAAGGTCCTTCAGAATGCCGACGGCCGAGACATCACTCCTTCAGTAGTGCTGTTGGACGAAGACCGAGTCGTGGTCGGACCATCATTCGAACGAATTTCGGTGGCCAATCCGGAATCAATCGTTGAAGCCATCAAGCGTGAGATGGGCAATAAGAACTTCTACGTGGTGTATCAGAACAAAAAACTGACCCCGGAGTTCATATCTGCTCTGATTCTGAAAAAGATGAAGCAGGACGCCGAGAAAATTATCGGACCGATCGCGAATGCTGTGATCACTGTCCCTTATTACTTCAATGACGTTCGCCGCAAGGCCACTCAGGACGCAGGTCGTATCGCTGGCCTCAATGTCATTGACATCATCAACGAACCAACGGCTGCGACTCTGGCCTATGCCTGGAGCAAGGGCGAACTGGGACGCGCTGATTTGAAGGCCGAAGAGCGAACCATTCTGGTTTACGACCTTGGGGGCGGTACTTTCGACGTGACCGTCGTTCGATACACTCCAACCAGCTTCCGCGTTCTGGCGACAGACGGTGACGTGATGCTGGGAGGTCTTGACTGGAGTAAGCGACTGTCTGACCATCTGGTCGAGCAGTTCAAGCGTAAGTTCGGTGTGGATCCAAGCGAAGATCCGGAAACCATGCTGACCTTCCATCAGGAAGCGGAAGACGCCAAACGCGACCTCAGCTCCAAGATGCAGGTTCCAATCAGCGTCTACTACAAGGGTAACACCTTGTCCGTTTCGCTGTCTCGTACGGAATACGAACGCATGACAGCCGACCTGCTGCAGCGAACGAAAGACACAACAGAACTCGTGTTGCAGCAGTCTGGTGTGGCTCCGGGAACCCTGGACGAACTGGTGCTGGTCGGTGGTTCGACCTATATGCCAGTGGTTGAACAAATGCTTCGTGAAGTCTGTCAGCGAGAACCTTCGCGTGCTCTGGCTCCCGAACGAGCCGTTGCTGAAGGTGCAGCGATTCACGCGGCCATTCTGCAGGCTCGAAATGGTGTGAACACGGGCGGTATCGTGGATGTGGTTCAGAAGCGTCTGAACTCCGTCAGGACCACCGACGTCAACTCGCACTCACTTGGTATCAAGATCAGCGATCCAAAGGACAAGACTCGCAAGATCAACCATATCATGATTCCGAAGAACTCCCCGATTCCTCACAACGTGAAGCAGCGATTCGGAACCAACGCCGATGGTCAGCAACGAATTCACGTCGAAATTCTCGAAGGCGATGCCATCGATCCAGCAGCCTGCGAATTGATTGGTGACTTCCGTATCACCAATCTCCCACAGTCTCTGCCAAAGGGCTCACCGATCGAAATTACTTACTCCTATGACGGCTCAGGCCGAATCAGCGCGACGGCGAAGGAACTGACTGGCAACAACCAGGCCAGTGCCGAAATCGTTCGCGACAGCGGTCTGAACGAAGGCCAGATCACTGACGCTCTTTCAACTCTGCAGAACGAGTACGACGTGGAATAACCTTCCCCGCGTGCTGGCTCTGCGACGGTTAAACGTCGCGTGAAGTCTCTGAACTCAAAGAAGCCCGGTTCGTTATCGAACCGGGCTTTTTTCGCTTGTAAGAGCCGGCTTTAGGAACAGTCCCGAAATAACAACCTGCTTTTACTGTGACGAGAAATCACAACCCGAAACTTCAGTGAGGGATATCTCTGCGCGGCACCGATCCCTCACTTACGCGTCGGGTTGTGATTTCGGGAACGTATTTCGGCACTGGTTCTTAGTCAGCATTCAATTGTGAATGTGGACAAGAAAGCCGGCAGAAGTCCTTACTGCGAATTAAGTTGACTCCCACAATTGTTCCGCCATCGTCTGGATTCAACACGTTCGTCTCTCAGGCTCTCTTGAACGTTTTTCGTTAATCAGCCTGGAGACCAGCGGTTCGAAACCTGAGGTTGCCTTGAGAGGTTGCCTCAATCAGTTCAGGCATCAATGGTCCCTGATGGAGCCAGTCGCATGCGGCACGAAACGACGCTGGAAGAAAGTGCTCAATTTGGTTCGAGTGTTGGCGGAAACCCCTATGAGATTCCTGCCTCCTACTGCCAGATCGCTGAGACTCGGTCGAATACCGTCCCGCGAGGAGTATTGATGCCAGCCGCGATGAGCTGTATCGCCGGCACAGCGATATCCGGCGCGATCTTCGGGACATTCCTCTTCCCGATCTTCGGCACCGTGTTCGGATTTATTTTGGCCCTGTTGTGCTCAATCCCCGTTTCGGTGTTTGTGTTGAACGTCATAAGATTGACGCATGGACCAACCATTCGGAAATCGACGGTGGTTGCCCTGGCGGCTTTTTGCGGAGGTCTCTCGGGCTTCCTCGCAACGGCGGGGCTGAGTGGGTTTCGGGCCGACTCACTGGGGTTCGGGGCATTCGCCGCCTGCTTCGGAATGCCCGGAGCGGCGCTGGCGACATGGATGTACCTGCGAACGAAGACAGATACGGACACGATTCGCTATACTCCGCCCGACTGGGCTGATCTGGACTCCGCAACCACATCGTCGGTAGATTCCAGATACTGATTCCGTTTGGCCAATCGTTGCATCAATCTGAGACTCTTCGTTTATGAAACTTGGTTTGAGCATTGGGGCCGTTGGCACATTGACATGGATCGTCGACGCTTCCATGGTGATCACGCTTGGAGGAGACTCCCGAGCAACCGTGTTCTCAACTCCCAATATGATTTTGCTCATGGAACGCGCGGGGCGAGAAGCATTGCGGCCGTTTCTTGAGCCCGGTGAAGAGTCCGTTGGTACAGAAGTCAACATTCAGCACGTTGGCGGAGCTTGCATCGGGGCGGCTGTGATCGGGAAAGCGATCGTCACCCAAATCGACGGCCGCCGCATCAGTTTCGATATTGAAGCGTGGGCCGGAGATCGACTTCTGGGCCGCGGAACTCATACCCGTGCGCTGGTTCAGGTCAGCCGCATTATCGAAAATCTTCAGAAGACCACAGAAGATACAGGACGCGCGATGACGCTTCAGGCCAATACCGGTTCGCTGCCGGAATTCAAAACGTTGCTGGTCACCGTTGCCAATCGCATTGCCACTGTCACCCTGAATCGGCCTCGGTCACTGAATGCCGTCAACGTGGAGATGACCAGTGAGCTTGAAATGCTCGTGGGATGGCTCCTCGGACATCCGCAGGAGGTGCGCGTCGTGCTGTTGACCGGGGCTGGTGTTGCTTTCTGCGCTGGCGACGATGTGAAGGAGTTGAAGTCACTCTCAACCGACACGGCAAGAACTTTAAGCCTGCGTCAGGCAGAAATGTACCTGGCTTTCGAGCGTTTGCCGCAGCCTGTTATCGCCCTGATCAACGGCGATGCTTTTGGTGGAGGCTGTGTCGCGGCCTACTCCGCCGATCTTCGCATCGCGACGCACAGTGCTCGATTTGCAATGCCGGAGATTCGACTGGGCTGGCCACCGGGTTACGGGATCGCTCAACTCACTGCACTGGTCGGCAAGTCGCGAGCATTAGAACTCTGCCTGATGGGCGAACCAATCACATCGGCCCGAGCGCTCGAATGGGGGCTGGTCAATGAAGTGGTCTCTGGTGCGGCTTTGCTGAAACGAGGTCATCAGTTGGCCGAGAGATTGTTGCAAATGCCAGCCGCCGCGTTGCGGGAAACAAAACGCCTGGTGCATCTGGACGAAGGGTCTCAGCCGAAAGTGGCTTATCGAGCAGACACCGAAGCTTATCTTCGCTGCCTCGAACTTCCGGACGCTCAGGAAGGCCTCAATGCATTCTCCACCAAACGTCCACCTCGCTTTGAGGGACGTTAGTGAAGTCTTTCACCGTGCGGGGCGAATTTTTCGTATCTGTACGAAGCAAAGATCAATTCCAGCGGCGATGCTGGGCGGAACAGCCATAAAGAAGTGGTCCATCGCACTCCGCAGGACGTTCTGGCTGAGAAAGAATTCGTCGAACAAAGTGAGTTTCCATAGGCTCGTCAGAACGCAGCCGTGGGAAGCAACGGAGACTCACGATTCCGCGAACGTAAAAACCCCCGCAGAACACAAGAGTTCTGCGGGGGTCTGCGTATCAGATAGCGATTTTTCGCATCAAGAAAATTAACCCGGCCAGGACTCGAACCTGGAAAATCAGAACCAAAATCTGATGTGTTACCATTACACCACCGGGTTATTTGAAGGCACTCACAAAACCGGGACAGGCACCCTTGGTTATCATGTCTCTCTGTGATTCAAGACCT
>CAIXQV010000888.1 GCA_903921605.1 uncultured Planctomycetaceae bacterium | reverse complement strand
CCAATTCCGCTGCGCGTTGATATCGCCGTTGTTGTCGGGTCAGCTCCGCCGAAGTCTTTCCTGAAGGCATCTATTGCGGCCTGCACTTTACGTCGATCGTCTTCTGAGACAATCCCGGTTTTATTCCGCGATTGCTTTGCATCAGACTCCATACTGATGGGCTTCGCAATCGCCGCTCGAACTGGTGGGGCAGGCATTCCGCAAAATGGGCTCTGCGCGAAATGAAGTGCGCGACGCGAAATAGTGTAGTGGTTTGAATTTACGAAGAGTGGTCAACTCGGTCTGATGAGCAGTGTCTAACGCTGTTTCACCAAGAGGACCGAGATGACCACGCGAGAATTGTACAGGGCAATTGGTGTTGCTGGCTACGAGCCGTTGGCCTGCTGGCGAAAAGAAGGTGTTTTTCATTTGCGACTACAGGCTCCGGCGGTGGCGTATCGATGTCCCCAGTGTGGAAATCGCGACGTCATTCGGCGAGGTCAGGTGGATCGCATGGTTCATGCTCCACGAATCGGTATGGATCGTACGGTTCTGTTCATCAAAACTCCCCGTCTTGAATGTCGTATCTGCCAGCGTGTATTGAACGCCGTTCTTCCGAATGTGGTTCCCAAATGCAACTACACAAAGAGCTTTGCCAGGATCGTTGTAGATCTGCGGAAGATGATGACGATCCGTGATGTGGCTCGCTACCTCGGAGTTGGTGAAGGGATGGTTCGCGGTATTGATAAGTCGTACCTGCAGAAGACATTCGGCAAACCTCGACTGCGCGACCTGGAAGTGATCGCCATCGACGAAATCTACGTTGGCAAGAAGAACAAATTCTTCACGATCGTTATCGACTGGCGGACAGGGGCAATCGTTTTCGTGGGCGAAGGAAAGGGCCAGGAGGCGTTAAAACCCTTCTGGAAGCGCCTCCGAAGCTCCAAAGCGAAAATCAAAGCCGTGGCGACTGACATGTCGAGTGCCTACTACGCGGCGGTCATCAAAAACATACCGTCCGCACTTCAGGTGTTCGATAGATTCCATATTGTGAAACTGATGAATGACAAGCTGACTCAACTGCGTCGCGATCTGCAACGTGAAGCAGAAGTGATGAACCGAGACGTTCTGAAGGGCATGCGCTGGCTACTGGTCAAACACCCGGACCATCTGGACGAATCGAAGAACGAACGTGTTCGCTTGCAGGAAGCCCTTGACCTGAATCGTTCGCTGGCAGCAGCCTACTATCTGAAGGAAGATCTCAGTCAGATCTGGCAACAGTCAACCAAAGCCATCGCTGCAAAGTTCCTGACAGACTGGTGTCGCCGAGCTCGTGCGTCCGGAATCAAAGTGCTGATCACCATGGCCAACACTCTGGAAGGCCACCGTACAGGAATCCTTAACTGGTACATTTACCCTATCTCCAGCGGGCCGCTCGAAGGTATCAATAACAAGATCGGAGCTCTTCAGAGAATGGCCTATGGTTACAAGGATAAAGACTACTTCATCGCAAAACTCTACGCACTCCATCTCGCCAAGTTCGCCCTCATTGGATAATCACCATTACTGCACGCGCACTTCATTTCGCGCAGAACCAGAATTCGGAGCGATTTCTGAACTCTCACGAGTTCAGCTACGGTTTTGTTACGGGTTCTTTGTTGTTGCAACAACGGAAGCTTGGTACCTCGCCTGTGTGTCAGACGAGACAGGAAGTCCAAACGGAGGCCGAAGGGATTGAGCTGAGATTTT
>CAIXQV010000887.1 GCA_903921605.1 uncultured Planctomycetaceae bacterium | reverse complement strand
GTGGTGAACTTGTAGATGTTGCGGACGTTGAAGGTCTGGACAAGATTTGAGTCAGAATAATTCTGAATATCGTAGTCAGCCATCAACTCCCACCGCTGTGACAGGTGCCAGTCCAGTGTCGGACCAATACCATAGCGAAAGACTTCCTGGGCAATCGACTCAGAGTTTTCTGCAACGTTCTCCAGATGGCTGACAAAGCCCAGTTCCAGTCCGTCCAACACTCGGTGTTTCGCGTCGATTCGAAAGACGGGTTTTGTGGAGAAGCCTTCGTTGTACTGCTCGACATTCATTTGTGCATTGATTCTGAAATCGGGAGTCACGTCCCAGAGGTAACCAAGATCCAGTGAGTTCCCGAGAACATGATCGGCCCCCGAAGGGCGAAGCATGATGTGCGAGTAGCCGATCGAGAAGACGTCATTGCCCGTTCCGACCGGCTTAAAGTATCTGGCGCCAAATCGTGTTCTTGAGATCTCCGAAAGTCCGTTTCGCCCACTTTGCGAGAATGTCGAAAAGTGTGATCCAAGGCGAGGACGCAACTGCTGACGAGTACGCTCAAGAGCGAGCGCTGCCTGGGCATGAAGCGGATCTCGGGCAAGCAGTTTTTCGAGAGCATCTGCAGCTTCGGCATAGCGGCCCATACTGATGTTCTGTTGAGCCAGCAGAAATGCGACATGGGAGTCGTCCGGATTCAGAACCTGAAGTCTCCGCAATGCGGCGGTTGTGTTATCCGGTCGCCAGTCCGCGAGAAAAGTGGCTTCCCGTTCGAGTCTCAATGCAAAAAGCTGTTCCGTTGACAGCGAATTGAAACCGATGTTGCTGCGGATCAGGTTTGGGTCATCCAGCAGACTTCGATGCACATCGGAGAGAATGGGATTGTTCAATGCGTTTTCTGCTGCCGTATACCCTGCAATCGCGGCCTCGCGGCCCTGCGATTGTCTCAACAATCGTGCCCGGTCCCTCGCAGCATCACGATGTTCCGGAACGTCATTCAGGACCGCGTCATAGAACTGCAGTGCCTGTTCAAAGTTCTCGTTTCGCCAGTGCAGAAGAGCCATGCCGTGGCGTGCCGGAACACTCAATGGAGCACGCTGCAGCAGGGCCTGAAATGCAGACTGGGCAGATGGGTCACCCAGGCGACTCATGAGCGATGAGAATTGTTCAAGTACGGTCTGATTTCCCGGGTAACGCTCTGACAACTCCAGCACAAAACGCTTCGCCAGTGGGTACTTCTGATTCTTCTCGGCGATGGCCGCGAGACGCGTTCCGAAAGCCGGAGTTGTCAGGCAGCTTGAAAGAAATGCGTCTGCTCGCAGAGAATCGTCGCTGGCCACAAGGCACATGTAGAATGCGTAAGCGCTTTCAGGATCGTCAACCGGAGGATTCACTTCGATCTCACTGAACTGGAATTCCGTTGACGCTGCAGCAACATTGTTCTCATGGAAATAAAGACATCCTGCCAGGCGATGAAGATGCTGACTAAACGAAGGGCTGCATTCCGGACTCTGCAATTCCGCGAGCACTCGCGTCAGCGCAGAGGCGGAATCTCCGTGTCGCATTGCAGCGTGTACCCAAAGTCTCCAGGTCAATGAATCTCGCGACTGTTGCTGCAGGCTGTGTTCAAGAACGGCCAGAGCTTTCTCTTCATGTCCAGTCTGCAGGTAGAGACTGGCCAGAGCATTGCGGATCTCTGTGTGATCCGGATGTGTGGCCAG
>CAIXQV010000886.1 GCA_903921605.1 uncultured Planctomycetaceae bacterium | reverse complement strand
TCGACGCTGTCAGGTCTTCACACTGGAGAGACGCACATTCCGAAGTTTGAAACGGTCGCCTGCAGTTCAAGTTGACCCCCGTCCTTCAAGGCCCATGTGCTAACGCTACTGACAGCCGGCATTTTCGGATAGAAATCATCGTTCCTGAAACACCCCCACCTGTTTGCTCAAGTCCAGATCTCCCCGATCGCTGTAACTTACCGGAGTGATTTCATGCTCAACATTCGACCCATGACGGGACGCCGCCGATTTCTTTCCACTGCCGCCGCTGCTATTGCTGGAGCAGGAATTTTCCCGGGGATTCAGGCCAGTGATCCTCCCGTCGTCAGTAACCCTCGCGCGACAGATGGCGATGAACGCTTTGAGCCGAACTGGGACGAACGGCTCACGATTTCAGTTGGCGAAAAATCGGGTGACATGATTGGTCACAGTGATCGAGTCATCCAGGCGGCATTGGATTATGTCGCTCGTCTCGGTGGAGGCACGGTCAAAGTGCTCCCGGGGACTTACACATTTCGCAATGCCGTGTGGTTGCCTTCGCGAGTTCGCCTGCTGGGCAGCGGAACAGACTCGGTGATTACTCGAGGTGCGTCGATACGAACCGACGTAACAGCCGACTCTGACTGGTACGATCAGGAAATCACCGTCAAAGATGCGAGTGCTTTTCAGGTCGGCGACGGCATTGTCCTGCAGGCGACGAATCCGCACAACAACGGCGCGACGGTCATCAAGAGAACTCTGGTGGCTCGCAATGGCAATCGCTTCAAGCTGAACGACGGACTTCGCGAAAATCTCTGGACCAGCGGCAAGCCAACCTGCGCGTCTTTGTTTCCTCTGCTGACCAGTGAACATACAGCAGACGTATTGATCGAGAACATTACGCTCGACGGGAATCGTGCGAATTGCGAAAACTTCAATGGCAACTACGGAGGCTGCGTCTTTCTGCAGGATTGTAATCGGTACGTCTTCCGCAATGTCGAAGCACGTAACTACAACGGCGACGGTATCAGTTTCCAGATCTGTCACGATGTCATCGTCGAGAACTGTCACAGCCACGACAACACGGATCTCGGAGTTCATCCCGGCTCAGGGTCTCAGCGACCGATCATTCGCGGAAACCGACTCGAACGAAATAGTCAGGGCATCTTCTGGTGCTGGGGCGTCAAGTATGGACTTGCAGAAGACAACGTGATTGACGGCAACAACTTGTACGGTGTGTCGATCGGACACAACGACACCGACAACGTGATGCGAAACAACCAGATTCGGAACAGCGGCAAGTTTGGAATTCTGTTCCGCGATGAAAACCGAGGCATCGACTTCTGGGCGAACCGCAATGTGATCGAGAACAACATCATCGAAAACAACGGCGGTGAAGACGGCGCTGCAATCGAAGTGACCGGCCAGACAAAAGATACTCAACTCTCCGGCAACACCATTACGGAAACTCGAGGTGCTGCAAAACGCGTTGGTATCCGTATCGCGGAGAAGGTTGGGCAAGTCGCAATCGCTGACAACAAGATCTCCGGGTTCTCTGCCGAGATTGTTGACCAGCGTCCAAAGGCTTGAACCCCGTTTTCGCACTTTATAGGCGGCATCACTGGACAGCGTCATGTGGGGCGAATGTTGAGCATTCCCGTGACGCTCCTGCCGCGATCTTCTCCGCGAAATCTGTGCAATCCGCGGTCAAGAACATAAGAACCAGGGATAACCTGGATCGCCCACATGCACTCTGAGCGATGCGAGTTGAAAACAGCCCGTTTATCTCCATCCCGGCCGGAAACATCTCTGTTGGCCTTTACTGCACTTCCCGAAGATGTGGTTTCCAGCGTTAAGGCACAGTCCCGAAACAACATCTTGTTTACTGCGGCGAGAATTCACAACCCGAAACGTCAGTGAGGGATTTAAGGAGACACTTATAAAACGGCACAGCTCAATCCCTCACTGACGTTTCGGGTTGGGATGGAAGCAAGCGCGCAACCTCAAAACTCGCGCGTCGGGTTGTGTTAACGAATCAAATCAACAGATCGCTGGCGTTCGGTTCTTCCCTCTGTTTCTCTCCTCAAAACCCAAAACAAAGCAGGCGACACACCGACGTTTCTGGAACGCCACCGTATCGCCTGCTTAGAAGTTTAGAGCCGTGAGAACAACGCCATCATCAGACTCAGAGAGCCTGAATGATTTGCATCGCCCCGATCACTTGACCAGATCGAATTTGAAGTCACTGCTTTCCGGTGAGACATTAGCCTTCAAATCTGTGCTGGCTGGATCCATGTACTTTGAAGGGATAATAAACTTCAGCACTGGCGGCGTAACGCCTGGAGCGGGCGGCGTGTTGTTCACTGGACCAGTGACCGTCACACGGTATGTTCCCGGAATTACTCCGTTGCCAAACAGAAATCTTCCGCCTTCCTTTAACTCCGCAATCGCGGCATCGCCAGTTGACGAAGACGAAAAATTGACGGTGCCTTCGGTCAAAGGTTTGCCGTCCAGCGTCACGGTTCCGCTGACTTCCACCGTTTTCGGAATTGTCGAAGTTTCAGAACAACCTTGAAGAGCACTGAGACCGGCGATGGCAAGCACAAACAGCCAACGACAAGAACGCATAGATCATTTTCCTTGAGTGGATTCGGATTCAAAACGAGGACGCTGTCTAACCGCATCCATTACCAAAGTGTTGCTGCCATTTTAAAAACAAACCAGACGCAGCTAAGCCGCGACTGGCTGTCTTCTTACTCCAAGCGGATGAAGCCAAGCTTCAATCCATCAGAACTCACCCAGAGGAACGCCGTCTTCACGAGAGCAGAGATTCCGAAGAATGCCCATGTCAACGTTGTCGGAGATAAATCTAACAGAGCCATCCCCCAGCAGTCCATGAATACCACCTACGTGGAAAGAGTTGATTACCGTGTTCGCATCCCATGGATTGTCAGAACCTGCAGCCATCGTCGGTGAATTAATGCGGTACTGGACGCCGGTAAGACCGGTGCTCCAGGAGTCGGCACCGTTCGGGACAGATGCTGATACCGGAGCACCAAACGTCGTTCCCGTATAGCCACCGTAGTATCCGGCACGCATGTCACGAGTACCAACGCGCCCTGACTGCTCCGCGACCATCATGACATTGGAAGTGCCATCCACCGCGTCGCGCATTCTGGTCTGCTGATTGTGGAGCAACATGCCATTGTTGGTATAGAAACCGCCGTAGTTGCTGGCGGAACCTACCGTACGGGCCGCAATGTCCGGAGTAGCGCCAGAGATGCCCACATACATCGGAATCTGAGTTCGCAGGGTATTGTTGTAGGTAGTTCCGACAGAACTGTCTGCGTTTGGATCCAAAGGACTCGATGGGCAGATATATGTCGCGATCTTGTTGTTCGACAAAGCAGTCGTATTGGCGTTCGTTACGATTCCGGAGAAGGAAAGATTGAAGTCCATTCTCGCGTAAAGGTTGCCCTGTTCCAGGTAAGGGAAGATCTGCAAACGCCAGTTCGGAATCCGGTCCCAGGAACCATTTGATCCCAGTGGAAAGCATGTTGATGTGCTCTCGTAGTTGTGCAACGCGAGCCCAAGTTGCTTCATGTTGTTCTTGCACTGGGTGCGGCGAGCAGCTTCGCGGGCCTGCTGAACTGCTGGCAGCAGCAATGCGATCAGAATCGCGATGATGGCAATCACCACCAGCAATTCGATCAATGTAAAAGCACGCGTTTTTCTCTTCGCATCAAACTTCTCCTGAAAATGACGGGAAACAAAATGAAGGTCTCAAAGATCTCTGGAAAAGGGCTTCAACTACTTTCGAGAAACGCGAACAAATGGACACTATCGACTCGTGAACGTTCGTACAACGCGTCTCCGGTCTAAATCTTTATTTTTTGTGGCTCGGTCCGATGTCGCTGATTTGCGATCACAACCCAGCAAAGTCATTGACGTGTCACGTTTCCGGAAACTTATTGAACAGACCGCAAATGTGGATCGCTTCGCTAAATGCAACTCAAGTGCCAGAAGCCTGAATTGATTTTGGATGAGGCAGAAATGATCCCGATCAAGTTCTATCGCGGCGGCTGAACCCCTTCGCTGTCGCTGACAGAGCCCAGGGGTTTTCGAGCATATGACTCAAGTGAAGTCGTCATTCAAGTTTGCCCAGTGGGTCTTCTTTGCATCTTCTACGACTGAACATGATCGCTCAAATCAAGTCCGTGAATCCCGTTCCGGAGTTCCGCATTGCCTAAATTGAAGGCAGTAATGCCCATGGCAATGATGTCCGATTTCACAAGGTGGCGCTCGGCAATGTCGCACTTAGGTAGATGTATTATTGGGCATCTAAGTGATGCTGACTTAACGACCGAAAATCGATGGTTAGCGGTCAGTACTCAATAACTCACGACGGCCCTCAATTGCCGTCCAGAAGTCCGCTGTCGGAACACTTTTGTACGCGTCATTGCGGCCTGATGGCCAACGAATGGCGATATCGACCACGTCGGCGTCTCCCACTCCAAAGATCATCTGGCGTTCATTGCTG
>CAIXQV010000885.1 GCA_903921605.1 uncultured Planctomycetaceae bacterium | reverse complement strand
TGCAGGCTCGCCGCAACCAACCTGAACGAATGTCAAAGCCAGGAACAGAGCTGAGTAGCCAAACTTCTTCATGATTCTCTCCAGAGTTTTCTTTTGATCCAGGATTTACAACCTGACCCTGAACGCAGGCCAAGGTCAAATCTACTGGTATTCACTCTATCAGCCCGGGGCGGAAAAACACCATCAGGTGTCTATGGCGGGGAACTTTTCTTGCCGTCCGGAACCAGGGGGACCTTTAGCGACGACTGGGGAGGCGAGTTCTGATAGACCGATCATCCCAAAAATCGCGGTTTTTCCTGCGTAACACTCAGAGACTGCCCTGCTTGTCACTGTTTTTTTACTCCTGTCCTTGCCTTGGCGTCATATGGCCGAAGCGGAAAGAGACTGGATGGCGTTCGATACTCGATCATCCTGTGTTCCATCTCCTTAACGATTGCTGGGTTCTGCTCCGCCAAATCCTGAGCTTCAGAAGCATCAGCGACCAGATCATAAAGCTCCGTCTTCCCCAGCCCTTTCTCCAGGTTCTGACGAATAGCTTTCCACCGTCCTATCCGCAGTGATTGCTGCCCTCCATAACCCGGAAACTCACGGTACAGGAGTTCTCGCTCCGTCTGGGTTCCAGTTGCCAGCAGAGGAAAAAGACTGATCCCATTCAAAACTTCCGGTACCGCTTCTTCAGCACCCGTGATCTCCAGCAGAGTTGGCAACCAGTCTTCAAAGCCACTCACAAAATCACTGCTCGTGCCAGCGGTCACGCGTCCCGGCCATTTGACAATCGTCGGGACTCGCACACCTCCCTCATAGAGTGACCCCTTCAGACCTCGAAGATCCCCCACGCTTTCAAAGAACCCTTCATCAACTTCCTGTTCCAGATGAGTCGTGCCGTTGTCCGAACTAAACACGACAACCGTATTGTCCTCGAGCCCCAATTCCTTCAGATGCTGCAATATCGCTCCGACATCACGGTCCATATGACTGATCATCGCGGCATAAGCCGCGCGAGGAGTAAAGTGTGGCGTGTATCCGCCTCCCGCAGCCGTGAACGGTGGATCGTTCCAGCCCAGCTCAAGGTACGGCTTTAACTCTTCATCCGGCACATGCAGTGCCACATGAGGCAGTGTGGTCGGATAGTAAATAAAAAATGGGCGTTCCTTATTCTCCGTGATGAACTCCAACGCGGCTCCACGAATTCGATCGGGAGCATAGTCCTGCCCTTTGAATGCGTCGTAGCTCCGAGGATCTGCAGGATCATCTCCCGCTTTCAGTTTCGCATGCCCTGGGACTGGTGGATGATTGTTCAAAGCGATTCTCTGAGAATTGCTCCACAAGTAACCGGGATAAAAACTGTGAGCATGTCGCTGACAGTTGTAACCAAAGAAATGATCAAATCCCTGCTTCAAAGGGTCGCCTTCTGAACCCGGACCACCGAGCCCCCATTTCCCAAACGCGCCGGTCACATATCCCTGCGCCTTCAACAATTCCGCGATGGTGACTTCCGAAGCTGGAATCGGCTTCTGCCCTTCCGGCTGCATCTCGCTGTTGTTACGAATCCACGCATGCCCCGGATCACGTCCCGTCATCAGAACACAACGAGACGGCGCACACACGGCATTGCCGGAATAATGCTGAGTCAGACGAAGACCTTCTGCCGCAAGCTGATCCAGATGAGGAGTTCTGATTTTCGTTTGGCCATAACAGCCGAGTTCCCGATATCCCAGATCATCAGCCAGAATAAAGACGATGTTGGGACGATCTGTTTTCTGCTGATCCTGTTCCGACGCCTGGACTTCGAGATCTTTAAACGTGATCACAAACAGGGCCAACAGCACCAGGGGGAACGCCAACAATCGCGACATCGGAGTCTCCTGAGCGGTGTACCGTAGTGGACGCAAATTTAACGCAAAGGTGCGACAGCATACTGGCTGAATTCCACTTTGCAAAACACCATCACGACCGTCCAACTCACCGCAAAGACGCGTCGATCCCCGATGGTTCATAAACCATCGCGCCCGGCTAGAACTCGTCAACCGTTGATCTGGATTCAACCGATGGAAGCGACTCGAAAACCCAGAAATCGCCTTCGCGTACCCCACGTAACGTGCGATCGTGAGTCCCGGCGAACTCGATATCGCTGCAGGTGTAGCTGGCAGAGAACTTGAGCTGGTAACAGATCTCGATGGAGCCTTCAGTAGACTTCACAGAAAGTATTTCACACGAATCAATCTGAGCCTTCGAATCGAAGTCCGAGACATCCAGATCAATCACTGGCGCCAGTTCCTTAAGTCGACGACAAACGCTGACCACAGCATCGTGGGAGTCATTCACGAAGTCCGCCGGAAGTCGAACTACCGCCATGCGGGAACTTCCAGCAACTTTTCCACGACCTTCCGACGACTTCCGGTGGCTTCATAAATCTCCGTCTGCCGGCGCGCTCCACTGCTCATCGGCAGCAACGAAACCGATTCCAGTTCCGCCAGACAGTTCAGTTCGATCGCCGTCGGCGTCAGACGTTGTATCATTTCATCCACGATCTGAGGCACCGAATGCTGCTGGAAATCTTTGGAGCTCACCAAAGACGCATCCGCACCATAGCGAGTCGCTCGCCACTTGTTCTGCTCCACCATCATCGGATGGTACTCAGGCAAAAACGTCCCTTCATCAATGTCGTGCGAAATCGTATGCACCAGACACTGAATCAGTGAGGTTAAGGCCAGAACATGGTCAAGGCTCGGAGGCATATCGCACACTCGAACTTCGACCGTTCCAAAGTGATGATGAGGACGAATGTCCCACCAGATTTCCCGGATGGAGTTAATAAAGCCCGTCGACATCAGGTGCTTCACCAGCCAGACATACTCACTCCAGTTTCGCATCTGATAAGGCAAGCCTGCAGTCGGCAGACCTTCCATAATCTTGGATCGGTTTGACTGCAGACCAGTGCTGCGAGCTTCCCAGAATGGCGAGTTCGCTGACAACGCCAGCAGTAACGGCAGATGGTGCAACATGCGATCGCAAATCATGACGGCCTTGTCGCCGGAGTCCACGCCAATATGAACATGCAGACCAAAAGTCACCAGACGACGAACCACATCTTCCATCAACGTCACCAGACGATGGTAACGTTCA
>CAIXQV010000884.1 GCA_903921605.1 uncultured Planctomycetaceae bacterium | reverse complement strand
GAGGCAAACGGGGCCTTTGATCTGAGCAAACAAACAGAATGAGCTAGTTAAAGCATAAGCTCCATTGCTTGCCCTTCACTGATTCTTCTGAGACGGAGAATTGCGAGAGACAGGAGCCTGACATACTTCAAGCCGCAAAAACGAGTTGATTACACGGCCAAAATCAGAAAAGCCAGTGCCTCGCGAAAACCTCGCAAAACACTGGCTTTTTCGAATGCGCCCGAGTGGATTCGAACCACTGACCTACCGCTTAGAAGGCGGTCGCTCTATCCAACTGAGCTACGGGCGCGGATTGGAATTGGTGTGTCGGCTGGATGACACCTTTTGAACACACAGGTTAACAAAAAACGATTCAGAATTGGAAGCGGAATACAATTTCGTCAGTCCATGAGAACTGTCGATGCCGTTTATGGTGACTTTGTTAAATTCGCACGGCTTGTTTCACTGGTACATCGAATCTCGCAATTGCTTGAGTGGATAGAATGAATCTCGCCATCTGACGCCACCCTGACGGAGTGTAATGAATGCTGATCGCCAATAGGCGAACGCCATCAGGCTGGGGCCAAACATGAACAAAGGCATCAACTTCCATGAACCCGGTAACGGATAAACCATGAAGGCGAAGGCCAGATGCCAGATACAGGCCGTCGCAATCCAGCCCACCGCTGTTGATAACGGCAGTACAAAAAACGCCAGGCACGGATAGAGCATCGTGACGAAGAATATCAGCGTCGTAAACAGAAGGGCTCGCACGGAGTAATTCAGTGAAGCAAAGCCGTTCTTCTCCAAGCCCGTCACAACACCCCAGAGCGACGGCTGCCAGCGGACAGATAACCAGTCGTCAGCCATCTGAAAATCACTGGCTCCGCCGTTCTTCTTAATCATCTTCCCAAGCTTGACGTCGTCCAGAACATCCATGGCTATTGGCTGATGGCCACCCAGAGAACGATAGAACTTGGCATTCACAAGATTAAACGCACCGACGCCGGCGTACGCCAAAGGCCAACGAGTTCTGATCAGATAAATCTGCATGCCGGTCGCAAACGCGAGCCCGAAGAAGCAGACCAGAACATTCTCAAGCACACTGCCCGGAATCATCTTCGGCAGCAAACAAAGATGCTGCAGCTTCTTGCTTTGAAAGTGTCGAACGGCCGCTTCAATGGCTCGCGGTTCGTACAAAATATCTCCATCAGTGAACAACAGCAGTTCCTGCGATGCGGCCTGCGAACCCAAATGCATCGCGTGATTTTTTCCCAGCCATCCCACCGGGAGTTCTGTCACATGGACGACTCGCAAACGAGGATCGGTGGCAGCGACCTCATCCATAATCTGCCCGGTGCCGTCCGTTGAACGATCATTGACTGCAATGAGTTCCAGCCGAACGCCTGTCGATTGCAGCAACGTCGTCAGTGCGTTGCGGATCTGCGCCTGCTCATTGCGAGCCGGGACGATCACACTCACACCGGGAAGCTCTGTTTCAAGAGCAGAATCCGACGGCATCCTGAGACGCTTGAGCTTCAGGGCGATGACGGCCGGAATGGTCGTCATCGCCACAAGGGCACAAATAATCCAGCCAAGCCAGAACATGGTTGATTCTTACGCGGCTGAAGACACAAAAGTATTGGCCCGAATGCTCCGCGAAGCCGCACGTCCACAGAACCGCTCGCTGTGAGATCGCTTCGCTTTCGCCTCCTCGTTCGCAAGGAACGAAGAGGAACAGCTTGGACCGCATCGGCGAGATTCAGACAACGGTCAAATCAGGTGAAGTCTGACGGATTGCCAAACATGCCGCGTCCGCTGGAACTGCCAGTGCCCCCACGCAGGTTGGTATTGCGTGGCTTGCGAGGTTCGACCGGAGCCGGCTCGGGCTCTTCCTGTCTTTCTGACTTCGGAAGTTCAGGGCGTTTTTCAAGAGCCTTCAGCGACAGGGAAACTCGCTTCCGTTTGGTGTCGACTTCGACTACCTGGAAATCTTTGGTTTCGCCAACCTTCAGGATCTCCGCAACGCTGCCGACGCGACGCCAGGCCAGTTCGCTGATGTGCACCATGCCTTCCAGCCCGGGCTCAAGTTCAACGAATGCACCAAATTCTGTAACTCGTGTCACCTTGCCGGAAACAGTGCGGCCCTGAGCATATTGTTCAGAAGCATGCGACCAGGGATTCTGAGCCAACTGCTTCATGCCGAGGCTGATCCGCTTCTTGTCGGCATCCAGCTTCAGGATCTTCACATCGACTTCCTGACCTTCAGCCAGAACGTCCTTCGGATGATTGATGCGAGACCAACTGATTTCGCCGATGTGCAGGAAACCGTCGACTGGTCCGATGTTAACAAAGGCACCGTAGTCCTTCAGAGTCTTCACGACGCCCTTGAAGTCCTGGCCAACTTCGACGCCGCCCCAGAACTCACCCTCGCCCTCTTCTCGCTCGGCTTGCAGAAGGGCACGGCGACTGACGACCAGGTTGCGTTTCTTCGCATTGACTTCGGTAATCTGCACGGTCATCTTCTGGTTGAGATAACCATCCAGATTCCCGGCGAATCCAATTTCAACCTGACTGGCCGGCAGGAACGCTCGCAGATTGCTGACGGTGACCTGCAAACCACCTTTGTTGACAGCCGTCACAAGGCAATCCACAACTTGACCCACGGCCAATGAATCCCAATTCCCACCCGCACGATGGCGTGCTCGCGGAATTCGGCCCTTGATCAAGCCGTCTGCATCGACACTATCAACAATCACATCCAGTTGATCGCCGACTGCGGGAACTTTTCCTTCAGCAAACTGAGTGACCTGCAGAACAACGTTATGACGAAGGCCGGCATCCAGGAAGATGTCACCGCCATGAATCGCCTGAACAACGCCCTTGACCTTGGCCCCGGGGCCAATCTCTTTCGCACCTTCTGCTGGTTGCTCTTCCGCGTTTGCTGACAATTCGATCGGCGTTGAGAGATCACCGCTGTTCATCGCAGCAGAGATTTCCTCTTCCAGCGATAAATCGAGATCGTCGGCTGCAGGGATTTCAACCGCTGATGCTCTTTGTGGAGTCCGCGGAACGTTTGCCTCGGCCGCTGCTGGACGCTCTGAACCACTCGCCATTTTCTCACGGACACGAGCCGCTGCGGAAGAAGCTTCTTCGAGCGATGCTTCCTGAGCCGCCGCAATCGGGTCGGCAGCAGCAACGGGCTCCATCGGAGCCTCCGGGGCTGGAGCTGATTCCATTACGGAGGCAGGCGCAGGTTCTGGTGCTGCTGGAGTTGGCTGAGGCTCTGGTTGTGTAGGGTCCGTTGTCATCGCATCATGGTCCTGTCAGAGCCGACGTTGTTGAAAATATCTGAATATAACATGATCAAAATCCTCGAAAGCCTGTCTGACTGCAGACTTCCGAGAATTGCATGTCGTGAGGATAGCTGAACAAATACACGTTCGCCAAGTGATCAAAGGAAATCGCCCGAGTTTTCACCTGGCCTTCAAAAACCGGCTGCCTCCGAAGGCTCAGCCTTTGATCTCAAAAATCGCTTCGACTTCGACCGCGGCACCGGTTGGCAGAGCGGCAAAACCCAGAGCACTTCGAGCATGATAACCGTCGCCGGTCTTGCCAAAAATCTCGTGCAACAGGTCCGAACAACCGTTGATCACAAGATGCTGATCTGTGAATTCTCCAGCCGAGTAAACGCAGCCCAGAACCTTTAGCACACGCAGACCGTTCAGCGTTCCGTGGGTATTAATCACGGATCGCAGAATCTTTTTTGCACAGTCTTTCGCCGCTTCATAGCCCTGCTCGACCGTGACGCCCTTGCCCAGAACACCCTTGAGATCACTCACATGGCCGGACGTGATCAACTGATTTCCGGATCGAACACAGAGGTTCAGGTAGCCCGGCGTCAGTGGCTCAAAACTTACACCCAGCTCTTTGGCTTTGTCATCAGGTTGCATTGTCTCAGAGAATCCTTTGAATCTATTGAACCAATTTTCACATCAATGAGTCAGGAGCGCTGGCTTCAACCAGCATGCGATCACGAAACTCACCACCGATATCGAAAGAAGTCAGCAGTATGAATCAAATCAACAGACCAGTGTGGCCAATCGACGATTCAAGTGACGGCCAGACAATGAGCCGGAATAACCTTAGCGCTCATTACGTCTGTCCACAGTTCTCAAGTCTCGTCTACGGCGAGTTGTAGGGGCCTGCCATCATCATCGCAAGCGGTTCAGTATTTTCACGCTGTTTGAAAGTGCAATCATGGGTTTAAGCAGACTTTCTTCACGAGTACTTCGCGAGTAAGAATTAGCGGTTTGCCGAGACCTGTTTCCAGGTGATCAAAAGCGGATCCTGATCAATCCAGCCATCTCAACAGGTCGAGACACTCCGCCGAGCTGATCGTTGTTCGATGCATGTTGTGGTGCTGAAAACAGACGACCGATTTCGTAAGGCTCTGATGAAATCCTGCAAGAATCAGCCTTGCTGGTTCCTCTTCCGCGGGCCGGAAGCAAGGCGCCGTTCAGACGAGGCGAGACAGATATAATGACGCGGTCACAGCGAAATGCCGCAGTGACCGCGGGCCAACCGTGGGGGCATTCAAAAACGTCGACTTCTGATACGCCGACTGCAGTGGCGAACCGAACTCACACTGCGATATTGAAATGGCGAGAAATGGGCCGTGGCGTCCTGTCACTTTGTCACAGGATTCCGGATAAAGGAGTGCACTGTCCGGAACCTGACCTTCTGCGATGGCTCAGCAAAACGATGTCATCGAGAATCAGCTGAATCGCTACTGAAGGATAGATCGAAGGGGGGCGAAAAAGTCGGCCAAACAGGAGGCCAAATTTGCTTCCTGAACTGTGATGGATGTAGTTGCTCGTCTGAGAACGTACAGTTGTTCCACAGACTTTATTTTCCAAATCAACGAAATTCACAAAGGACGCGTGAACGATTTCACGAGAATTCACGTTCCGGGCGTCTACAGTCGATGGAGTGAGAAACTTCCTCCTAATTCTGTGCGCGGCCACGATTGAGGTAATGATCGCAAAACCATATCCCGCGAACACCCGCTTCAAATTACGTCGCCCGTAGAAAAACGAGATTTATTTCAAGCACACCAGAGACCTCACGATCCCGATTCGGACCCCAATATGGCTGACCCTGCAAAAACCGACAGAGCCAGTGAGGCCGACCTTATGTCTGCCTCGTGGATCTTTGAGCAATTGGCATTACAAGAAGGATTACACGTCGATCGTTCGAAAACTCGCCGTGCGGTCGATGAGGCCGCAGAAACGTATTTCGGAATTCAGGACGGCGGCTGGTGGCGTTGGATCATTGAAACGGCCCATAGTCTGGGGCGAGGCTGTCGAGTGATCGATGGCGAGCTTCAGGATATTATCCAGATGGCTCGCAATGGCCTGACAGTGATCCTGCGATCCGGCGATGGCAGCACGTGGCATTCGATCATGCCCGGCAAAGGCCGCAAGCTCTACTTCGGTTCTCCTCGCGGCGTTTTGCCTCTCCGAACTGTGACGGGGAGGCGTGTGGCCGGTTTACTTCGGCTAAGCGGGTTTGAGGGCGTGGTTCGCTGCGTAGTTATTGAACCGCCACTGTCGCCACACACTGCTGAACCGACGCCCCATGGCGAGAGAAAACCACTCGATCGACTGATTTCGCTTCTGGTCGCGGAAAGCTCAGACCTCTGGGTCATCGTGATTTTTGCTCTTGTGACGGGCATGCTGGGCATGACCACGCCGCTGGCAGTCGAAGCCCTCGTCAACACCGTGGCCTTTGGACGTTTTTTGCAGCCCGTGATCGTGCTGTCCATCATGCTGCTGGCGTTCCTCGTTTTTCAGGCTGCGGTAAAAGCCCTGCAAACGTTTGTGGTTGAGATTATTCAGCGTCGACTTTTTGCACGAGTCGCAGCAGATCTGTCGTTTCGGCTGCCGAGAGTTCGTGTTGATGCTCTTGATGACGAATACGCTCCGGAGCTTGTGAATCGCTTCTTCGACGTAGTCACCGTTCAGAAAATCAGTGCTCAGTTGCTGTTGGACGGCATCACGGTGATTCTGAGTATTGCCGTGGGCATGACGGTACTGGCATTTTATCATCCCTACCTGCTGGCCTTTGACGTTGTTCTGATTCTGTTGCTGCTCTTCACCATGTTCGTACTGGGACGTGGTGCGGTTAAAACCAGCGTGAAAGAATCGAAAACGAAATACGCGATGGCCGCATGGCTCGAAGACCTGGCGCGCTGCCGAACCACATTTCGCTATGACGGTGCTTCGGAGTTTGCTCTGGAGCGTTCAGACCAACTGGTTTTCAACTACCTGACAGCTCGAAAAAAGCACTTCAAAGTGCTGATGCGGCAAATTCTGTTTCTGCTGCTGGTTCAGGCTCTGGCGAGCACGGCTTTGCTGGCGATTGGTGGCTGGCTCGTGATCGACAACCAGCTTTCTCTTGGACAACTTGTCGCTGCGGAATTGATCGTTGCCGTCGTCGTGGGGTCTTTTGCGAAGCTCGGGAAGCACATTGAAAGCTTCTATGATTTGATGGCCTCGATTGACAAGCTGGGAGTCCTGCTGGACCTGCCTACAGAGCGTACTGACGGACTGTTGACATTGCCCGAAGCGAGTGCGACAGAACAATCAGGAATTGTCGTGGATCAAGTGAGCTATCACACTTCGGACGGCCGGGAGATCCTGCATAAAGTGTCAATGAAGATCCCGCCAGGGCAGCACGTGGCTCTGACGGGTGAAAGTGGTACGGGTAAGAGTTTGCTGCTGGATCTTCTGTTTGGGCTTCGCGAGGCTGCCTCGGGCGCGGTGCGTATTAACGGCGTCGATCCTCGTGACGTGCGTCCCGATGTGCTGCGACGTCAAGTGGCCCTGGCGAGAGACGTAGAGATTTTTGACGGCACAATTCTGGAGAACATCCATCTTGAGCGTCCAGACGTCAGTATCAATGATGTCAGAACTGCCGCTGAAACTGTGGGGCTGATGTCTGCAATTCAGCGACTTCCCAATGGACTTGAGACCTCGCTCAATGCCACTGGATCACCGCTGACATCCGGGCAACTGCGTCGACTCATGTTAGCCCGCACGCTGGCTGGCAATCCTCGAGTCCTCCTGATTGACGAAGTTCTGGACAGTATGTCTGATGAAGAGGCGGAACGAATCCTGAAGACACTGCTTGAGTCGGATTCTGAACGCTCAATTGTCCTTGTCACGAATCGCGAAAAGTTGAAAGCCATGATGAAAAACGTCGTGATGCTGACCTCAGAGTATCAGGAAAGTGAAGCACAATGACAGCTCCTGCTAAATCACAACGCCGATCGATTCTGACACCAGTGGCCTACAGCGAAGCGTTGATGCCTTCGCTCCAACTTGCGCGTTCTTCTCGGCAGGCACGGCGAATTGCGGTTGTGCTGCTGATCTTGCTCCTCAACACAATTGGTCTGATGATGTTTGCCCCATGGCAGCAGACCATTACAGGGGAAGGCTACGTTGTCGCCTACGCTCCCAGCGAACGTCAGCAAACTCTGGAAGCGACGATCAAGGGGCGCATCGTTCGCTGGAACCCGGAGCTCGTGGAAAATTCCCGAGTCGCCAAGGGCGACTTTATTGCCGAGATTCGTGATATCGACGATCTGTACGCTGACCGACTGCGGGGACAATTGGAGAACACTTCCGCGATCCTGGAGTCTTCCAAAAAAATCGTGGAAGCGACTGAAGGCCAGCTAAACGCCTATCGTCGAGTTCAGACCGAAGTCGAAGCAGCGCAGAATGCCTATGTGCAGTCAGCGATGCAGAAAGTCGCGGCTGCGGAGCAGAAACTGGCGATTGCAGAGGCGGCCATTCCGCAGCTAAAGGCCGCGTTTGATCGAGCCAAAGAGCTACAGGCCGCGGGCAACATTGCCCTCGAAAAGCTGCAGGAGATTGAACGAAAGCTGCTGGAATCTCAGGGCAAAGTGAAAGAAGAATCGGCCAACCTGTCGGCAGCCAGGGCGGAACTCATGGGAAAACAGAGCGACCGTGAAGCCTATATTCACAAGGCGGCCGCTGACGTCAGTTACTATGAAGGTGCGCTGGACAAGACAAAGGCGGAGGTGTCCAAGGCAGACAAAGAACTACACGACATGGAAAACAAAGTCGCACGGCAGAATACTCAATTGATGATCACCGCGCCGTTCGATGGCTACGTTGTTCATATCAGCTCCAATGGGGGCTCTCAACTGGTTAAAGAAGGCGATCCTATCTGCACGCTGGTGCCGTACACGGAAGATCGAGCTGTGCAAATCTGGCTGGATGGCAACGATGCACCGCTTGTTGAAGCAGGACGACACGTCCGTTTACAGTTTGAAGGATGGCCCGCAATTCAGTTTGCAGGATGGCCGTCTGTCGCTGTAGGCACGTTTGGAGGAACTGTTGTTTCCGTGGACATGGTTGATAACGGCAAAGGCAAGTTTCGCTGCCAGATTCTTCCCGATTCAACGGAAACCGTGAAATGGCCTGAAGAACGATTTCTCCGTCAGGGCGTTCGTGCCAACGGCTGGGTTCTGCTGGAGCAGGTGCCGCTGTGGTTTGAAGTTTGGCGAAAGCTGAACGGCTTCCCACCGACCGTGGAAGTAGACTCGACAAAGAACCAAAAGGCCGCCAGCAAGGAAGAAGGTAAGTAAGAGGGCGTTAGGTCATCGCGTCCAACGAAACCAGGTCTGCGCCCCCTTTTGGCTGGCGACATACTGCCATGCGCCATCCGCCTTGGACGTTATCAGCCACTGCTTCGAACTATGACAACCACAGAAGCAGAAACGTTCATTCTGCCTGAGCGCTGACTGAACTCTGACGGTTTTGCCCTGTGTACTGATTCCGATCAGCACAACTGTGAATTCGAAGAACCGGATCACGCGGAGAATCAGCAACGCCGTCGGCGCATCCGAAGATACAAGGGAGCCCTTTTCGCTCGAACAGACCTGTCACGGATGACGATCGTTCATGAGCAATTTTTGCCGAATCACTATCGTACTTTTACTGCTGCCGGGTTGCGCGGGCAGCAGGAATGTTCGTCTTCCGCTTGCGGAAAATGCCTCCACCAAAGAGCACGCGCCGACCATTCGGCCGGCTGCTGACACTGAGGAAGATACTTCCTCGACTGCTGTCGTGAGTCGTAGTGAGAACAGCCCCGCATTGCAGGCTGCAAACACGAACTCTGATGCCGCCGCTGAATCATCTGTCACCGAGATGGAGAATCCGGCAGCCTCTGATAACACCGCGGCGGAGAATGAGTCCGACTCCGACGACGCGAAGTCTAAAATGATGCTGGTGTCCCTGAATTCTCAGGAAGAGACGCCAGCCCCACCTGCCACAACCAATGACGAAGACGTCGCCTTCGATCAAGTTCTGGCATCGGTCTATAGCAGCTATCCGCTGTTGCAGTCCGCTCTCTACAGCCGCAACATTGCACTGGGTCAGCAGATCGGTGCGTCCGGAGCGTTTGATACCAAGCTCAAGGGGGCCAGCGAGAACGGGCCGCAGGGCTTCTATGAGAACTATCGTCAGAGCCTTGGGATCGTGCAGCCAACCTACTGGGGTGGCGAAGTTTTCGCGGGCTATCGTATCGGTCGCGGAGATTTTCAGCCGTGGTATCTGGAACGTCAAACCAACGATGCGGGCGAATTCAAGGCTGGCGTGCAGGTTCCTCTGGCCCGCAATCGAAATATTGATGCGCGACGAGCAGAACTGTGGAAAGCTGGCTACGAACGCAGCATGGCTGAACCTGACATTCAGGCTCAGTTAATCGGCTACGTTCAGGATGCGTCTTACGGCTACTGGGATTGGGTTGCCGCCGGAGAGTATAATCAAATCGCAAAACGCGTTCTGGTTCTGGCGGAAGCACGTACAACCAGAATTGAATCACAAGTGAACGCCGGACTTGTGGATCCTCCGGAGCTCACCGACAACCTGCGACTGGTTGCCATTCGAAAGGCTAAAGCCGCTGACACTCGCCGCAAGATGGAACAGACTGCGGCCAAGTTGTCAGTGTATCTGCGTGATGGTTCAGGCAAACCGATTGTTCCGACAGAGGAGCAACTCCCCGGATTTCCTGATCCGTCACCCGTCGATGAGTTGCAACTGGATCAGGACATCCAGATGGCTCTTTCGAATCGCCCGGAACTTCGGATGCTGGATCTGCTCCGCCAACAGACTCAGATTGACTATCGCGAAGCCAGCAATCAGCTTCAGCCGGAACTCAATGCGGTTGTCTGGGGATCTCAGGATATTGGTGAGCCAACAAGTTCCAAGCGAGATAAGTCGCCCTACGAAAGTGAAGCGTCGGTCTATCTTGATGTTCCCATGCAGCGGCGAAAAGCTCGCGGAAAGATGACCGAACTCCAGGGCAAGCTGGCTCAGCTATCCGCCAAACAGCGCATCACTGCGGACAAGATCAGCATCGACGTGCAGATGGCCCACGCGGCATTGACGTCAGCGTGGGACCAGGTTGTGAGCTCTCAGGAGTCGCTTAAGCATGCCGAGGATTTGGCTGCGAGAGAACGCACAAATCAGGAGAAAGGTGCGTCTGACCTTCTGAAAGTGACCCTTCGTGAACAGTACGCCGTCGAATCGGCTGAAAAGTATGTTGACGCTTTGAAGCTTTACTTTGAATCGCGAGCCGACTACCGAGCCGCCATGGCGTTGGACCAGATTGGTCGATAAATCGGAAGCGTT
>CAIXQV010000883.1 GCA_903921605.1 uncultured Planctomycetaceae bacterium | reverse complement strand
ATTGCAGAGCTGTAGAACTCGGCGAGTTATGACGCAGCACAACGCCACCGACCTGCCAGAGCAATTGACGACAACGGCCCATGTGCCGTTGTCCGAGCGTCCGCTCGTGGCCGAAGACGAACGGACGGTGATAACCGTTCCCGAACAGTCTCGCGTCGACGCGCGTAATGAGATGACCCCGGTCGGTGAGTCCTATCGACAGCGGCTGTTTCCAGCGATTGGTCAGTTCGACGGTGATGAGGCCGGAATTCGCCTCGCCCATTTTGAGATTACTTCGCGGCTGGGTTCCGGAGGAATGGGGGCCGTTTTCAAGGCCACGGATCTGGAACTGGCTCGTGATGTGGCGTTGAAGATTCTGCATCCGGGGTCTTCCCAGGATGCGTCGATGATTTCCCGGTTTCGTAACGAAGCCCGCGCCTGTGCTCAGTTGAATCACGACAACATTGCCCGAGTCTTTTATGCAGGCACTCAGGATGGGCTTTATTTTATTGCCTACGAGTACGCCAGTGGTAAGACAATTCGGGATCTGATTATTGAGCGAGGCCAACTCAGCATTGAAGATACGGTTAACTATGCCATTCAGGTGACACTGGCTCTGAATCATATCGCTGCTGCCGGCATTGTTCACCGCGATATCAAGCCCTCAAATATCATGCTGACAAACTCCGGGCGAGTGAAGGTCGTCGACCTTGGGCTCGCACGGCGTGACACGACGGATTCCATCGGCGACATTACGGTCGCGGGCACGACGCTGGGGACATTCGACTATATCTCTCCCGAGCAGGCCAGGGATCCCCGCAATGCCGACATCCGCAGCGATATTTATTCGCTCGGCTGCACGATGTACCACATGTTGACCGGGCAAGCGCCGTATCCGGAAGGAACTGCGTTGCAGAAATTGCTGGATCATCAGGGCAAGTCTCCGCCCGATCCACGTCAGTTAAACGCAGGTGTTCCACCAGAACTTTCGGCGATTCTTCGCAAGATGATGGCGAACAGCCCGGAGCATCGTTACGCGGTGCCTGGTTTACTATTAAACGACCTGATCCAGATGGCCGCAAGGCTGGGGCTTCGCAGCATTCCGGCCGAAGGTATCGTCTGGCGAAGAATGAATGCGGGCTCGGATCGGCAGCCACTAGGAGCGGTCTGGGTTCTTGTCTCCGTAGCCCTGATTTGCATGACGGCCATTTTCCTGCAGCGTTCATCGAAGTCTGAGAAGCTGGCCGAATCTTTGGTCAGTGACCTCGATGCGCCCGGGGTTCAAGTGAATCCTGATGAGTATGAAGCAGGCTCGACCGATGTGGCTGTGACCCCAACGGAGATGACTGCTGGTTCGGATCCCGGCGTGTCGGGTTTAGCGGAGTCGGGAACTCTCCAAACGAGAACGACTGTCCCGGGGGTAACGACAGGCTCAGTTGCGTCGCTGCTGAGTTCATCAGCGCGAAGGCCGACTCCGATGTTACCAACGACCGGGCCTGTGAGTTCATCGTTTCTCGACGTTGTGCTCTCTCAGCCAGCCACCAATGTGTCTCAGAATCAGATCGCTTCCGAGCAGTCGAATCCATTTATTCTTCAGAGTTCAGACGGAAACGTTCGTTCATTCCAGACTCTGAAAGCTGCAGTTGCCGATGCGCGATCAGGCGATGTTGTGCTGCTGCGTTACAATGGGTTTCCGGATGACCTCACAGCGCAGCCGCCCGTGCGAATCGTGGGTATGAACCTGATCATTCGCGCGGCTGACGGATTTAGACCGACTCTTGAATTTGATGGTGTGTCTGAGGGGGCTGTCTCTCCGGGGCGCATGTTCAATCTTCGCAGTCAGGGTTCGCTTACGATGCGAGATATCGACCTGCGGCTGGTTGTGCGCGACGATCTCAATACTGACCGTTGGAGTTTGTTTCATTGCGAAGGTTCGAATCGCGTTAACCTTGAAAACGTCTCGATCGAGTGTATCAATCCGGATGGACAGCCCACTTCGATCTTTGAGATGGCCGATGAAACGTCGGGGCCCATCGATAATGCTGTCGGAGCCGAATCAGATTTTAGTCTGACGCGAGTCATCTGCCGGGCGGACGCGGACGCATTTCGTATCGCCTGTCAGCCACGTGGCCGCATTCAGCTCAAGGACTGCGGTTTCGCGTTGAACGGGTCGTTGATGGAGTTGCGCGGAGATTCCTCGATGCAGCCGACTCGCGGTGCTCTGGAAGTCTTCTTTGATCACGTGACCTGCATCCATGCGGCTCCAATGATTCATATGAACGATGGAGATGATCAGAAAGGAGCCGTTCAGAGAACGCTGCCTCGACTCTCGATTCGTAGTGAAGCGTCGGTCTTTGCGGGGATCGGGATGGATGCCAAGCTCTTGTCTTCGGAAGGAAATTCGTATCTCGAAGATATCGAATCTCTCGTCACCTGGAACGGCTTCACGAATCTTTACGACGGGTACAGCGTCTTCTGGGATATTGAGTCTTCCGCGCTGGACTATTCCAATCGACGTCTGGACTTCAGTCAGTGGAATCAGTTTTGGACGAATCGTGCCGATAGTGAAGATACAAATGGCTCTGTGATGCCGCCGCTGGCCTGGCAGAGACCTGTCTGGCGGACTTCGAATACGAAACTTGCGTTGCCTGATATGACGCCGTCGGCGTTCGAACTCGATGCCGCATTGTTTAACTCGGGACCGCTCAGTCTTCCGAAAGCTCGTGACGGCCT
>CAIXQV010000882.1 GCA_903921605.1 uncultured Planctomycetaceae bacterium | reverse complement strand
ATCGCATCATCGGCGGCATCGTAACCGTATTCAGCAAGTACTTTCAGGATCTGCGTCGAAGCATCAAGGCCCGCAGCGCGATGCTTCTTCGGCTCTTTGACTTCGACATAAACTCCAGCCGTTCTGCCTCGTGATTGATTCAGCCCCCGGATCAACTGCAGATGTTCGGCCAGCGTTGATATGCGAAATGAGCCCAGTTCAAGAGGAAATCGAGTTCCCTTGTCCCTCCATGCTCTTCCCGGAGATCGTCGCTCCGTGAGACGCAGTCGACGCAGCTCGTCGACGGTAAAGTCGTATACGTACCAGTGGCCATCGGCCTGTTTTCGATCCGGGAATACTTTGGCAACGTCGGTCAAATCGTCGAGCGTAATATCGTGCATGACGATCGGAACGCCGTCACGACTGATCACACAGTCCTGCTCGATGTAATCACACTCCATCATGTGAGCCATCACGGCGGATTCGGTGGAATGCTCCGGTAAATATCCGCTGGCTCCTCGATGCCCAATCACAATCGGAGCTGAACTTGCCTGATCCATGCGTGAAACTCCTGTCGGTGCGTCATTCAATGCGGCGTCGGAAACCTGAGCATCGGCCGCGGCTGAACCCATCATCCATGCTGCTGCAAAGAAACAACCTTTGAACAGATCCTTCACGATTTCAACTCCAGTTGAAGCCACGTTGAAGGATCAAATGCCACAGGGAAATCGCCACCCACGTTCAGCGGAATCTCACCCAGTTCCGTGTCATGAATGAGACAGGAAAACCCGATTCGACCGATCTCCGGAGCTTCATCGAAACCGAACATCTGCGACGTTGGAATCCAGATCTCCAGTCGATACCCGTCGGGTCGAACATGAACCTGAACAGGGCACTTGCGTCCATCGCGATCACGCTTGGAGGCTCTTTGCTGAGCAATCTCGACGAACGCCGCTGAAGGCTTCTCGTCAGCCTCTTCATCACATGGCAGCACTACGAGAGAGAAGCAATACTCGGTGGCTCGATGCACGTTCGCGGTGTGGCGAGTATCCGCGAACAGACTGATGTAGTCTGAATTCTTCAGATCTTTATGGCGACCAGCCGGCGGAAGTTTCTTGCCCGGCACATCGAGCTCAATGCCCAGGCCTTCCTGATTCCATGCCATCCTGAGACCGAACGCATTGTCGGTATCATTCATGCTGCCGGGCACGAACAAGCTGCAGCCATCGTCCAGTTGCAGAAGCGACCCTTTTTTGCGAGGGATCGCTTCCACACGAGGAACAGCCATCGAGTACTGAAAGAGAAAAGACGGAGGCACAATCATGTGGAGCCGACTTATTCTTCGTACTCGGAGAGGAAGCCCATGAATTCGCGGCGGTGCTCTTCTTCATCACCAAGTGCCGTGATGCAGATGTCCTGAGTCACATAGTCGAATCCGTCACACAGCTTGATGAGCTTGTTGTACTGAGCGATCGCGGAGTCTTCTGCCTGAATCACGCCCTTGATGACACTCACAACGTCAGTATTCTTCTTTGGCGGCTGGAGACTGCTTTGACGTGATACAAATGAGGCACTGCCCGGCACGGTGCCACCCAGCGTCTTAATACGTTTGGCCAGAGTCTGAGCATGCAGCAGTTCGGCCTGTACGTCCGCCTGCAGAGACGCTTTGATCTCTTCAGCGCGAACACCGTCCAGATTGATCGAGTTGGAGATGAAGTTCATCACCGTTTCGATCTCCATCCAGTACGCAACAGCCAACTCCTGAATGATTGACGCTCGCTTTTCCTGATCCGACATTGGAACTCCTTCTTGTTATCAAAGTACGTTTGTGTTTGGTATCGGTGATGAATACGACAAAGGGCCGTTCATTACCCGTTAGAAGGGCTTTCGGTATCTGGCACTCTCCGTCGCCTCATTATTGTTGTATCTCAGTGCCGCCTCAAACGTTTCAGACACAGTTTGCAACTCGCTGAAAGACGTCGCTTCAGCGTTGCCACACGCACAGTTCTTTCCTGCAATCAAGTTCAACCTGATGGTCTGACGGCTTCCGCGTGCGTTTCCTCTTGCAGGCGATCTACCCCGCGTTTTGCGCATTGTAGACACTTCCAGCCATTTTTCGAATCACACATTAGCTTCGGCGTTGTTCCCGGTGAAGTTGCGGATTCCAGAGGTCTGTGACACCAACCTCACCGCCTACTGTCGTGGTTTTTGCTTCAGGCACTGCGAGGCTCTTCTGGCAGACACGCTCACGCAAAAGAACTCCAAAGGCACCCCGAATCCGGATTAGCCCCAGCCGACTTCCAGCCGGTTGATCCGGTCTTCCGGTAAGGCGATCGGCCGCAAAAATCCGAGGCGGCAATGATGAATCTGGTCCAATCTACTCGCTGTCGATTCCGGCTGGTGCTCAATCAAATGCATCAACGAAAAAAGGGTGTGCTGAAATAACAGCACACCCTTCAGAGAAATATGATTAGCGTCGAGATTCGAATCAGCGAACTCGAGGAATTACAACCTCGGCCGGTTCAGATGTTTCGCCCTTTTCAGCCGCTTCACGAACGCGGGCTTCCGCCGCGACAAAGATAT
>CAIXQV010000881.1 GCA_903921605.1 uncultured Planctomycetaceae bacterium | reverse complement strand
TGATCGAATTCGTTTCGCAGCAAACGGCGAAGAAGTTTTTGATTTCACAGATAAGCCTGAAATGCTTCAGGCCTGTCAGTTGGGACTTCAGCTCCACAGTAATGGGCAGCCTCAGGAATATCACTTCCGTAGTCTGCTGCTGACTGAGGAGCCTGAAGATCAGTTGGTCACTGTGGTAAAGAAGCGGGACTCTCGTTGAACCTCAGACGAAGCCCGCGCAGCGGCGGCGGCGGTACGACGTTTAAGGAGCAGCATCGATGGGACTTGGAATTGACCCGACGAACGACTACGTATTTCGACTGGCGTTTGGCGATCCAGCGAACTCTGATTTGCTGATCCACTTGCTCAATGCAATTCTGGAGCTGCCGTCTCAGATTGTCTCAGTGGAAATCCTCAACCCTTTCCTGGAGCAGGAATTCGATTACGACAAGCTCGCGGTTCTGGACATCCGAGCGAAAGATTCGACCGGGCGGCTCCTGAATGTTGAAATGCAGACATCTCTGACAGCAGCACTGCGGGAGCGTTTGGTGTATTACGTCGCAAGCCTGTACTCCAGCCAGCTTTGTGAAGGCCAGCCTTATTCGGAGTTGAATCCAACAATTGGCATCTGCATTCTCTCAGTAAAAATGTTTCCGCAGATTTCCGCAGGGCATTTGCGATTCTCGCTGAGCGACGTGGCTCATGGCGTTGAGCTGACTTCTCATTTTCAGATTCACACGGTCGAATTACCGAAGTACAATATCTGTGCGGTTAATTCTGCTTCGGACAAAGTCGGAGCCTGGAAAACTGCCGATGAGGTAGTCGCCGAGAACCGCAAGTCTCCGAATCAATTGGAGAATTGGGCATTGTGGTTTCAGCGAGCGGAAGAACTCGACGCCGCTCAACTGCGAGAGTTGCTTCCCGGTGCCCCGTATCAGAAAGCGATCGGAATTCTTGAAATGATCTCCAGAACACCCTCTCAACGAGACGCCTACGAAGCTCGCCAGAAAGCAATCCGTGATGCCGCATGGAAACTTCACGAAGCCCGCAAAGAAGGCCGCGCGGAAGGCCGCGAAGAGGGCGTCCGGCTGGGCCAGATTCAGTTGCTGCAGCACCTGCTGAATGAACCCTTGAGTTCTGCTTCGGATCTGGAGGGCCTGACTCTGACAGAGCTTGATGAACGGATCTCGGCACTTCAGAGCCGGCTACAAAAGAATTAAAAAGGCAAACTCCGCTGACATCGACCGAATCCTGCGTGCGTTTCTCAAAGTCGCCAGTCCTCTGTCGCCATGCGGCGGTTCACGTCACACGCAGAACAGAACTCTTCACGGCTCGCAAACGATTGCAATCACCATGAACCCCGAATTCCCTTTTACTCGTCTGCGTCGAAATCGTCGAACAGAATGGTCCCGTCGGCTTGTTCGTGAGCATGAGGTGACCGTCAATGATCTGATCTGGCCCGTCTTTGTCGTCGAAGGAACCAGCCAGCGAGTCCCCGTCGCATCAATGCCCGGGGTCACTCGTTATTCCGTCGATATCTTCGTCGAAGAAGCAAGGAAGGCCGTGGACCTGGGAATTCCTGCCATCGCAATTTTCCCTGTGACACCACAGGAAAAGAAAACTCCCGATGGCGAAGAATCCCTCAACCCGGACAACCTGATTTGTCGAGCCATGAGAGCCATTCGCGATGCCAATCTGTCCGTTGGATTAATCGCAGATGTCGCTTTGGATCCTTACACAACTC
>CAIXQV010000880.1 GCA_903921605.1 uncultured Planctomycetaceae bacterium | reverse complement strand
TGATCGAATTCGTTTCGCAGCAAACGGCGAAGAAGTTTTTGATTTCACAGATAAGCCTGAAATGCTTCAGGCCTGTCAGTTGGGACTTCAGCTCCACAGTAATGGGCAGCCTCAGGAATATCACTTCCGTAGTCTGCTGCTTACAGAGGAACCAGCCGATAAACTGGTCACCGTCAAGACAAAGCAGTAACTCGACACTCCTGAGCATTTTGTAGAGAAGCCGTTCATAATGAACCCTGAATTCCCTTTCACTCGTCTGCGTCGAAATCGTCGCGCGGAATGGTCCCGTCGGCTTGTTCGTGAGCATGAAGTGACCGTCAATGATCTGATCTGGCCCGTATTTGTTGTCGAAGGAACTGGGCAGCGAGTCCCTGTGGCGTCAATGCCCGGGGTGACTCGTTATTCCGTCGATGTCTTTGTCGAAGAAGCACGGAAGGCCGTGGACCTGGGAATTCCTGCCATCGCAATTTTCCCTGTGACACCACAGGAAAAGAAAACTCCCGATGGCGAAGAATCCCGCAACCCGGACAACCTGATTTGCCGCGCGATGAGAGCCATTCGCGATGCCAATCTGTCCGTTGGATTAATCGCAGATGTCGCTTTGGACCCTTACACAACTCACGGTCAGGATGGTCTCGTTCGCGACGGCTACGTTGTCAACGACGAAACCCTGGCCGCTTTGAATCTTCAGGCTGTGAATCAGGCCAAGGCTGGATGTGATATCATTGCACCGTCTGACATGATGGACGGTCGAGTCCGCTCGATTCGCGAATCGCTCGACAAGGCTGGCTATCATAACGTTCAGATTATGGCCTACTCGGCGAAGTATGCATCTGCGTTCTATGGTCCATTTCGAGATGCCGTCGGCTCCGCAAAGAATCTTGGCGGGGGTGATAAGCGAACTTATCAGATGGATCCAGCCAATACGAACGAGGCCATTCGTGAGGTCGCTTTGGACATCGCCGAAGGGGCCGACATGGTCATGGTCAAACCTGGCATGCCTTATCTGGACATTGTTCGACGCGTCAAAGACGAGTTCGGCGTACCAACGTTTGCTTACCAGGTATCCGGTGAATACGCGATGATCTCAGCCGCCGCCAACAACGGCTGGCTCAATCGAGAAGCGGCAATGCTGGAAAGCCTGCTGTGCTTTAAACGCGCGGGAGCGGATGGAGTGCTGACCTACTTTGCTACAGAAGTCGCAACATTGCTTAAAAAATAACGAAGCTGCTCACCGAGCAATTTGCTTCATGTCCCAGACTCGAGCGGTCCCGTCACGGCCAGCTGTCGCCAGATACTGGCCGTCATGAGTGAACGCGACCGCATAGAGCGACCCGGTATGCGCCACGAGTGAGGCCACCTGTTCTCGTTTCTCTGTCTGCCACACTCGCACGATCCGATCTTCGCCGACGGAGGCCGCAAAAGGGGTCGTCGCAGAAAATGCGACGGCCCAAACATCGCCACCGTGGCCTTCACAGGTGTGATGAAGACTGCCGCTGGAGGTCTCCCATAACCGAACTGTTTTGTCCCAGCCACCAGTCACGATCTGCGAGCCATCCGGCGAGAATGCAACGCCGTAGATTCCTCCGCTGTGGCCCTCCAAAGTCAATTGTTCGCCGCCAGTGGTGGCATTCCAGATGCGAGCTGTCTTGTCGCCACTAACGCTCGCAAAGGTCTTTCCATCCGGAGCGAATGCGACTCCGGAAACGGTCCCCGAATGCCCATTGGTTTTGACGGTTCTTTCGCCGGTCTCGACATTCCAGACTTCCACTTGCCCGGTTCGGCCGCCGATCAGCAGTTGATTGTCATTCTGTGCAAACACCAGCGTACGAATGGCGTAACCCGTTTCGAACTGCCTGGATTCGTTTGTCGTTGCCAAGTCGAAGACTCGAATCTTGCCATCGTCGCTCCCTGTCGCCAGCAGCTTTCCATCGTGACTGATTGACATTCCCCAAACAGGTCCGGAATGCGCTTTGATCGTGGAGAGAACCCGTGACTCGGCAACGTTCCAAAGTTTGACAGTACCATCGTCAATGGCCATCGCCAATGTCTGGCCGTCCGGCGTAAAAGCGATCGACCACACAGGCCCCGAGTTTCCTGTCAATACAGCCATCGGGGCCACCTGAGGCTCCGAGATGGCTTCAATAATTCCTGCAGCCTTGCCAGTCGCATTGCCAATGACTTCACCTGGTGCGACAACGGGATCGGCTTTTCGAAACAACGGAACAGCCACAGCCAGTGTGACAATAATCCCGGCCGCAACTCCTGCAAGTCCGTAAGAAAGTCTGGCCAATTTCCGCTTACGACTGCAGGCGGTCTGACCGGATTTGCTCAACGCCGCCTTCACAACTTCACAAGCCGCGTCTTCGGCCAGAGCAGGAACCTGCAATGGCGACAGCGGGGAAATCCCGGTCAGGATCGCTCCCAACGCATCTGCAATGGCAGCCGCGGAGACTGGTCGATCCTGAGGACGCTTAGCCAGCATTTGCTCAATCAGGAATGCGGCGGCTTCAGGCAGCTCTGGGCACAACTTTCGAAGCGATGCGGGCTTCTCTTCCGTAATCTTTTTCAGTATCCCCAGAATCGTCGGTGCAGAAAATGGCGGCTGACCTGTCGCCATTTCATAAAGTACTGCTCCGAGACTAAACAGATCCGCTCGCTCGTCAGCCTGTTGCCCCAGCGCCTGCTCCGGAGCCATATACATCGGCGTGCCGGTGACATAACCCGTCTGAGTTAACTTCGTATCTTCTGTTGAACGCACAAGTCCAAAGTCGGTCAACTTGACTCGATCTCCGGGTGCTTCAAGCAGAATATTGCCCGGCTTGATATCACGATGCACCAGGTGCTGCGCATGCGCTGCGGCAAGCCCCGCCGCTGTCTGCATTCCGACTCGCAAAACTTCTCGAACAGGAAGCCGGCCTTTCGTCGCCAGCCGTGATTCCAGAGACTCGCCCTGAATCAACTGCATCACCAGATACGGCACACCTTTGCCATCTGAATGCGACACATGATGCATCGCTACAACATGTTCATGAGCAATCGAAGCGGCCGCCCGGGCTTCACGACAAAATCGCTGTCGTGCGATATCGTTATTCATCATCGAAGGATCAAGCACTTTGACGGCCACGGATCTTCGCAGATGCGAATCAAATCCTTCAAAGACAATGCCCATCCCTCCGCGCCCGATCACGCGTGAAATATCGAAATGGTCCAGTCGTCCCAAATACGCGGGATCTGTCGGAGCTTCGAGGAAGTCTGTCTTTACTGGCTCCGCAGATCGCTGAGAGTCGACTGAGATGACTGTTGTGGCAAAATTGCTGTCCGGCAGAGACTTCTCCGCCGACTCAACGACCGACCAATAGGCAGATTGCTTTGGCGGGCGGAGCCGATCAATGTGTTCCACAAGTTCAGGAAACGTCGCATCACCAACCGCTGTCTCCTGAATCGCCTGCTGACAATTTCCACATTCATCGAGATGTGCGATACACGCCTGAACCTGATCGTCAGACAACCTGCCGTCAACCAATCCTTTTAGCTCGCCCTTTGTCGGGCAACTGGTACGACAATTCGACGGCGTTGGGTTCATGATGGGAATTCCTGTTCCGTCTGCAATCGCTGGATTTCGGTTTTCAGTCGAGCCAACACCCGGCTCTTCGCAACATAAACTGCGCCGGTCGACATTCCCAAAGTTTTGCTGACTTCGGATGCCGACAACCCATCGACAGCACTAAGCCAAAACGCCTGCCATGTTGTGTCTTCAAATTCTGGTTCAATTGCCTGCATCGCTTTTGAAGCGAGTTGCCGCTGAAACTCACGTTCCCACTCTTCTTCCAAAGAACCAGAGCGGTCCGGTTCAGCTTCCAACATCTCTTGAACCTTCGAATCCATTCCTGCCGTCGGACCAACTCGTCGGCCCGAGAGATAGGTGGAAAGTCGATTACGAGTGATCGTAAACAACCACGCCCGAAAGCCACCTTTCTGTTTGTCATAGTCAAGGCGCCCAATCGAACCTGAAACTGATCTCAGCACTTCCTGCAGCAGATCAGCCGCATCAGCATCCTGAAGTCCTCGATTGCGAACAAATCCATAAACAAGCGGACTGTAAAGCTGAAGGAATTCCCGCCACGCTTCATGATTGGTGCTATCACGAAGTCGGACCAGCAGGCTGGCTCGTGTGACAGGCGATTGTTGAACCACAAACACTCCTCCAGGCAAATTCAATGTGCGACTCTGCGCTGCAGGAGTGTATGTCGCCAGACCGGATTAAGCCGAGCGATAGTTTGGAAAATCTGTGTAACCCGTGTCACTGGGTGTGTACCACGTCGACATTTCTGCGGGAGGACTCAAAGGCCATCCGTTCGCAAATCGTTCAACCAAATCCGGATTGCTGATGTAAGGTCTTCCAAAGGCAATCAGATCCGCATGGCCGCTCGCAATCGCTGCTTCAGCGGTTTCCTTTGTGTATCCACAATTGCCAATCAGTGGACCACTGAACACAGCTCGGAAATCATTCAGCGTCATTGGCTCACCAAGCTGATGGAATCCAAAAGCCAGACCATCCATGACATGCAGATAAGCCAGACCATATTGATCAAGCTGTTTGGCCACGTAAAGAAAGTTCTCGCGGTAGTCGGGCGACCCCATATCGTTGAAAACACCGTTTGGTGAAATTCGCACTCCGATTCGATCGGCAGGCATCTCGGCCGTAGCGACTTCAATAATCTCACGTAGAAAACGAAAACGGTTCTGCACTGAACCACCATACTGATCAGTCCGATGATTAGTCTTGGACTGCAGGAACGTATCGATCAGATACCCGTTGGCTCCATGAATTTCGACTCCATCAAATCCTGCCTGCTTTGCTCGTCTGACAGCCAAACGATAATCATTGGCAATCTTGCCGACTTCAGCCGTCTCAATGGCTCGCGGCACTTCATAGGGCTGCTTTCCCGTCGGTGTATGAATCGAGTCACCATTGATGGCAATCTCTGACGGCGCCATGGGACGGTTGCCGTTCAGAAAGCTGCTGTGAGATGCTCGGCCACAATGCCAGAGCTGCAGAAAAATTTGACCGCCCGCCTGATGCACGGCCTCCACAACCTGCTTCCAGCCGGCCACCATCTCATCCGTGTAAATCCCTGGCGTATCACTCCATCCGATCGCGTAGTCGGCAATCACAGTGGCTTCCGAGATCAACAAACCGGCCGAACTGCGCTGCACGTAGTATTCGGCCATCTTCGCATTCGGAACGCGCTCTGAACCCGATCGAGAACGCGTCATCGGTGCTAAAGCAACACGGTTCTTCAGCTTCAGGGAACCCAGTGAAACCGGTGACAACAAATGTGTCTCAGCCATCAGAGAACTCACTTCTTTTCTATAAGGAAATTTTTGTGCAAGGAGCTACGCCAGATCAAATAACATCACTTCGGAGTCTTGAGTCCCCGTGATCGTCAACGAGTCTTCACCACTAACTGCCACTCCGTCGCTTTGCGACAACACAATGCCGTTCACGGAGACAGACCCGCTTAGCACCTGCAGCCACACATATCGACCGGGAGTGATCGTGAAATCCACGGAACCATTTTCGTTCAGTTGTGCC
>CAIXQV010000879.1 GCA_903921605.1 uncultured Planctomycetaceae bacterium | reverse complement strand
TCACGACGGCCCTCAATTGCCGTCCAGAAGTCCGCTGTCGGAACACTTTTGTACGCGTCATTGCGGCCTGATGGCCAACGAATGGCGATATCGACCACGTCGGCGTCTCCCACTCCAAAGATCATCTGGCGTTCATTGCTGGCTTGATAACCATCTCCCGCCACAAGTTGCTTCGATAATGTTCTGTCGCTGGTCTTCACCTCAACGGTCGTTCCGATGGCCTCACGAGCCGAACTGATTCCGACCAACTGAAGAGCGATAAACTTTCCCGCCGCCGATGTGCGATTGGTGAGCAACGCTGTTGGGCTGTCAAGATTGCCCACAATGAAGTCCTCTCCCCCATCGCGGTTCCAGTCAATTCTCGCGACAGCACGCCCCAGATACTTCCCCTCGAACCATGGCCCAAGTTGAGTGGAAGAGATCTCGTCGAAGCGTCCTGAGCCAGCGTTGCGAAAGAATTGCGTCGGCATATGCAACGGGATGCCTCGAGCTGTCTCATCATCCACATGGCCGTTCGTGACGACCAGATCTGACCAGCCATCCAGATCAGCATCCAGAAACTGAGTGCCGAATCCCAACTGCCGGATACTGGGTTCCTTCAGCCGTGCTTCCAGCGTGGCATCAAAAAACATCAGGGTCGGTTGACGCTGATACAACGTGTTCGACTCGTTGTAATAGTTGGTGACGAACAGATCGAGTTGCTGGTCCCCGTCCGCATCTCCGGCAGCAATCCCCATGCAGGCCTGCGTTCTTCCTTCGCGGTCAAAAGCCAGCCCCGTGACGACACCTGACTCCACAAACTGCGGCACACTACCGGGCGTCACCGTCTGATTCTGAAAGAGGAAATTGGCGGTCGTGTCGTTGCCCACAAACAGACTCACACGCCCGCTTCCCTCAAAATCTGCAGCTATCACACCCAGACCTTTGCCACCCGCCGCGATGACTCCGGCTTCTGCCGTCACATCCCGAAACTGGCCATTGCCCAGATTCAACAACAGCTGATCTTCGGCCGCGTCAAATTCATGGGGCGTACAGGCTCGTGGAGTTCCGTCAGCCTGATGGCAGATTCGGCTCAGCAGATTGGGCCCCGTCAGATAGTTGACGACGTAGAAATCCGGCAGAGTGTCTCCGTTGAAATCCGCACAGGCCACGCTGGTGGACCACGCATCGCCCACGATTCCTGCGGACTGCGTAACGTCCGAAAACGTGCCATCCCCGTTATTGCGGAACAGTCGGTTCTCATTCACATTGGCCACAAACACGTCCGGCCAGCCATCGGCATCATAATCGCCGACCGCCAGTCCCTGACTGTAGCTGGTTTCCTCAACGCCGGCAGCAGCGGTCGTGTCCTGAAATCCCGTTCCCCGTTGATTCCGAAAGATTCGATCCGATGGCGGCTGCGGCTCTTCTTCAGGCCAGTCGCCGCCCTGAGTCAGAAACACATCCGGCCAGCCATCTCGATCGTAATCGACCGCTCCGACACCACCTCCCGAGAACTGAAACATCCTCATTCCCGGCCCGGCCATTTTGTCGCCGTGCTGAAATTCAAACCGCAGACCCGCCGCGTCCGATTCTTCCACAAATCGGATCGGACTACTTATTGAAGTACTCATCTGCTGAGGGACCACAGTCGGTTGCGTTAACGGGTTTGGATTCATCCAGTCGGGCAGCGCGTAACTGCTGAGGTCGTGTGTTAACGCCGACTGAGCAGCCTTCTGAACTCGTGGAGAGTCCGACGAAGGCCGACCAATAGGCTTGAGTGCCTCCGCGCCCTGAGGAAATCGTTTTCGCAGCATCTCGGCCCACGTCCACGCTTCCCACACGTGCCCACATTCCTGAGCCGCCAGTGCGACGCGAACAACCTTCTCCGGAGAGGCTTCCACATTGAATTGCTTCGCCGCCAGCAGCAGCTGCTGCAGGTGCTCGTTCCGACGTTGAAAGGCTTCCGCAATCTGAGTCTCGCCCAGCGATGCCAGAGCCTGGCCCAGTTGATGATGCGCGCTGCGATGCGCGGGGTCGCGGCGAGCGGCTTCCCAATAACACCGGACGGCTCCTCGCACATCGTGATGACTCAGCGAATAGTCGCCTCGGATGGCCCAGATATCAGCATGCTCATCACAGGTCTTTGACAGGCCTGCATGCCACTTCAGAAACCCCGTGTCATCGCCCGCTTCCTTCAAAATCCTTCCCAGCCGCGCCTGAGCATCGCACAGATCAGGTCGTTGTGTGAGCCCCTTTTCATACAGTGGTCGAGCCGTCAAGAAATCATGCTGCTGCCACGCCTGATGCGCTGCAGCAAGCTGTGTCAGGGCGTCATCTGGCGCTGCCTTCTGATAGCTGGCCAACGCTGCGTTGTTTTCGGCTGCTGTATCACCCAGCCCAAGCAGCACAAGATCCACTTCGGCGCCTGGCCGGCTTGAACGCGTTTGACTCGCAGTTCGCTTGTCAGACTTGTCAGACCACACAGGCCATACAAAGCGGCGAGATGCGCTTCCGCCGCATGCGGATCGTCGTCCAATGCGACCGCTTCGCGAAGAAAATCTTCCGCTCTCGTCGGTTGAAAGAGTTGCAGCAGCAAGATGTCGCCCGCTCGAAAACATGCGGCCGCACGGCGTTCATGGTCCGCAGGGACGCGTCCGTACTCCACAACGGCCGATGTGTAATCTTTCTTTCGGGAGTACGCTTCTGCGGCCAGATAACAGACGGCCCCATCGGCCGGATCCCGCTGCAATAGCGGATGCAACAGTTCCAAAGCCTTCTCGGGGTGGCCCTGCTGAAGTTGTTTTTTAGCCAGAGCGAGGCGATCCGCAGTATCATCCTGCCACATCAAGAGAAACACGAGCAGAACCACAAGGCACAGCAGCCCGATCGCCAGTCCTGTCTTCACTTTTCGTCCAAGTGCGATACTCATCGATGGATCTTTGGAGTCTCAGGAGGAAGTCGAATGGATCGCCGCTGACTTTCGAGTCACCCGGTGCCGCGCAGCCGTTCTGCCGCACATTCCCATTCCAAACACCCCGGAAATCCATGCCGGAAGTGTTTTGCTCAAGTATGGATCGCCTCAATGCGATTTTCGAGCCAGTGCCGCCAGAAAAGAGAACGC
>CAIXQV010000878.1 GCA_903921605.1 uncultured Planctomycetaceae bacterium | reverse complement strand
GTCGCGGCGAAGTTTTCCGGAGTCTGCGGGTCGTATTCGGCGTACGCACCGATCGAGTCAGTCGCCCCGACAATTCGCCCGCCCTGGACGCCGCCACCAGCCAGGAAAATCGACTGGACATTTCCCCAGTGATCTCGGCCAGCCGATTTGTAATGGCTCGGCAGCAAGCTGATTTTCGGAGTTCGGCCAAACTCACCGGCCATCACAATCAGAGTATTCTCCAGCAGGCCCGACTCATTCAAATCATCCAGCAGCGCGCTGAGCGCTCGATCGGTTGGCGGGAAGAGGTTATCGCGAAGATGCGGAAACGCGTTGCCGTGAGTATCCCAGGTTTCATCGTTGCCCAGATTGACCTGAACCAGATTCACTCCCGCCTCGACGAGCCGACGTGCCATCAACAGAGACCAGCCAAAAGAATTCTTGCCGTAACGATCCTGAACAGCATCGTCGGCACGAGTCACATCCAGAGACTCACGGACTTTCGGATCGACCAGCAGCGAGATCGCTCCCTGACGATAACGATCAAACTCCGTTGTGCTGGCTCCAGCTTCAAGTACGCTGCATTGACGTTCGAGCTGTCCCAGCAGGGAGACTCGTTTATCCAGTTGCGGCCGAGTCATCCCGTGAGGAAGGTTGAGACTAGGAGCTTCGAAGATTCGAGTATCCTTGTCGCCTCGATCCTGATGATCAAAGCGATGCGATGGAAACGCACCATAAGATGTCGCATGAAATGGCGACGCTTCAATGAACCATGGATTCCGATTGGCTCCCATGATTCCGGCGAATTGCCCGGGGAGTATACGTCCGGAATAGTGGACCAATTGCTCAGGCAGTACGGCCGCTGTCGGAAGATTGTTGCGTGCCGTGGTGACGCCGCCAGCGACCGCGGCGATGCTTGGCCAGTCCAGAGGACGCGGCAAGCTGGGATTGAATCCCTGCGGCAAATCACTGCGTCCGGTGAGCATCATATGATGGCCGGCTGAGTGATCATTCGTTGTATGGGATAACGTTCGACAAACGGACCACAGATGACTTCGCAGCGCAAGACCGGGTAAGTGTTCGCAGATTTGCAGTCCGGGTGTTTGAGTTGCGATCGGCTGGAACTCGCCACGAACTTCCGCTGGCGCATTTGGCTTCGGATCAAAACTGTCGTGCTGCGACAGACCGCCCGACAGAAAAATATAGATGCAAGCGCGAAACGGCTGTGACAAAGTCTGCGTACCAGTGGCCATGGCCTGCAGACCGGCCATATGATTCATACCGAGGCCCAGCAGTCCAATACTTCCGGCCTGAACAGCATGACGTCGCGCAATTCGCGGATGATGGCAAGGGAAGGAGTTGCTCGGCATCATCGGAAACTCCGGCAAGCTTGTGGACTCAGAGGGTGAATCAGGTGTAAGGCGGGGCCTAAAGCTTAGTCACATTTTTGCGATATGACAGCCCCAATCGAGGGCACCGAACAGAATCTCCCTGGATATTTTTCAACCCTGTGGGGTGAGCAGATTTGATCGAATGATCAGGCGTCTTAATTCCTTCGTGTTTCGTTTCTCGTGATGTTGAATTCACGGTATCCTGCGGGTCCTCGGCGTTATGCCACAACCTGCCTTTGGAGCCTCTCCATGCCTGCCCTGTCAATATTCTCCCTGCCGATTGTGTGTCTTGTGGGTCTTGTGGGTCTGATGTTTCAGGACGCTCCTCGACCGGATCTTGTGAATTCGATCGAACAACAACGCGGCGGACGTCATTGGATTGATCAGCCCACGGATCCTCCAAAGTCTCCGGAAGAATCCTTCAAGTGCTTTCAGCTTGAACCGGGATTCAAGATCGAACTGGTCGCCTGCGAACCGCTGGTGATGGATCCTGTTGCCATTGACTTTGATCACAAAGGACGAATGTTCGTCGTTGAGTATGGTGATTATCCCGTCGGCCCGAAGGATCCTGAGGCCAAGGCGTTGTCGCAGGTGGTGCTTCTGGAAGACACCGATGCCGATGGTCGCATGGACAAGCGAACGGTCTACGCACCGCATCTGAAGTTCTGTCACAGCCTGATGGCGTTTCGAGACGGCGTGCTGGCCTGCACGGAAACTCAGATCATGTATCTCGCCGACACCGATGGTGATAACGTCGCGGATGTGCGAGAAGTTTGGTTCGATGGATTTACACCCGCTCATCCACAAATGCAGATTGGGTGTCCTCGTTATGGTTTCGACAACTGGATTTATCTGACTTACGGCCACGGCAAGGTCAGGTGTACTCGGCCTGGATTTGAAACGGCGGAACCCGTCGAGATTCCTCGTGTCGATTTCCGATTTCATCCGGACACGATGAAGTTTGAAGCGATCTCCGGAGCTGGTCAGTTCGGCAACACGATTGATAACTTTGGACATCGCTACTTTAGTTCCAATCGCAATCCCATCATGACTGATGTTCTGTCGCTGGCTCAGGTGCAACAGAATCCGTTTGCCGGAGTGAGTCTCGGGCATACGGATGTTGGGCCGGCTGGTGAGAAGACTCGTGTGTATCCCATCGTGCCGATGAAAAGCAATTGGCTTTCGCACGCGGGCACTCATACGTCGGCCTGCGGAGTGACGGCTTATCGCGGCGGATTGTTTGGCCCAGAGTCCGACTACAGCGTTTTCGTCTGTGAGCCTGTCGGTCACCTGGTGACTCGCAACATCATCGAACCGATGGGCGGCACGGTGACATCTCGCCGAGCCCGTGAAACGGCGGACTTTCTTGCATCGACCGATACGTGGTTTCGTCCTGCGAGTCTGGCAACAGGGCCAGATGGGGCGTTGTATTTGGCGGACATGTATCGCTTGTGGGTCGAGCATCCAAAGTTCGTGCCGGATGATGTGGCGGCGAAGATGGACTGGCGAGCCGGTGAGGATAAAGGCCGCATCTGGCGAATTGTTGCGGAGAAGGCTCCGGACGTT
>CAIXQV010000877.1 GCA_903921605.1 uncultured Planctomycetaceae bacterium | reverse complement strand
GCGGCGACCGGAAACATAGATCTCGCGAGCCTTCTGGTCGATCAGTCGCATTTCCAGTTGTTGATCGGGGCGATCCAGAGGTCCTCCACCGCGGCGAATCGGCGCCAGCGTGGTGGCCTTGGAATACATCCCGCTGAAGATCATGCCATTCTCAACTCGAATCGAACCTGGAGCAGGACGATCGGGAGGCGGCAAAGGGATCTCTTTGAGGACCGCTTTGGGCTCATCGAACGCATGCACGATCGCCATGCCTGAGAATGTGACCAGGGCTGCAAGCAGCCACGGCCAAAGCTGGAGAGTGTGTCTTTCAGAACTTCGCATGAACATTCCGGACTTCAACGAAGGACGGGTGGGTGAGGCCGCACTGGTAGCTGGATTACTCTGTCAGCATGAAATCAACATCCGAGGCCGTGATTTATTCCCCGATTCAACTTCAAGACTCACGAACACGCAAATGACCCTATTTAAAAGGCAGTTGATTGAGTCGCGTATTGAGCTTTCTCGTTTAACGGCGAGCCGCAGGCGTCGGCGAAATCGGTCAACGAAGCCTTCGGCTTGCCGTTATAACGACCAAATCAACAAGCCACTGCCGGACTACGATCGACTTCCCACCAATGCAAACAGGCCGACTCGAAATTCGAGCGGCCTGTTGTGATTCGATGCATTCAGGAATCGTGCGACGGTGAGTCGCTTATTCCATGAAGAAGTCCGTTGGGCCACGAAGTGTATAGTACGGATACTGATACATTGCCGGAGCTGAATTCTCTGGCGGTCGCGACAGATTTGACGGAACCTGATAAGTGTGGAAGTTGCGATGCACAGGATGGAATGGCAAATTGCATCCCGCCTGGCACCCTCGCTGAGAAGGAGGGCATGAGTCGCAGTTTGGAGCATGAATCATCTGCCCATTTGGACCAGTCGACGACTGGCACATCGGGCAGCCGTCAGCCATGACGGCTCCGTTGCTCCTGACTTCATGCGGGCTCTGGCCACGCATGACCGGAGTCGTAGAAGAGCATCCGGTGACAAATAATCCAATCGCCCCCGAAAGCAGTACAGCCATTTTGCTATGCATCGAATTCACTCCCTGGTTTTCCCCAAAACCACTCCTCTCCGTTCCATGCAGAGGAGTTAAAGGGAACTCAGTTCGGGAAACACGCGGAGCCATCTTGGCTCGGGTCTCCTGAATGAGAATCATCCCTGCTAACCGTTATCGGCAGTTCAACCGGAGAATCGTGTAAAATCCCTACAAATCCTCCAGCGTTGAGACAGGAAGACTGTGTGGTCTTGCGAAAACGGGAGGTCCGGAATACAGTCCAAGCTAGGAATTCACGTCCGAGGCAACTCGGAGGCATCGCTGTAAATGTCAGCGAATTTAGTGTTTGTGACGAGAGAGGGAGCATTCAAGTGCATATTGCCGCATCAACGCGAAGTCTCTGGGATTTGGCGTTCCCGGCAGCCTGCCTGCAGATTCAGGAACTGGGATTCGACAAAGTCGAGATCTGGCTGAACGAAGATTACGATCAACTGAAGCCATCGAAGGTCGCAGTGGATCCGGAATCGTCTGCGGGGTTGCTCAAAGAAGCCAGCCG
>CAIXQV010000876.1 GCA_903921605.1 uncultured Planctomycetaceae bacterium | reverse complement strand
TGGAGGCCGCTTTGGCTCCGGGCTTTTCCTGAAGTGAGACCATTGTCATCAGGAGAAACATCAGCAGCGACAGCCCGATTCCGACAAATGTCAAAACCGGTGGCACTCGCAAAATGCCTCGGCGAGCAGCCGGAAGAGCGTGACCAGTCAGATTCCGTCGTCCGATCCAGACGACGATCATCCAGACACTGGACCCCATAATGCCCAGCACGAGGAACCCAGCTATGGTGGCCCCTGGCGTTATCTGCTCCGGGGCAGCGGCGGCCTGAGCCAACAGATTAAATTCAGCCAACAGACCGGGAAACAGGTTGTTCACAAGCATCGTGTGCCATTCTTCAGAGCCAGCACTTCAAAACCAGCAATGGGCTATTTCTGTCACACCCTCGACCAGTCGGATGCTGGCCAATACTATTCTCCGCACGATGTGAATTGAGGCCGGGTGTTCGCGGAATACCTTTCGAAGTCAGCCTCAATCGTGAACGCGCACGGAATATCCGTTCGGGTATCAGAACGCGGAGTAGAAGCCTTGTCGACCATTCTTGACGAAATCCTCGAACAGAAGCACCGGGAAGTCGCCGCTGCGCGTGAACGAATTCCTTTTTCGACGCTGGAACGACGGCTGACTGCTGCTCCTCCCGTGCGAGGATTTCTTGAGGCCCTGAAGGCCGCCAGCAAACCCGGTTTGATCGCGGAAGTCAAAAAGGCATCGCCATCAGCCGGGCTGATCCGCGAGGATTTTGACCCGGTGACCATTGCTCGCCAGTATGAAGTGGCCGGAGCGACTTGTCTGAGTGTGCTGACGGACGAACATTTCTTTCAGGGGCATCTGGATTTCCTGCAGGCGATCAGGCAGATCGTGCGAATCCCGGTGATGCGGAAGGAGTTCATCATCGACCGCTATCAGATCGCAGAAGCGCGAGTCGCAGGGGCGGACTGTGTACTACTGATCGCCGAATGCCTTGATGATGTGCAGCTTAACGACCTGTACAACTACGCTCGCAGTCTGGGGATGGACGTTCTGATCGAGCTTTACGATCTGGAAAACGTCGAGCGTGTTCTGGCGACAGGAACAAAGTTGCTGGGCATCAACAATCGTGATCTTCGAACCTTTGTGACGTCGCTGGAACATACCTTTCGAGTGAAGCAACTGGTTCCCGAAGACATCCTGCTGGTCAGCGAAAGCGGCATCGCCAGTCACGCCGATATCCAGCGTCTTCGAGCGGAAGGAATCGGCGCAGTGCTTGTCGGCGAATCGCTGATGAGACAGCCTGACATCGGAATTGCGGTCCGGTCTCTCATGGGCACCTGACGCCCTGGCCGCCAGTTTGAAATGGACCCGGCATTTATCAAATGCCGTCACCAGCAGTCCTTTCCTTACGGCATCGCTCTTTAATCTACCGAGCGAATGTTCTCCGGTATATCCGTGAGCACACTCGCGAGCAAATCCCGTCTTTGGAAATGAATTTTCCTGCACAGGGCCCTTACCAAATCTTAACAAACAGCGATTAACAATAAGAGTTCTTCATTGTCTTAACTGGATATCGATGATTCCTCAAAAGAGACCTTCACTCAGGGGATCGTCGATGCCGCCGACTTTGTTTTGTTTTCTTGTCGAGGTGCTGTATGCCGATTCGCAAACGTGGTTTTACCTTGATTGAGCTTCTGGTGGTGATTGCGATCATCGCCATTTTGATTGCCTTGCTTCTACCTGCTGTACAACAGGCTCGTGAGGCTGCTCGCAGGACTCAGTGCAAAAACAATCTCAAGCAACTGGGCCTTGCTATGCACAATTACCATGATACGGTTAATGTGTTTCCGTGGGGCTGGGATGCTCGAGAGACTTTGTGGACGGCGATGATCCTCCCACAAATCGAGCAGGCGAATCTCTACAGCACACTCATCTGGCAGGAAAGCGGCCCTGGCAACTGGGATGCGGTCGGAAGCCCAAACTCGAAAGCTTGCTCTACGATCATTCAGGGTTTCATGTGTCCCTCGATGCCTTTAGGCCCACGCGACAACGAAGACATCCCAGGACGCGTGCCTGTTAGCTATCGCGCCTGTGGTGGCTCCATGATTTCTTCAGATGATGCGTCAACTCGCCCCGCTGGTTTTAACACCGCAGCGTTCAAATCGCTGGAAGAAAACAATCTGGACGGCATGTTCTATGGTTGCAGTAACATCAAAATGAGAGACGTGATTGACGGCACCTCGAATACAATATTGATCGGGGAATCTCGAACATCGATTTACTCAAAAGATGGCCAGCAAATGGACTACTGGCAGTTTGGGTCTCCTCAGACGGGCAATTGGAACCTGAACGGAGCTGGTGGAACAGAGTACTCTGAAGGGGTGGGCTCCTGCGTGGTCAAACCGAATGCAAACCTGGACCTGACAATCCACGGCGTTCTGATGGAAATGTCGTTTGGCAGCTACCATGTCGGTGGTGCTCAATACACGCTGGCAGATGGCTCGGTAAGATTCATCTCTGAGAACATCGACCTTGGCGTCTATCGTGCACTCGGAACAAGAGCTGGTGGTGAAGTTGTGGGTGAATTCTAACCCCGCTGAACCCAGGACCGGGGCAATCTTTCAGATGCCCCGGATCACTCGAAACTGGGTTCCCTTCATTCGTAAAGTTCATCATCACCATGGTTGTTCCTGGAGCATCTCCGTTGAAAAGTTCCCGTGCCTGTCTCCTCGTAGTTTCTTTGATTGCGTTCCCCTGGCTGTCAGGATGTAGCGCCACAAACGATATTGACTATGGCAGTGTGAATTTGGTCTCTGTCAGTGGAACTGTGGCCCTCGATGGTAAGCCACTCCCGGGCGCGGTAATCACATTCGAGGATCCGGAGAAGGGCACCTTTTCCTTCGCACGAACAGATTCAGACGGCGAGTATACGCTCCAGTTCGACAGCCAGATGGATGGCGTCATCCCCGGCAAAAAGGTTGTCCAGGTCAGCACAACTCGCAACATTCTGGGGCTGAAGGGGGAAGAAGGAGTTGAAGAAGGCGAGTCCTCTTCAGAAGGTGGCGAAGCCCCCAAAGCAGCCGGGGAAACCGTTCCGTCTTGTTACAACAAAGAGTCGAAACTTACTGTCGAAGTGACATCCTCAACAACCACATTCGACTTTGACCTGAAGTCCGATTGCTCGACGACAGGCTCCAAGTAGCGACTTCCATGGACTGACCCGGAAGGCGTCACTTAACGGATGTATCGCAGCAATGGTCAGCAACTGAGCACACGAATCAGACCCATGCCAACAAGATAGGCAGCAGGGTGATCGAAGTTATTTCCTTGATGGTATTTCATGGATGGGAGTACTTGACTTTTTCTACATTTCCCAAGCTCTGACTTTGCGACGCAAGGCATTTGAGTAGACTCATCGACACGGGAAATCGACCAGTATCCTGCTAAAACGGCCGTTTTGTCTTAATGATGGTGACAAGGCCTCGGGAGCAGGTGCGATGTGTTCGCATCTTCTGTTTCATTATCGTTGCTGCTTATTTTCGCCTTTGGGGGGTTCCATTATGCCTGCTCGCAAGCGTGGATTTACGTTGATCGAGTTGTTGGTGGTGATTGCTATCATCGCCATTCTGATCGCTCTGCTTCTGCCGGCCGTGCAGCAGGCTCGTGAAGCCGCTCGCCGAACGCAATGCAAAAACAACCTGAAGCAACTGGGGTTGGCGATCCACAACTACATGTCTACTTTCAATTGCCTGCCGCCAGCGAGGCTGGCCCCGGACTATTCGGTTGGCGGGGTTGCGCAAGCCAGTTATACGTCCTATCCCAGCACGCTGGCGTCTGGATCATGGACGGGGTTTCGTTCTGTTCACACATTCCTGCTTCCGTACATGGAACAGGCCAACATTTACAATCTGATCGACTTCGGCCGGCCAACATCTGTTCGAATGACAACCAGCGGCGTTCCTACGAATGCCAACTACACTGCATACGCAAACGCGGCCGGTCTTTTTCTGTGTCCATCTGATGCGAACACAGGCCGCATCATCACCGAGAATAATTATCGTGCGAACTTCGGTGGATCGACGCCGAACGGTGGTGCTGTCAGCACCACGACAAATAACGTCGTAGGCGGTGCCGCTGACGGAAACGGAGCCTTCTCTATAGGATCCGTGACAAAGGATCGGGACTTCACAGACGGCCTGTCGAACACTGCTATGTTCTCAGAGCGTACGAAGGGCAGTGCACGAGACATGGCATCCGCACTTCCC
>CAIXQV010000875.1 GCA_903921605.1 uncultured Planctomycetaceae bacterium | reverse complement strand
CTGGTGAATTGATCGCTTCGATTACTGCAGTGGCTGTTTCAAAACGATCGGCTGGGTGTTTTGCCAGGCAGCGGAGGCAAACCTGCTCGATGTGTGGCGGTATTTCAGGATTGAGTTGACGGGGCGGTACTGGCAGGCGCAGCAGAGTGTTCTCTCGTAAAACGATGTCAGATTCAGCTTTGTACGGATGTTTTCCCGTCAGCAGTTCGTAAAACACCAGGCCCAGTGCAAACAGATCGGTTCCAGGACCAAGCAACCTGTTTTCGCCCAGCAGTTGTTCTGGTGCCATGTAGGCCAGCGTGCCTGAGGAAACGGCTTCCCCGTTGTTGATCTGATCAATGGTGGTGGCAATGCCAAAATCTGTGATCGATGCCCTGCCTTTTTGATCAATCAAAATATTGGACGGTTTGATATCTCGATGGATAAATCCCTGTTCATGAGCGGCCTGCAGTGCTTCGGCCACTTCCACAATCCAGCAAATGGCCTGTTTAATGGTGGTCGGACCTTCTGCAATTACTGCGGCAAGACTACGTCCCTCAATCAGATCGCTGACAATGAAAACAGAACCATCATGCTTTGCAACATCATGGACAGACACGATTCCTGGGTGACGCAGTTTTGCTGTTCTTCGAGCTTCGTGCAGTAACGAGTCGGTCGACCGAGATCGATCTATCCGAGCAAGCTTTAATGCAACATGACGCTGAAGCTCATTATCGAACGCTCGATAGACTCTTCCGAATCCACCAGAAGCGACGAACGACTCGATTCGGTATCGATCGGCCAGGATCTGACCAATCAAAAGATCAGGCTCAATGAGATCGACTGTATCAGCAGTCTTCGACATCCACGCCATCTTCTTCAGCCGTGCAATCTGTTGCTCAAGCTGGGGAATCAGTTCAGGCGCATCTTTGCAGAGTTCGGCTGCCGCTAAGTCAGTCCCCTGCTCCCATGCTTCTTCCCATGCGAGAAGAAGGTCAGAGAGTTGGTTTGCTTCATCTTCCATCAGTCCATTACCCATTCTTCCAGTGTTTCACAAAGTATCAACCTTGCCGATGCCCAGCGTCGCTTCACCGTGGCCAGTGAAACGTCAAGCAAGACGGCTGCTTCAGGTTGGCTGAATCCTTCGTACCACAGGAGTTCGACAACTTTTCGCTGTTCGTCCGGCAAAGAATCCACGGCTTCATGAAAGCGAGCCCAGGATTCAAGATCTCCAGGTTCAGCGTTAAGACTCCTTTGTCCATTGACCATTGGCCCGGAGTCCGAGTGATGATTGGCTCCGACTCCATGCGGTCCGTTGAACCGCTTGGCAAGATCCAGAAGTTCCCTTCGAATTTGGGTTGCTGCAAGTCCGTAAAATTCTGGCGGAGTCATTGGGTGGACCGCTGCCAGGGCTCTGTGTAGTCGAAGCAATGAGGCTTGCAGCACATCGTCAGTCTCCAACCATCGCTGTACAGATGGAAAACGTTTGAGCATTTGACTCGATAACCGCCGCAAACGCTCACAGGAGTGCTCAATCAGGTTCTCACGGGCCTCAGATGATCCATTGACGAGATCCTTGAGATGGAGGTGAAGATCCGTTGTGTGCGGCATACTGGTCATCCCAATTCGCAAGCGGAAAGTCTGCTTGCGAAGTCACTAAATCAATAAGCGACAATGCTCGGAAGATCGGCTCATATTTGCCGCAGAATCTTTCCAGAGATGGAGGACTGTATATCACGATGGGGGATTTTGGCAGAGTCCTGAGATTGGCGCAATTTTCGTGAGCCTGTTTCTGCTCCACTGTCGCTTACCCAGTAAAAGCAACGATCCAGCGGGTTTCAGCGAGATGAAAACAAGTCTTGGCTCGTTCAATTCGCCCTATCGTCTGATCTTTTTCATGGGCAACTGCGCAGAAGCAATGTGAGCTGACAATGTCAAAAAAGTGGTTTGTGAGTCGTGGCGACAAGACAAGAGGGCCGCTCACTTCTGACGAAGTGAAGCAAATGGCCTTAACTGGCATACTGCATGTGTCAGACATGGTGCGTCCAGCGGAAAGCTCTGATTGGCGGCAGGCAGGCACGATCGCAGGACTCTTTTCCGCAGAACTGTCTGAAGCACGAACGCCTCCACCACTGCCGCAGTTGAATCCTGAAACTTCGGTGCATCCATCGTCCCCGACGAATAGTCCAGAAGTCAGCAAATTGCATCAGTCCACGGCCAAAGCTGCTGAGACGATGCAGACTGGGTTAGCGGACATTATGAGTACGGCGAAGCAGGCGAAAGAACTCGCATCGGCCCATGTACGCAAAACGCAGATTACTCAATTGATCTTGCCCAAGGCGTACCTGACATTGGGGAAAGACGTTTTTTCGAGCGAGCGATTCCAGGACGAGCTGAGCGTTCTCTTTCAGCAAATCACAGCCACGAATGATGAGATCAGCAAGATTGCTACAACTGCCAGGGAACGACCGCAGGCGACGGACATCAAAGGCAAACTGCAAACTGGTGCGGCTCAACTACAGGCAAAAGGGCAGACGACGAAGCTCAGCTATCAACGAGACGAATCAATCCGGGAACTCGGGAAGAAAGCCTTCGAGTCACATGGGACATCGGCAGGTTCACCAGAGCTTGTGTCGCCGATCACATCGGCATTCGAAGAAATCGCAAAGCTGGACGAGCAGATTGCAGCAATGTCTTCTCACGAAAAAGGGCCACTTTGGCAACGACTGCCGCTTGCTGCGTTTCTAACCATCTTCTGCTGGCCGATCGGCATCTTACTGGTGTGGCTGAACCCTCGATTGAATCATCGCTCGAAGTGGATTTGGACAGGCGTCTCGATTGGAGCACTGATACTCCTTGCGAGTGTTGTACCAAGAGGGGACGAGACTTCAGCATCAACCCGTGAGATTATTGGCCAAGGCAAAAGCAACACAACAACAAGCGGTCAAATCAGTGCGGATGCCGTAATACAGACCACGGCATACCAGCTGTTCTCCGAATACAAAGCGAACGACATTGGCGCTGACAGGAAGTACAAGGGAAAAGAATTGCAAGTGAATGGACTGGTTAAGAGCATCAGCCGGAACCTTTGGGGGAACATCTACGTAACACTGAAGACGGACGAATTTGAGATATTCTCGATCCAGTGTTTTTTTGCTGACAGCTTTGAAAACGAAGCAGCTGATCTTAGGCCAAGCCAGTATCTGACCATTCGGGGGCAATGTGACGGGAAACTTGGCCACGTCATGCTCAAAGACTGCATCATTGTTCGGTAGGTCAATCATTCAGTCGAATCAGAAAGAAAAACAATGGCGGTCAACAATCAGGAATGGCACTACTCCAAGGGCGGCCAACAAATCGGCCCCGTTTCGACAGACGACCTCAAGCAACTGGCGGCGAATGGTGGCCTGTCTCCCAGCGATCTGATTTGGAAAGAAGGCTGGTCTGAGTGGAAACAAGCCAGAGCTGTGAAAGGGTTATTACCAGTCGAACCGCCAGCCATGCCGGTCCCACCTCCGCTGCCTCAGCCTTCAGCGAATCCTTCGCTACCAACCACGCCCGCTCGAAACATGCCGCCGCTTTCGCCGACCGCATCAGCGTTGCTGTCCTCGGCACTTTGGAATCCGTTTGCTGCACGGCTTTGGTGTCTGCTGTTCACCCCTGCCTTCGGTGCATTCCTGACGATGCAGAACTGGAAGACACTCGGTGAAGAGGCGAGGGCCAAGCGTTCGATGCTTTGGTTCTACGGCTTCTTGGCGTTCCTATTTCTTGCAGTCATCACGCCGGACACTGCGGTTATCACGGCAATCTTTCGGTACATCGGCTGCTTGATGTTCGTGGTCTGGGCCTGCACCGACAACGAAAAGCAAGTTCGATTCGTGAAGGAGAACTTCGGCAGCAACTATCAGCACAAATCGTGGGGGAAGCCTATCGGAATAGGGGTCGGAGCGGTCTGCTGCATTTTGATTTTAATTGGCGTAAACGGTTCGTCGTTTGAGTCAGCCACAGATAGAACGGATGCGGCAAATCCACCAATCAGCAACGACTCCCTCTTGCAGGACGGAATCAAACTGGCCGCATTCCGAACACTCGTGGACGCCTACACGAATCAGCCACGTGGAAACATCAGCGTGTCGGAACTGCAACAGCACGTGGCATCCGTGCAGGAGGCTCAAGACAAGTTTGCAATGATTCCCTTTGATCCACAAAAACAGCGAAAGGAAGCTAAGGCAATTGCTGATTTATACATGCAACGGATGTATGGGAATTTCAGTGGAGAACTTGCGGACAATCTTGAGTTTGACCACATGACTTCAATTCTGGAGGCCGTAGGGACGCAGGTTGCGATCCCCGAACACATTCGAGATCGTTGGTCGAACGACCGTTGAAATGTCGTGGCAGTCGCCGCTGGTTCAAGATCGCCGAGTGTCTCCGCAGCAGCCACCAAACAGTGCATGGTTCACCGCCCATAACACGACAGGAACCTCGACATGGCACCGAGCAATCAAGACGACTTCGATGGTTACCGCAAGTGGTTGGGTAACCTCTCTCCACTGCAGCGGAACGCTTGTTTCAGATTGCTCGCCGCTCAAAGGGATGCCACTGGAGTTCTTGGATGTCAGCAAGACAAGAGTTCACGATCTGTCGCCGTTGACGGGAGCCCCTTTGAACGAACTCTGGATCTTCGATTCGCTGGTCAGTGACCTTACACCGTTGAAAGGAATGAGCCTCCGGATTTTGTCAGGGTCATCGTATCACCTCAGTGATTTCTCCGTCATCAAGGACATGCCACTTCGATATCTGGGCCTCGTTTTCAATCCTCAGCAACATACTGATCTACTTCGTTCTATCAAGACATTGGACACAGTGAATGACAAACCAATCACCGAGTTCTGGAAGGAAGTTGAAGCGACAAAGCCATGACCGGACGACCATCACGGATTTGTCGTTGAGCTGATCTGTTTCAGCAGTCTCGGCTCCATTCGGCGCTTTGCCGTCTGACAACCACCCACAGACTCAGCATCCCCGTTAACTGTCGGACAAGATCCCGGTTTACCCGGTAACGAGCCGCTATGCGCATTCCTGTGATTCGTGGACTTATTGACCGAAGAATTTTGGTCAATTACCGGGTAGACCCTGTCGTACTCGTTCGCCTGGTTCCGAAGCCGTTGCCTGTGAAACTAGCAGACGGACGAGTATGAGATATTCTCGATTCAGTGTTTCTTTGCTGAAAGCTTTGAAGACGAAGCAGCTGATCTCAGACCCAGTCAGTATCTGACCATTCAGGGGCGTTGTGATGGGAAATTCGGCAACGTCATGCTCAGGGACTGCATCCTCGTTCGGTAGGTCAATCATTCAGTCGAATCAGAAAAGATTGCGGCGGGCCACTTTTAGATTGGCACTACTTCAGAGCTGTCCAAAATTTGGAGTCGGTTTTCCCTGATATCCGCATCAATCGATCTTCATTCCTGCTTCAGTGGTCACGCAAAAGAAACGACGAATTTCTTTCAGGGCCCCAACACCCACAGTTCTCATTCCCCAACCCGTAACCCCTCATCAACTGGCGAATTCAAACCATGCGAACAGCCGTCCTTGTCTTGGGTATTCTTGGTGTTTCATTTAGTCTCATGGTCGGCCTCTGTACGGGAATCTGCTTCTCGACACTTGGCGAGATGGGAAAACAGACTAGTAGCTCTGCTGCAGCTGCCGATGCAACTGCCCTTGGAGGAAAATTCATCCTCTTGGGATTGGTTCAGACAATCGTCGGTCTTGTTGGCACTATTAAGGCATTTCGTACTTTTGAGGAGCCAATGGTGAAGAAGGTTCCGGTCTACTGCCTTGGGGCTGGGATATTCCTGTCGATCTTCAACACAATGCAGTTTTTCACCTCTGGTCTGTTCTTTGGAATTGCCATTCTGCTCATCTTCCTCGGTGGAGGAAAAGCTCCGACCACTGATCCGTGGCAGGAGTTTGCCTGATGTATCACGGCATTACTTTGCATCTCTTCGAAGCGTCTGTCGCAATCCACTCTTTCGAACTGCTCATCGGCATCGGATTGATTGTTGCATTCCTCGGACTGGATACGGAAGTTCGACACTGGCCTAAGGCAGCCGCAGATCAACTGTTCATGATTACGACCGTCTCCTTGATTGTGGGAGTAATAGGTGGAAACAGAGTTACCACATTCCTGCATTCCAATTCACTATTGGAGATGGCAGATTTCGGCTCTCGATATTCTGGTTTCTCGTTTCTTCCAGGCTTAGTCTGCGGAGGCAGCACGTGCCTAACGTTGCTTTGGTGGTATCGCCTGCCAGTAGCAGCCAGTGTCAACGTACTAAT
>CAIXQV010000874.1 GCA_903921605.1 uncultured Planctomycetaceae bacterium | reverse complement strand
CTGAAAGTGACCCTTCGTGAACAGTACGCCGTCGAATCGGCTGAAAAGTATGTTGACGCTTTGAAGCTTTACTTTGAATCGCGAGCCGACTACCGAGCCGCCATGGCGTTGGACCAGATTGGTCGATAAATCGGAAGCGTTAACTTCGTTCATGGTGCCCGCTTCAGTCTGGCTGGTGGTTCAAATTAAGAACTGAATGCTGGGTGATTCAGACACGACGCGTTGAACTGCGAATACATCAACAGGCAAGAAAAATGGTCGTCAGAGGTGTTGCGTCGGCTTTTTTGCAGCCAGAAAAGCCAGAACGGGGAAAATACGGCCCGTAGTGCGATTGTTTCCGACCGGTCTTATTGTCAGATTGCTAAAACATTGAGGCGATTGTCAGTTGCCCTCGGTTGATCGTTTGAGTGTTGCGGCAGCCCGGTTTTCTCAGGAATTTTTTCCAGCCAGGGAGTCTGGAACCAATTTCTGCAGCATTTTCCACTGGTTACGTTGATTTTCAGTGGGAAAAGTGGCAAAGGCGTGGTTGAGAAGCGGATGTTTTGTCGATACACTCCCCAACTTTCCCGGTCCGATGTTGTAACTGGTCGGCCGTGGAACTGGGACAATTTTTCGATACCCGGTCTTCGAAGCAAGGATTTGTTTCGAGGCAATTTTGAATTCAGAGTGCGATTGGAGCGTTCACGTGTCAGTTGACAAGACTCTCAGGACTCGACTTGGCCTTTCTCGATCTCGTAACGTGCTGACGCGCGGTGAGCGAATTGCAAGGTTGATTGAAGAAGACCGCTTTGCCACCGGACGTAGTCCTCTGGGACTTCCGAAAGTTCGAGTCGCGAAGGCTCTGCTTGGCAAGAAGAAGAAGAAGACGGCTGAAGAAACTGCAGCAGCAGCAACTCCAGCGAAGGGAGCGGCCAAGGGAGCCGCAAAGGGCGGCAAGAAGTAGTCTTGCTTTGCCTGCCTGGATGAAACACATGAAGGCATTTCTGAACGTATCGTTCGGAGATGCCTTTTTTGTTGTTGGCCGTTTCTTGTTTAAACTAAAGATCGCTGGATTCGCAGCCCAGGGACCGTAATGAATAAGATTCCGCTGGCTTATCGAATGCGTGCTGCGGCCGGAACATTCCTCCGTCGCCGAATGCGTCGAGCGCGGCGCGAGTTTTTGGCGGCGGCCAGGGTAGGCTGTCGAGACAACCAGCAGGCAGTGCTTCGTGGCCTGTTGCAGTTGAACCACGATAGCCAGTTTTCACGCGATCGTCGACTTTCCCCCGGAATGTCGCTCAGTGAATTCCGAAGTGCTGTCCCTGTTGCTGACTACGAACTCGTGCGACCCTACGTTCAGCGTGTTGCTGCAGGTGAGCATCAGGCGTTACTGGGAAGTGCCAACCGACTGCAGATGTTTGCCGTGACAAGCGGGACCACTTCTGAGTCCAAGCTGATCCCGGTTACAGATCGGTTTCTGCATGATTATCGCCGTGGTTGGCAAATGTGGGGGATCGGGACGTATTCAGAGCATGCTCGACTGCAGAAACTGAACATCGTTCAGATCAGCAGCAGTCATCGCAGATTTGCGACGCCGGGTGGGACTCCGTGCGGCAACATCAGCGGACTGGTCGCCGCCATGCAGAGCACCATCGTCCGTACGTTGTATACGGTTCCTTCGGCTGTGGCAGAGATTGGTGATGCCGAAGCCAAACGCTATACAATTCTCCGAATGGCGTTGGCTGATCCTTATGTCGGGATGCTGATTACTGCAAATCCCAGCACGTTGCTGCAGTTGCTGGATCACGCAAATCAGCATGCGGAGTCATTGATTCGTGACATTCGCGATGGTGGCCTCAGTGGCTGTCAGCTGCCCGAGTCTGTTCGTGGTCTCATGCGAAAACGCCTGAGGGCGAATCGTGAGCGAGCCAGTGTCCTTGAGAGTATCGTTCATGAGCACGGTGGCTTTCGCCCACGATCATGCTGGCCAATGCT
>CAIXQV010000873.1 GCA_903921605.1 uncultured Planctomycetaceae bacterium | reverse complement strand
GCTTCTGGTGGAAGTCCGGGGAGTGAAATTGCTGGCGTAGCTCTTGGCGGTGCGCTGCACAATACCTCGTCCTGCTGGATGGACCTTCGTGAATCAACGATCTCCGGCAACTGGGCGGTTGGTGGCCAGCATGGCCAGGGCATCGGTGGCGGGGTTTACACGTCCGGGACTGTCACCGCCGACAAGCGGACGATTCGGAAGATCGTGGGGAACAAAGCCTCTACGAGTGACGATAATGTATTTGGGACTATCACGGCAGATTAGCCCACGCTCCTCATCGAAAGGACCTCTTTTCGTGACACCTCAAAAAACGTCTGACCTCTTTCGATGACGGATGTCGCATGGAAATAGTGTTCTAATCATCGTGTGTGGAGATGCGGTCGGCACAGCGAAGAGGAACGACCACGCACTTCCCGAAATCATCTGCTGCCGGATTTGAAAGCAACACCCGATGAGGACTCCATCGCGAATTAGCAACTCGGAATATTCTTGCTGAGCAAGGTGGCGGCGAGGTGGTGAAACAGGCATTCCCCTTGCAGGGGCCGTATCCGTTTCTCAAAGAGCTCATGAATGTTTGCTATTGGGTTGCTGATCACTGCGGCCGTTGTGGGCGTGATTGGAGTTTTGGTTGGAGCTATCCAGGCTGTGCTATTGGGGTTGGTGCCGCAACGGCCTGCGATCCAGCCTCGCAGGAGCAATCTGCGGCGCTGTAGGCGGCATACTCGTCCTGTTTCTGGCTACCGTTGTTGCCTACTCATTGCTTCCACAGCATTCTGTTCACACAGAATTCGGCGCAGCTACTGTTCCAAATATTTCTGAGGAAGTCCTGATTCCAGCGTTATGGGCGTTTGGCGTCCTTAGTTCTCTCGTTGGCAGTGCTGTTGCCGCGTGGTCGCAGAAGACCTAAGTCGTCACCGTAGTCCTGCAGCGGGCAGGTTGGTTGAGCATGCACTCTCAGAACGACGATCGGTTAATGGTCCTCTTCAAACTCAACTTCGCAGCGAGCCTCGCATCGCTGAACTTTTGGTGCTCCGGTGACAGCGTTCGATCTGAACACTTAAGTCAGTTCTCTCAGTTCTCACGCAAAGGTGCTAAGACGCAAAGGAAGGTATAAGTGTTCGGTGTGTTGAATTCTTTGCGGCTTTGCGCCTTTGCGTGAGACCGTGATTCAGTGGCGGACCTGTTCTGTCGAACTGAGCATTGATCCATGCTCGGCCAACTCCGGATTTCAACCACGTTTCTCGCTTCATAGCTTCTGAGGGAGTCGCATACACTTCGCGATGAAGCAACTCCCACGGACCTGTGTTTCGCGTCGTGTATTTGCGATCATTGTGAAGCGGATCATTGTGCTCCTGCATCCGGCGATCGAGATCATTCGTTTGGCCGGTGTAGAATTTTCCGGACTGTGCGGAGCGGAGGATGTACACGAAGAACAAATCTGTCCTCCTTTACACTCAGGGCGTAAAAAAGCCGAGACATTGTCTCGGTTTTTTTGCAAAGCTCCCCGAAAGGGACTCTCTGCGTACCATGCGCGCGTGTTTTGAAGAGAGCGGATTGACAAAAAATTCCAACCTCTTTGATGCTGACCGCAGCGCCGATCACACTGCCCCCACATCCAATACGAATCGCCTAATACTTCTGGAGAACTGCAATCTTCATGTTTGGTAAAGATTCGCCAACCGAGCATTGACCCGGTTGATCACATAATAAATCCGACTTTCCGGAACTGATCGTTTCGGTCTTCCCTTGCCTCTACGGTACGCAAGACCACGTCAGTTGTCGATAAACGGTTCCTGACACCTTTTCTCGTCCGAGAAGGTAAAGAAGTCGTCGTAAAGGTTGTGCCAGGTTCGCGCGATTGAAGGGGGATGTTGGGGATTCTCGATGAGGGCGCGTCGGTGCGATGTTGATCCTGGTGGGGACGTTACGAACGCGGTCACCGCGAGCCTGCGGCAACAACGCCCAGCCCTACGGGAATCACCACAAGTCAGTCGGCATATGAGAAGACCATGGTCGGCAGTTACCACACTGAAGAGGGATAGAAAAAGCCCCCGAAGTTAGCTCCCACAGTCATTAAAAAATCTACCTTCAAGAACAGACGCCCACACTGTTTCTTCAAGCAACTGTCAGGATTCACGTCGCCCCTGAGCGGTGATGCGATGGGAGCGGCGGTGGGATGAAATGGACTGCGGAGTTGCTGGCGGTCCGATCTCGACTCGAAAGCGTTTGCGAGAGTTCTTGGCGAGATTCAACCGTCTCTCCGAGCTGCAGTGCAGTCGCTCAAGCATCCGATCAAGTTCTGCCGGAATCGAGCGGCGTTTGTTGGTTCGCAACAGACGCCCCGTCCAGT